>JAYWAJ010000425.1:0-3578 GCA_043782525.1 Deltaproteobacteria bacterium | reverse complement strand
CGTATCCGTTCAAGAGCGGCGGGCGCGACCTCTTGCCCATCCTGCGCCAGGTGGTCTCCGGGGAGCTCGACGCCGACCGGATGGATTACCTGCAGCGCGACTCTTTTTATACCGGCGTCAACTACGGCAAGTTCGACGCCGACTGGATCATCCAGAACCTGGAGGCGGTGGAGCGCGACGGCCGCGTGCACTTAGGGTTGCAGCACCGCGCGGTCTTCGCCTTCGAGGACTTCCTCCTCTCGCGCTACCACATGTTCCTCTCCGTCTATTTCCACTACGCCTCGGTCGGCTACGAGGTGCTGCTGCAGCGCTACTGCGACACCAGCTCCGGCGAATACTCCCTGCCGGCGGACCCGGACGCATACCTGGAGCACGACGACGTGGCGCTCATCTCCGCGCTGCGCGCCTCGAAGAATCCCTGGGCGCTGCGGGTGGTGCGGCGGCAGGGCTACCGGCTGCTCATCGAGCACGGACCGTTCCTGGGCAGCGCCGCGCCCGAAGAGCTGGAAGCGCACCAGGCCACCCTGGGCGAGGCGGGCATCGACGCCTTCACCACCGTCAGCCGCGGCGTGCTCTCGCACTACGGCAAGGAGGCGACCCTGTGGGTGAAGTCGCCCCGCGGCGAGGTGCCCATCGGCGAGTACACGCCGCTCTACGAGCGCTACGCCGAGGCCGCGACGCTGGCCCGCCTCTACGTCGAGCCCGAGCGCGAGGGCGAAGCCCGCCGCCTGCTCGCCCTCGCCCCACGCGGCAGTTGAGGGAGACCCCCGTCGCAACTCCGCCTGCCCACATTGGGGCACGGATACCTTCCAGGAGGGTTGGCAAGCGGTTGCGTGTGGTGTCCCCGTAACCGTATGCTCCGCGCGCGTGCAGAACCTCCAGAAGCGGGTTGAAAAGCTCGGGGGCATCCTCGAGGTGGCCAAGGCACTGGTCGCCGAGCGCGATCTCGATCGCCTGCTCCAGCTCATCGTCCGCTCCGCCGCCCGCGTGGTCGAGGCCGATCGCTGCACCCTCTTCCTCGTCGACCACGAGCGCGGCGAGATCTGGAGCAAGGTCGCGCAGGGCGTCGGCATGAAGGAGATCCGCTTCCCCCTCGGCCGCGGCATCGCCGGCGCGGTGGCCCAGACCAACACCTCGGTGAACATCCCCGACGCCTACGCCGATCCGCGCTTCAACCAGAATGTCGACAAGCAGACCGGCTACCGGACCCGCAGCATCCTCTGCATCCCCATGCGCTCGGTGGAGCACGAGGTGGTGGGTGTCCTGCAGGCGCTCAACCGGCTCGACGGAAATCCCTTCAACGAGGAAGACGAGGAGCTGCTCTCGGCGCTGGGCGGACAGGCGGCGGCGGCGGTCAACAACGCGCTCCTCCACCACGAGATCGAGCAGCTCTTCGAAGGGTTCGTGCGGGCGAGCGTGGTGGCCATCGAGTCGCGCGATCCGACCACCGCCGGGCACTCGGGACGCGTTGCCCGGCTCTCGGTGGGCCTTGGCGACGTGCTGCCCCGCGCGGGCGACTCCGCCGGCCGCTGGAAGGGCGCCTCGCTCAACACGCAGGAGCGGCAGGAGCTGCGCTACGCGGCGCTCTTGCACGACTTCGGCAAGGTCGGCGTCCGCGAGAACGTGCTGGTCAAGGCCAACAAGCTCGAGCCGCTCGAGCTGGAGAACCTGCGTGGCCGCTTCGAGACCATCTACACGCAGGAGGAGCTGGTGGCCGAGCGGGCCAAGGTGGACGCTTTCATGCGCCATCCACCCGACGAGGCGCGCGGGCGCGTGGTGGAGATCGACCGGAAGCTGGCGGCGCGGCGCAAGGAGCTGTCGTCGATGTTCGAGTTCGTCGTCTCCTGCAACCGGCCGACCATCCTGGCCGAGGGCAGCTTCGACCGGCTGGGCGACATCGCCAAGGGCAACTACGTGGGGCCCTTCGGCGGCGAGGCGCGTCCCTTCCTGCAGCAGCACGAGGTGATGAAGCTTTCCATCCGCAAGGGCTCGCTCACCGAGGAGGAGCGGCGCGAGATCGAGTCGCACGTCTCGCATACCTTCCGGTTCCTCTCCCAGATCCCCTGGACGCGGACGCTGCGGCGGGTGCCGGACATCGCCTACGGGCACCACGAGAAGCTCACCGGCCGCGGGTATCCGCGCAGCTTGAAGGAGCCCGAGATCGCGCTGCCGACGCGGATGATGACCATCAGCGACATCTACGACGCGCTCACCGCCTCCGATCGGCCGTACAAGCGCGCCGTGCCCAAGGACAAGGCCTACGACATCCTGCTCGACGAGGCCAAGCGCGGCGAGGTCGACGGGGACCTGCTCAAGGTCTTCATCGAATCCGACGTCCCGGGCAACGCGGCCGAAGAACCGTAAGCTCCTTTTAAAGCGCACCGCGGAGGGCTGGTTGGGCTAGCGGTGCCCGCCCCGATCACCGGCTTGGCCCCGGGCAAACCCAAGGACCTCCGCGTTCTCGGCGCCTCCGCGGTGTGCTTGAAAGCCGCTGCCCATATCCGCCGGAGATCCGAGTCGAACACTCCTCCTCAGCGAACAACGTCCTGAGACTTCACAGCTAGAGCGCAGCGCTGCCGGCGCGCTCGGACTCCCGCGCGCAGACGACGGCCAGCACCGCCATCGGCGCCGAGAGGACGGCGGCCAGCGAGCACCAGAGGCAGAAGGCGCCGAGCTTCTGCATCTCGAGGAGCCCGACCAGGTTGAGGAGCAGGTTGAGGAAGCCGAGCGCCACCAGCGCCGCCGCCGCTTCCTTGCGCTCCACCTGGGCCGCGGCGCAGATGAGCCCGCAGAGCGCCGCGGCGAGGAGCCCGTCGGCGAGCCCGAGCGGATAGGCAAAGTGCGCCGTCGCCACCGACTCGCAGCCGCTGCCGAAGCCCGGACAGGCGAGCCGCGCCACCCAGCCGATCTGGAACAAGCCGACGTAGAGCATGGCCAGCGCCGAGACGGTGGCCAGGATGACGAGGGCGATGCGCGGGCGCGACCAAGGCATCCGCGGACTCTACCGCGGGGCGGCCTTGCGCGCGCTTTCGAACTCGTCGCCCGGCACCCAGGTCGGCATCGACGGCGCGTTGGCGATGCGCAGCCCGACCACCAGCTGCAGCTGCGCGTCCTGCACGTCGCCGGAGAGGTCCCAGTCGCCGTGGTACTCGTCGGAGGGCTGGTGGTAGTGCTTGCGCTCGAAGTCGACGTGCTGCTGCTCGCCCCAGCCCTTGGGCTGCCCAACGTAGTCGGGCCCGCCCTTGACGGCGACCGGCGGCACGCCCACCCGCGCCATCGAGAACATGTCCGAGCGGTAGAAGGCGCCGCGGTCGGGGAAGGGGTCGCCGTGCACGGTGCGGCCCTGCTCGGCGGCGACCTGCCGGATGATGGCGTCGGCGCTGGACTTGCCCAGCCCGACGACACCGAGGTCGGTGGTCTTGCCCCAGATGTTGACGCTGTCGAGGTTGATGTCGGCAGCGATGCGGTCTGCCCGAATGGGCGGATGCTGCGCCATCCACTCGGAGCCGAGCAGGCCCTGCTCTTCAGCGGTCACGAAAGCGACCAGGATCGACCGCTTGTGCGGCGCCGACGCCAGC
>JAYWAJ010000424.1:0-3589 GCA_043782525.1 Deltaproteobacteria bacterium | reverse complement strand
GGCGAGGATCTCCTGCGTCTTGCGCAGGCCGTCGGCGTTGCCTTCGGTGTGAACCGCCTCGGCGATGCCGTGGCCGTCGTAGATGTCGGGGATCTTGCCGACGCCGACGGTGCGCACGCCCCGCTCCGCCAGCGTGTCGAGCACCATCCGGGGCGGCGGCTGCGAGAAGTCGCGTCGGTGGTAGGTGCGCTTGAAGGCGCCGGGCCCCGCGCCGACGAAGGGCCGCGCGATGACGCGGGCGAGGCCATACGGCTTGCCGACGGCGCGCGCGGCTTCGCACCATTTGTATAAGGTCGCGAGCGGGACCTTCTCCTCGTGCGCCGCGATCTGGAAGACGCTGTCGGCGCTGGTGTAGACGATGGGCAGCCCGGTGCGCAGGTGCTCCGCGCCCAGCTCGTCGAGGATGGCCGTTCCGCTGGCGGTCCTGTTGCCGAGGAAGCCGGGCGCGCCCGAGGTCTTCAGCCACTCCCGCATGAACTCCGGCGAGAATCCGTGCGGGAAAGTGGTGAAGCCCTTGTCCAGGACCACGCCCATCATCTCCCAATGCCCGGTGGTGGTGTCCTTGCCCTGCGACTGCTCGGCCATGCGGCCGTAGCCGGCCAGCGGCGCGGTGGCGGGAGGGCAGCCGGGGATGTCGGTGAGGTTGCCCAGGCCCCACTTCTGCAAGTTCGGCAAGGCGAGGCCCCCCACCCGGCGAGCGCAGTTGCGCAGCGTGTTGGCGCCGGCGTCGCCGTAGCTGGCCGCATCGGGCAATTCCCCGGCGCCGCAGGAGTCGATCACCACCACCACGAAGCGCCCCATCTAGTACTTCCCCGCCGCCACCGGCGAGAGGCCGGTGACGATGGCCACGCTGGCGCTGGCACCGAGGCGGTTGGCGCCGGCCTCGACCATCCGCTGCGCGTCGGCGGTGGTGCGGACGCCGCCGCTCGCCTTCACCCCGACATCGTCGCCGACCACCGCGCGCATGAGCGCGATGTCCTCCGCCGTCGCGCCGCCCGGGCCGAAGCCGGTGCTGGTCTTGACGAAGGCCGCGCCGGCCGCTTTCGACAAGGCGCAGCCGATGACCTTCTCGTCGCGGGTCAGCGCGCCCGTCTCGAGGATGACCTTGACTGGCTTCGGCTTCGCCGCCTGAACCACCTCGCGGATGTCGCACTCGACGTAGGCGTAGTTCTTCGCCTTGAGCTGCCCGATGTTGATGACCATGTCGATCTCCTGCGCCCCGGCGCGGATGGCCTCGCGCGCCTCGAAGGTCTTGGCGCTGGTGGTGCCGGCGCCGAGCGGAAAGCCGACCACCGCGATGGCCTTGGTCGAGCAGCCTTGCAGGAGCCGCGCCGCCAGCCCGACGTTTCCCGAGTTCACGCAGACGGTGGCGAAGCCGTACTTGCGGGCCTCGTCGCAGAGCTTGACCAGCTCGTCGCGGGTGGCGTCCGCCTTGAGCAGCGTGTGATCGATGTAGGGCGCGAGATCGCGGCTGGTGCGGATGGCGAGCGGCGTGAGGCGTGCCGTCCCGACGTCGTAGAGCTGGCTGGCGCTGCACATCTGGTGCTCCTCGCAGGGCCCGCAGCCGTCGATGTTGCACTCCTTGGGCACCTCGGCAGGAGTGGCGCGCAGGAGGGGCCCGGCAGCCGGCTGTCCGCGCATCCGCTGCAGGGCCTTCTCAGCGATGATCGACGCGAGCTCGTCCAGCGGGTCCGCCATGGGTCAGCGGGTTGTAGGGTGCAGTGGAAAGCGCTGTCAACCTGCTACCATCGGAGAATGCGCCTGCTCGCCCTCCTCTGCGCCGCTGCGGCCACGGGGGGCTGCTGCGAATTCTCCGGACCCCGCTGGCACGGACGCGCCACCGGCCACTTCGACGGCGCGAAGTTCCACAACCGGGTTCCCGGCGTCGCGCCCGGCGCGCTCGCCGTCGCGCGCTGGCGGCTCGAGCGCCACCCGGGGCCCTGGCCCGACTTCGCCGCGGTCGCCCCCGCGGCGCCGCCTCCGCAGCGCGTGCCCGGCCTGCGGGTCACGCTGGTCAACCACGCCACCGTGCTCATCCAGATCGCGGGCCTGAACCTCCTCACCGATCCGATCTGGGGCGAGATCGCCGGCCCGGTGCCGTACCTCGGGCGCAAGCGCCATCGCCTGCCGGGGCTGCGCCTGGAGGATCTGCCGCCCATCGACGTGGTGCTGCTCAGCCACGATCACTACGACCACCTCGACGTGCAAGCGCTGGAGCGCATCGTCGCCGCCCACCATCCGCGCATCGTCGCCGGGCTGGGCATGGCCAAGCTGCTCGCGTCGTACGGCATCCACGGCGCCACCGACCTCGACTGGTGGCAGTGGACCGCCGCCGGCGGCGCGCAGATCTGGGGGCTGCCCGCGCGGCACGGCTGCCGCCGCGGCGCCTGCGACGACGACGCGCGCCTCTGGCTCAGCTTCCTCCTGCGCACGCCGCAGGGCGACGTCTACTTCGCCGGCGACACCGGCTACGGGCCGCACTTCCAGGAGATCGCCGACCGCTTCGGTCCGCCGCGCCTCGCGCTCCTTCCCATCGCGCCCGGGACGCCGCGCGCTCTCTTCGGGCCGGTGCACCTCGACGCGCGGGAGGCGGTGCGGGCGGCGCGCGTGCTGGGCGCGGCCGGGAACATCCCCATCCACTTCGGAACTTTTGCGCAAGGCGATGAGGGCGACGGCGAGGCGGAGCGCGCGCTGCGGGAGGCGCTCGAGGCACCCGGCAGCCCGCGCTTCACGCTGCTGCACAACGGCGAGTGGTGGAGCGCCGCCGCCACGGGCTCGCAGCCGGCTACCAGCTCACCAGCGGCGGGAGGCTCATGAAAATGGCCTCGACGTTGCCGCCGCTCTTGAGGCCGAAGATGGTCCCGCGGTCGTAGATGAGGTTGAACTCGACGTAGCGGCCGCGCCAGCGCAGCTGCGCCGCGCGGTCCTCCTCGGTCCAGGGCAGCTCGCGGCGGCGCTCGACCAGCGGCGCATAGGCGGGCAGGAAGGCGTCGCCGACGCCGCGCACGAAGGGCCAGGCCGCCTCGCCCCGCAGGTAGTCGAAGAAGACGCCGCCGACGCCGCGCTCCGAGTGGCGGTGCGCGATGAAGAAATATTCTTTCGCCCACTGCGCGAAGCGCGGGTACCGGTCCGGGCCGCAGGCGTCCCGCAGCACGCCGTGGAAGTGGGCGGTGTCCTCGTCGAAGGGCCGGCACGGCGTCAGGTCCATGCCGCCGCCCAGCCAGCAGACGTCGCCCACCTCGAGGTAGCGCACGTTCATGTGGACGACGGGCACGAAGGGGCTGCGCGGATGGATCACCAGCGAGACGCCGGTGGCGAAGAAGGGCTTGCCGGAGATCTCCCCGGGGCGCGGTGGCTGGACGCCCAGCGCCGCGTCGCCCTCGGCGGCGTGGCCCTCCGGGACGCCGGGGTAGCGGTCGCCCGAGACCGCCGAGAAGTTGCAGCCGCCTTTTTCGAAGAGCTCTCCGCGCAGCTCGCTCATCTCGCCGCCGCCGCCGCCGGGGCGCTGCCAGGCCGTCCGGCGGAACCGGGCGCCGGAAGTCTCCAGCTCCTCGAGGCGGGCGACGATGCGGTCGCGCAGCCCGCGGAA
>JAYWAJ010000423.1:0-9534 GCA_043782525.1 Deltaproteobacteria bacterium | reverse complement strand
GGCGGCGGCGAGCCCCACCGCGCGCACGTCGCAGGCGGCCCGGAGCGTGCGGCCCACCTCGCGCAGCCAGCGCGGGTCGTCGGAGACGAGCAGCACCCGCGGCCGCGTCGAGGGCGGCTGCAGCGGCAGCTCGACGAAGAGGCGCGTGCCGTTGCCGACGCTGCTCTCGGCCCAGAGGTCACCGCCGTGGCGCTCGGCGATTTCGCGGGCGATGCGCAGCCCGCGGCCCGGACCGAGCCCCGCCATCAGCTTGGGCAGCTCACTCGCGGGAATGCCCTCGCCGCTGTCCTTGACCTGGAGGCGGACGTGCTTCGGGCTCGCCCGCCAGGCGCTCACCTCCACCTGCGCGCCGCGGGGCGAGACCCGCACCGCGTTGGCGATGAGGTTGTCGAGCAGCCGCATGAGCAGCTCGGAGTCGCCGCGCAGCTCGAGCGCGCGCGCCGGGGGGGTCACCACCAGCGTGACGCCGCGCTGCCGCGCCGGAGCCTGCGCCTGCTCGGCGGCGGAATCCACCAGCTTGCCGAGATCGAAGGCGCTCACGTCGAGCGCGATCTTCTGCCGGCGCCGGGCCGACTCGAGGATGCGCTCGGCGAGCTGCAGCGCCCGCAGGCCTTGCCGGGCCGCCGCCGCGGCGCAGTCGCGCTGGACCTCGGTCAGCGAGGTGTCGCGTGCCAGCAGCTCGGCGTTGCCGATCACCGCCTGCAGCGGGCTGCGCACGTCGTGGGCGGCGTCGGCGAGCCCGGCCTCCAGCGCCAGCACGCGCTCGTTGAGGCGCTCCACCCGCGCCTGCAGATCGAGCCGCTCGAGCGAGGCGCGGACCCGCCGGAAGAGGATCTCCGGCTCGTCCGGCCCCACCACCTCGTCGGCGCCGGCGGCGAAATAGCGGGCTCCGGGAGCGCCCACCACCAGGAGGCACCCTGCCCGTCCCCGATAAGGCGCGAGGTCCTTGGGGTTGACGACGACCAGCACCTCGGCGCGCGACTCGCCGTCGTCGACCGCGGCCGGAACGCCGCCGCGTGAGAAGCGCCCGCACAGGCGCTTCGCCTCTGCAGGAGGCGCAGCCACTCGCACGCGGGCGCTTTGGCCCAGACCCATTCGATCCCCTTGGTAGACGCCGCACCTACACCACCTAAAATTTTACCGCGTCTCCGCGTGGGGCGCTATCCGCACCGCACCGGAGCGCCGTTCTGCCGCCACCAGGAACTCCCGGTTTCCCGCCGGACCCAGCACCGGCGACTCCACCGACCCGAGCAGGACGAAGCCAAGCCTGCCCAACTCTTCCGTGATCTCGCGCACCACGCGGGCGTGCACCAGCGGGTCGCGCACCACCCCACCCTTGCCGACCTCGGCGCGTCCCGCCTCGAATTGCGGCTTCACCAGCACGCAGGCCCAGGCCTCGGCCGGCTGGAGTGCCGCCGCGAGGGAGGGCAGGACCAGGCGCAGCGAGATGAAGGAGAGATCGGCCACCGCCGCCGCGCAGAGCTCGGGCAGCTGCAGCGCGCGGGCATTGACCCGCTCGTGGACGACGACGCGCGGGTCGGCGCGCAGCTTGGGATGGAGCTGGCCGTAGCCGACGTCGACGGCGTGCACCCGCACCGCGCCGCGCTGGAGCAGGAGGTCGGTGAAGCCGCCGGTCGAGGCGCCGAGGTCGACGCAGACGCGCCCTGCGGGCGAGAGCTGGAAGGCGTCCAGCGCGCGCTCCAGCTTGAGCCCGCCGCGGGAGACGTACTTGAGCTGCTCCTTCACCCGCAGCTCGACGGCGTCGTCGAGGAGCTGCCCGGACTTCTCGACGCGGTGGTCCCCCGCCACCACCTCCCCGGCGAGGATGAGCGCCTGCGCCTTGGCCCGCGACTCCACCAGGCCGCGCGTCACCAGCAACACGTCGGCGCGGACCTTGGCCATCGCGCTGGCGCTCACCGCCTCGTTTCGACGGGAGGGACGGGCGCGGCGGGAGCGGCGGGGCCGATCAGCGAGGCGATCTTGGCCAGCAGCCGCTCCATGTCGATGGGCTTGGAGAAGTAGTCGACCGCGCCGGCGGCGAGTCCGGTGCGGATGTCCTGCGCGGTCTTCTTGGCGCTGATGAAGATGACCGGGATGTCGCGGAACTCGTCGTTCTTCTTCACCGCGCGGCACAGCTCGAAGCCGTCGATCCAGCTCATCATCACGTCGAGCAGGATCAGGTCGGGCCGGTCGACGTGCAAGGTCGAGATCAGCCGCAGCCCGTTGGCGGCCAGCGCGATGTCGTAGCCCTCCAGCTCGAGGGCCATCTTGAGCATCTCGCGGGTCTCGCGATCGTCGTCGACGATGATGATCTTCTTACGCCCGGCCATCTCTTCTCCGACGTGCGGCGCCTGCGGACGGTCTATCGCTTCTCTTCGGCGAACGGAGCTGTGCGGTCTCCCTCGAGCAGGACCTCGACCTTGCGCTCCGCCTCTTCCAGCTTTGCGGCCCCGGCGCGCGCGAGCCGGATTCCTTCCTCGAAGGCAGCGATCGACTCTTCCAGGGACAGCCCGCCGCCTTCCAGGCGCTCCACCACCTTGGAGAGGCGCTGGACGAGATCCTCGTAGCGCGTCTCCTCAACGACGGGCTGGGCGGTGGGGTCGGCCACGGCGCTCCTCTAGCACCCGCCGGATGCGGGCACAACGGGAGATGGTACGCCGAAGCCGAGGTGCGTCTTCAAGGCTTTTTCGTGGAGGCGACGGTCGCCTCGAGCTCGCCGTCGTGAAGGCGGACGCGCAGCCGCTCGCCAGGCTGCACCTGCCCGGCGCTCAGCAGGGCGTGTCCGCGGACATCGAAGGCCACCGCGTAGCCCCGGGCGAGGACGCGCAGCGGGCTGAGCGCGTCGAGCCTGCCGGCCAGGCCCTGGAACCGGTGCTGCCGGGCGGCCAGCGCGCGCCTGGCCAGCGCGGACAGCTTCTCCTCGAGGCGCGAGACCTCGCGGTGCAGGCGGTGCAGCCTCTCGCGCGGGTGCTGCGCCTGCAGCCTTTGCTGGAGGCCGCGCAGCCTGGCCGCCCGCCCTTCCAGCTCCTGGCGCGCGCGATCCTCCAACCGCTGCTGCAGCCGATCGAGGCGCAGCTTCTTGTCGCTGACCAGCCGCCGCGGATCGGCGACGCGGGCGCGCAGCTTGTCGAGCTGGGCGCGCTTGCGGTCGAGCTGCGCCCGCAGCGCGCGGGAGAGCCGCGCCTTGCGCTGCGCGACGTCGGCGAGGAGCTCGTCCTTGACCCGCGCGATCAGCTCGGCAGCGGCGGTGGGAGTGGCCGCGCGCAGGTCGGCGCAGAAGTCGGCGATGGTGAAGTCCACCTCGTGTCCGACCGCGCTCACCGTCGGCACGGGGCAGGCGCAGAGGGCGCGCGCGACCACCTCTTCGTTGAAGGCCCACAAATCCTCGAGGCTGCCGCCGCCGCGCGCGACCACGACGATGTCGACGCGCGGTTGCTGGGCGGCGCGGACGATGCCGCGGGCGATCTCCTGCGCCGCTCCCTCGCCCTGCACCCGCGCCGGAACGATCAGCACCGGCAGGTTGGGAAAGCGCCGGTGGAGCACGCGCAGGAAGTCGTGGACCGCGGCGCCGCTGGGGCTGGTCACCACCGCGACGCGCCGGGGGAGGAAGGGCAGCTTGCGCTTGCGCGCCTCGGAGAAGAGGCCTTCCTTCTGCAGCTTCTCCTTGAGCTGCTCGAAGGCGATCTGCAGCGCCCCGGCTCCCAGCGGCTCGACGCCGTCGCAGACCAGCTGGTAGCCGCCTTTGGGCTCGTAGACCGCCAGCCGTCCGCGCGCCACCAGCGAGAGGCCGTTCTGGAGGTGGAACTTGAGCCGCCGCGCCTCGGTGCGGAAGAGGACGGCGTCGAGGCAGGCGCCCTCGTCCTTGAGGGTAAAGTAGAGGTGGCCGCTGCCGGGGACCTTGAGGTTCGAGACCTCGCCCTTGACCAGCACGCCCGGGAAGCGGCCTTCGAGGACCCCCTTGATCTCGCGGGTCAGCTCGGAGACCGAATAGACGCGCGGGCCCAGCTCCGGCGTCCGCTTGCCGAAGAGGTCGAACTGGCCCGCAGAGGTGGCGGGCTTGGGCGGAAGTCGTTCAGGCATGCGCGGCTAGAAGCAAAAGCACACCGCGAAGGCGCAAAGGAAGCGAAGGTGCGCGAAGTCCTGGGGGGTTGGGATTGACCTCACCACCCGATCCTTCGCGGCCCTTCGTGGATCTTCGCGCCTTCGCGGTGTGCCCTTGCCTTTCATTCATCTTTGCTGACCTTGCCGTCGAGCTTGTCGAGCCACCGCTTCGCCTTCTGCGCCGTCTCGTCGGAGGCGGGCAGCGTCTCGATCACCAGCTTGAAGGACCGGCGGGCCGCCTCGACGTCCTCCTCCTTGGCGACGTAGCCGCGCAAGTAGATCTCCTTGCAGCGGTCGCCGATCTGCCGCAGCTGCGACTGCGCCGTGTCGTTTCCGGGATCGTCCTGCACCGCCGATCGGAAATGCGCCGCCGCCTGGGGCAGTCCTTCGTCGCTGCCCGCCTGCGCCGCGCCTAGCTGGGTGTGCAGCCCCGAGAGCGCCTTGCGCACCTCGTGGCCGAGCCGCCCGTCCTTGCCCGGCGCGATGGTGCGATCGGCGGCGGCCGCCTGCTCCAGCGCGCGCAGCGCCTCCGCCGTCCGCTTCGCCTGCTGCTTGGCGAGCCCGTCCTGGTAGGCCGCGTCGAAGGTCTTGAGCTCGGCCAGCAGCCGCTCTCCGCGCGGGCTCTGGGCGCCCCGCGCCCGCTCCAGCGCCGCGCCGAGATCCCCGGCCAGGTACGCTTCGAGGATCCCTTGTACTTCCGGCGCCGCGGGCGGTGCAGCCGCCGACCCTTGGGCCCGCTGGCGGCGTCGCTCGGGCGCGCGGGCTGCCCGCCGCAGTCCCGCGATGGCCTCCTTCACCGCCAAAGCGTCCGCACGCGCAGGATCCGCCAGAAGCACCGGGGCGAGCAGCGCCTGCGCCCCGGCCGCGTCGCCCGACTCCGCCCGCGACTTGGCCTCGCGCACTGCCGCCTCCAGCGCGTCGCGAAGCTGCTGCGACAGCTCGTGCGCGCTCTCGGCCAGGACCGATTCGTCGGGCACGCCGGCCAGCGCTCCGCGAGCGCTCGCGTAGTCCTTGCGGGAGAGCGCCGCCCGCGCGGCCGCCAGCTGCTGCGCGCGCGGCGCCTCGGCCGCCGCCGACTCGAGGTAGCGCGCGATCTCCGGGTCCTGCGGATCCAGCTGGGCCGCGATCTTGAGCTTGTCGCGCGCTTCCACCCACTTGCCCGCCTTGAGCAGCAGCACGCCTTCCTGGAAGCGCTTCTGCGCGAAGGCGCGGCTCTCGTCTCCCTGCGCCGCCGCCTCGGCTTCGCGGCGCAGCTCGCGCTGCCGCCGCACCAGCCCCGCGGCGAAGACGATGGCGAGCGCGACGACGACGGCGCCGTAGAGCGGCGCGCGCCGCTGGAGCGCGCTCCTCGACGCGGCGGGCGACTGGTTGCCGGTGATCTCCCCATCGCCCGGAGGCAGCCGCGGCGAGACCGGCGAGGCGTTCTGGACCAGCACCCCGGCGGGCTCGAGGAACTTGAGCCTGGAGTCGCCCATCTCGATCTCGTCGCCGTTGCGCAGCGGATAGCGCTCCACCGGCCTGCCGTTCACCCGGGTGCCGTTGCCGGAGCCCTGGTCGAGCACCACCCAGCGGCCTTCCTGCTTCTCGACGCGCGAGTGCTGCCGCGAGACCGAGATGTCGGGGATGACCAGCACGTTGCCTTCGCCGCGCCCGATGGTGGTCAGCCCGGTCTGGAGGCTGTGCTCGGTGCCCTTGCGCGGTCCGGCGGTGACCAGCAGCCGCGGCGCGTCGGTGGCGCGGGCGCGGCCCCGGTTCTTGTCGTAGATCAAGGTCGCGTCGCCCACGCGTGCCGGCCGGTCCTGGCGAGGGGCCGGGGACCTGCCCGAGTCGCGCCGGGCCTCGAGGAGCACCTCGGGCGCCGGCCCGCCGGGGTCGGTACCCTCCAGGCCGTCTCCGGGTCCCGGCCCTTCGGGCGCTTTCGGCGCGGGCTTGCGCGACGGTGGCTTGGCGGCGGGCATGCGATCCTTCAGCCTAGCACTACTCTGCGGCCCCGGCCGTCTGCGCCGAGACCAGGTTCCCTTGCGCCTTCTTGCGGCAGCCGGTGGCATCCTCGCCGGGGAAATGGAGCAGCACCTCGCGGTACGCCTGCTGCGACTTCTCCTCCTGCCCGTAGCGCTCGAAGCGGGCGGCGGAGAAGATCAGCTTGCCGCACTCTTTCTCCAGGTCGCGCTCGGCATCCTTGATCAACTGCGCCACCTCGCCGTAGAGCGCGGGCCTGGGCGAGAGGCCCTCCATCTGCCGGCGCGCCTCGGTGAAGGCCTTCCAGGCGTCGTAGAGGTTGCGCGGCGCGATGCGGCGCTCCTCGAGCTTGCGGCGCCCGCGCTCGTACGCCTGCCGGGCGGCGGCCTGGTCGCCGGCGGTGATGGCCAGCATCTCGACGCGGACCCTGGAGACCGACCAGGCCTTGTCCTTCTGGCTGTCGGTGAAGGCGACGAAGTTGCGCCCGTCGGCGTTGAGCGCGTCCTGCGGCAGCGGGATGGCCTGCGCTTCGCCCCGCGCCCCCGACACCTTTGCCCAGGCGAGATGCCTGCCGTTCACCCGCAGCTCCAGCTCGCCGGGCGAGGCGATGCGCGCGGGCTGGTAGTGGAAGAGCACCTGGGTCTGCGGCGGCGTGTTGAAGCCAAAGACGACCTTGCTCCCGCACTCGATCTCCACCTCGCCGTGGCCGAAGCTCAGGCCCTGCGTGTCGTCGTCGACCGCGACGGTGTCGGGGCAATCGCGCGTCTGCAGTCCCTCCCTGCCGCGCACCCCGGCGCGGGCGATGCCGATGGCGATGAGGGCAAAGCCCGCGACGGCTGCGACCTTGGCGTAGGGCGGAAGGTGCGACCGGACCTGGGCGGCGCCGGCGGAGGCCTTCTGCGCCGCCGCGCCCGCGCGGGGATCGACGGAGCGGGCCTGCGCCGCCGGCAGCGCGGAGATGCGCGTCTCGGAGTCGCGCTTCGGCGCTGCGCTGATGCGGGTCTCCGCCGGATCGGCCGCGGCGGCGAACTCGAAGGTCACCGGCCCGACCCCGATGCGGTCGCCCGCGCGCAGCTGGCTGGGCTTCCCGAGGGTCGCCCCGTTCAGCTCGGTGCCGTTGGCGGAGCCGTTGTCGAGCAGCATCCAGCCCGCCACCTGCCGCTCGATGCGCGCGTGGGTGCGCGAGACGCCGGCGTCGTCGAGGACCACGTCGTTCTCGGCGCCGCGCCCGATGGTGACGCGCTCGGCGTCGAACTGGAACTTCTGCCCGCGGCCCTTGCCCTCGGCGATGGTGAGCAGGAAGGCCATCTAGAAGTTCCCGCCGAAGAAGACCTGGTAGGCGATGGGCCCGAAGAGCATGATGAAGATGGTCGGGAAGATGCAGCCGATGAGCGGCAGCAGCAGCTTGACCGGCGCCTCGTTGGCGAGCTTCTCCGCCCGCTGGGTGCGCTCGATGCGCATCTGGGTGGAAAGAATACGGAGTATCTTTCCCAGCGGCGTGCCCATCTTGTCGGCCTGGATGAGCGCCTGCACGAAGCTCGAGAGCGTCGGCAGCTCGACCCGCACAGCGAGGTTGCGCAGCGCCTCCTCGCGGGTCTTGCCCAGCTTCAACTCGCGCAGGCTGATGGCCAGCTCGTCGCTCAAGGGACCCTGGCGCCCCTTCTCGACGACTCTTCCCAGCGCGGCGGCGAAGTCGAGGCCCGCCTCCACCGAGAGCGTAAGCAAGTCGAGGTTGTAGGGCAGCGCGCGGGTGATGGCGTGGTGCCGGGCGCGGACCTTGTCGCGCAGCCAGATGAGCGGATAGCTGGCGCCGAAGGCGGCGAAGACCAGCGCGTAGAGGAAGCTGGAGTCGAGCCAGATGGCGCAGGCGACGCCGAGGCAGAAGAAGGAGAGCGCCGACAGCTGCATGAAGGCGACCATCTCGGTGGCCTTGAAATCGGAGGGCTTGCCGGCCCGGCGCAGCGCCGCCTCCAGCCGGTCGAGGTGCTTCCGCAAAACCCAGCGCTCGTTGAGCACCGCCAGGAAGGCCACCACCGTCCGGCGCAGCGCCGAGAGCGAGCCCGTCTCCCCGGGCGGCGGCGCGCCGGTCACCGAGACCGCGCCCGATTCGCCCAGCTGGGTCAAGTAGCGCTGGTAGAGCTTCAGATAGAACTCGTAGCCCGCCAGCGCCAGCGCCGCGACAAAGCCCGCCGTGAAGAGCACGGCGAGGATCTGCAGTGCGTCGGGGAGGAGGTCGTTCATACGTCGATGGCCACGATGCGGCGGATGAGGAGGAAGCCGATGGCCTCGAGCACGAGGATGAGGCTGACGAGGATGTAGCCGTAGGCGTTCTCGAACATCGGCTCCATCAGATCGGGCCGGTACCAGTTGAAGAAGAGCCCGATCCAGAGCGGGAGGCTGGCGACGATCCAGCCCTGCATCTTTCCCTGGCTGGTCAGGGCCGCGATCTTTCCCTCGAGGCGGAAGCGCTCCCTGATCGTCGCGGCGATGGTCTCGAACATCTCGGCCATGTTGCCGCCCAGCTGCCGGGCGATGTTGGTCGAGGTCGCCACCAGCTCCAGGTCTTCCGAGCCGACCCGGTTGGCCAGGTTGACGAGCGCCTCCTCGAGCGGCACGCCCAGCTTCACCTCCTTGGTGAAGAGGCCGAACTCCTGCCGCAGGGGCGCCACCGACTCGCGGCCGATCTGATCCATCGCCTGCTGGAAGGTGAGTCCGGCGCGCAGGGCGTTGGCCATCTGCTGCAGCGCCTCTGTCAGCTGCGTATTGAAGAGCTTGATCCTTCTCTGCCGGTAGAAGCGCACCGCGCCCGCCGGCGCGAAGAAGCCCGCCACCGCGGCGATGGCGGCGAAGAAGGCGCCGCCCAGCCAGAAGCCCGCCGCCGCGAAGAGGACCAGCGCGGCGATGTTGAGCAGGATGATCTGTCCGGGCTCGATGAAGAGGAACATGTCGCTCAAGTCGTTCATCGACTTGGTAACGTAGCGCAGCTGGTACTGCGCGAAGGCCTTGTGCAGCACGTCCGGCGCCAGGAAGGCGAGGAAGAAGACGGACGCGGTGGTGAAGAGGAAGACCAGCGCCGCTGCCATTATTCGCTCTTGGCGGCCACGCCGGTGCTCTCGTTGGCGGTGCTCTTGTTGCCGCGGATGATCTGGATGGTCTTGTAGCGCTTCTGCTGCAGCTCGCTCTGCCGCTCGCCGGTGAGCAGCATCTTCTGATCGACCACCAGCCGCTTGTCCTCATAGTCGAGGTCGTCGGGGTTGCGCAAGAGGAGCGTGATGGTCCCGGTCTCCTGCGCGAGCGTGAGCAGCTCGGCCTCTTCCGGCAGCGCCAGCAGCGTGACCGTCTGGAAGCGCTTCTCCTCCTCGGGCACGTAGGTGGTGTTGGCGTTGACCTTGCCGGTCGCGAGCACGACGATGTTCTGCAGCATCGTCACCGTCTTGAGGTTGCTCGTCTCGAGGTCGCGGAAGCTGCCGATGA
>JAYWAJ010000422.1:0-9535 GCA_043782525.1 Deltaproteobacteria bacterium | reverse complement strand
CGGTCCGCCCCGGGCCCGAACGCCAGGCTCCAGCGGTTCGTCGACGAATTGTCCCGCCGCCACGTCGTGCGCGTCATGGTCGCCTACTCTGTGGCGGTGTTTGGAGGGCTGCAGGGCGCCGACATCATCGTGACGCGTCTTTCGCTGCCGCCGCAGTGGATGGTCTGGCTGGTCATCGCCTCGTTGGTCGGGCTCCCTGTCACCGCCGTGCTGAGCTGGATTTACGACTGGACCCCCACAGGAATCGCACGGACCGCACCGCTCTCGGCCAATCACCGCTCGCCGCCCAGGGTTCGACGCCGCCAGACGCGCACGCTCGTGATCGGCCTCATCCTGTTTGTGACCTTGGCAACGGGAGCAGTGATGTGGTGGCACAACCGCTGGCCCCGCTGACCCGGAACCCTTGACCCACTCCTACCGGCCCCCTTGGGAGGAGGCGTGCTCCAAAAATCGGATCATGCCCCAGATCTGCTCGTGGGCGAGCCGGCCCTCGAACGCCGGCATGGCGGTGGCGCCGCCCGGCTGCGACACGCCCCGGGCAATCGTGTCGTAGACGTCTCCGTAGCTGCGGGAGCGGCCGAAGAACTGGCCCTGCCCCTCGCCCCACCCTGGAGGGGACGGCGGGATCTCGAGCGCCGAACCGATCCCGCGGCGTCCAGGATGGCATTCGTTGCAAACCAGCCTCCAGACGCTTGCCGACTGCAGCGCCAGCTGCTCGTCCCAGAAGCGCCCCGCCGGAGGGCGATCGCGCGCGATGGCGCGGTCGCGCGCCTTGGCCGCCTCCAACGTGAGCCCCAGCGTCTGCGCGCGGGCGGCGAACCAATCCTCGCCGAGCGCGACCTTCGCCTCCGCCGGCGCATCGAGCGCGGGGCGGCGGAGTGGCGGTGCATCGGTGCAACCTGCGCCGGCAAGCGTCACCAGGAAGCATGCGACGCGGCAGCCCGGCTCCCGACGCGCGGGGCGGTGCCGCCCAGGCCGGCGATCAGCGGTAGGAGCCATACGCCTTCCCCGTCTTGTCGAGGTGGGCCCGCTCGTCGGTTTTGCCCAGTTCCATGGAAACCGACACGGACCGGCCCGGTTCGACGGTCACCCACTTCGCCACCAGTTCCCCGTGTGGCGACCAAGCGACGATCTTGCGCCGCCCGACCATGACGTCGCTCAGCGTGAAGGATCCATCGGGTGCGACCTGGGTGAAAAACGGGTTGGGCACCACCAGCACTGTCGCGCTCATATCCGAGTGCATGTTGCAGTAGATGTCCGCGACACCAGGCTGGTTGAAGACGTATGACTTCACCGGGTCCCCCAGTCGGTAGATGCCCAGATCAAAGGTCGCGTTGTGGCTGTTGGAAAAGACGTTGTGGTAGGTGCCGTCGACGTTGGGAAAGCGGATCTCGGTGCCCTGCTGCACCACTGCCCAGCGCGGCTGGAATTGGTTGTTCGCCTGGCGGATCTCGATCGTCTTGCCGTGGACCAGTCGGTTTCCTGCGTTCTCGACGTAAACGAAGGCCACGCCGCTGGCCGGAAGCGGCAGCTTGCCGCTGACGGTCCCCTTCTCCGCCCCCTCGGGCGAGACCGGGTCGGCGGCAGGACGCGCCGCCGCGCCGCCACCACGGTCCGGGGACGGGTTTGCATCGCCAGCAGCGGATGCTCCGTTGGGAACCCGCGCGCCAACCGGCGTACGCGGGACCCCGGCCGGCGCCCCCTCGCCCAGCATTCGGCCCACGATGTCGAGGCGTTCCCGGTCGAGCTCCAGCATCAGCCGGAGCGCGGCGCGGAGCTCGCGTACCTCCCGCCGCAGGTCCGCCACTTCCTTGGCCTGCGCCGGCGCATCGTCGGGGGACGCGGGCCCGCCGGTGAGCAACAACAAAGCGCAGGGCACGAACGCCATCCTGGTCATCGCTTTTTCTCCTTGCCTTCAGGGCAGCGGGGGCACGCCGCCGTCGCAGCTCGACGCGCCCGGAGTCGGGTCCACGGTGATGGCGCAGGGCAGCGGATCGCCGGTGAGCGTGGCGAGGAACCCGATCAGGTCGGCGACCTCGCCGTCCAAAAGCCCGAGCGGGCGGATCTGCTTCGCCATTTCCGCTGGCGCGACGCCGTCGCGCGTGCCGCCGCGGTCGTAGTGGCGGACCACTTCCTCGAGCGTGCGGTAGACGCCGTTGTGCATGTACGGAGCGGTCAGCGCGACGTCTCGCAGGCTGGGCGTCCTCCAGCTCCCCCGCAGCGAGGGCTCCTGCTGGAGCACGTAGTACTTCTGACGTGAGCGGTCGGACGGGTCGTCGCTGTAGAGAGAGTTGATGCTGAGGATCGTCTGTGACCTCAGCAAGCCGAGGCCGCTGTACCAGCCCAGCGCCTGGCAGGTGGTCGCCGCCTTCAGCGGATTGCAGTCGGCCTCGGTCGGGACGCCCACGCCGGCCTGGGGAACCCCGATGTTGTGGAACGCGTTGTCGGAGAAGAGCGGCGTGCCGTGGCACTCCAGGCAACCTCCTTTGCCGGCGAAGAGCCGCGCCCCCCGGCGGGCCGAGGCGGAGATCGCCTCTGAACCGGGACCGGCGCGGATCCATCGGTCGAAAGCGCTCTCGCGACTCACCAGCGTGTACTCATAAGCGGCGATCGCTTTGGCGTAGTTGACATAGGCGCGGGTAATCACCTCACGGTCGGCGGCGGCCATGCAGTCGAAGGCGTCGCCAAAGGGCTCGCTCGCTGCACCGCGCTGGCAGCCGGGGGTCTTGCCCGGCTTGCCCTCGAGCGGGAAGCGGGGCCAGCAGGCGCTCGCGCCGCTGGCGGAGGTCTCCGCGACGCACCCAGACGGGCAAGGCGGCGACCCGCCGGTGGCGGTGATGCAGCTCCCGTCGGGCTGCAGCACCGCTGCCTGGTCGGCGCGGGAGCGCCCGAAATCGGGCAAGGGGTAGCCCATGAAGATCGCCGAGTAGGCGGCCCGGTACAGATCGCTGAGCAGCCAGACTGTCTTCAGCCGATTGCCGTTCATCGAGACGCCGCTCTCGCCGACGGAGACGATCTGCCAGACCAGCGAGTCGTACCGGCCATTCCAGTATTTGAGGTCGTAATACGCGGAATTGATCGTCGATTGCGCGTTGACGTCGTACAGCCCCGCTCCAATCGAGACGTTGCCCGGAAACGGGCTGGGATCGATCCCGGCGTGCCGCAGGTCGTGGCAGGTCGCACAGGCGATCTTGATCTGCTGCCCCTTGGGGGCGCGAGCCTGAAATGCCATCGGCCTGCCGAGCACGTCCACCTCGGTGTCCGCCCCCGAGAAGCGGGTGTCGAAGTAGAGCTGGTGGCCGAGCGTCTCGGCCCGGGGATCGCCGACGTACTTGTTCGCCGGGTCCGGCGGCGGCGGCGGCAGGTTCGCCAGCGCCGAGAGGTTATCCCACTGCACGCGGCTGAATTCGCAGCCCGGCTCGTCGCAGAAACGATCGAAGAAGCCGGAGGAGCAGCCCGCCAGCGCCGCCGCGGCTACACAGAGCGTGATCTGCGCCGTTCCCCTCATCAGGACCTTAGTAGTGAAGGACCATGGAACTGGTGAACACGTCGTCGCGGATCCTCGGCAGCTCTCCGTACTGCCCGTTGCGCAGGTACTCGGCCTTGATGATGACCTGCGGGCCCAGCACTGCCCGCAGACCGAAGGTGCCCCGCCACACCTTGGTCAGGTAGGCCCGCTCCGTCCCCAGGGAGACGAAGGCGTCCCGATATCCGAACGCCACCAGGCAGCCCAGCTGCGGGAGGAACATCCAGTCCGCCTCGAGATAGCCGGTGCCGTGCAAAGCGAGCGCGTAGGTACCATCGATCTCGCGGCCCGGCGCGCCGCCGCGGAGGTATTGACCCTTGAGGGCGAAATTGAAGGCCTGGTAGGTCATATCGATTCCCCAGAACCAGATGGCGCCCTTGTTGTCGAGGGCGCGATCCTGGGCGCCGTACTCCCCCGAGAGGCCGATCTCCAGACCGTGGCTGGCAGAGCGCGCCTGCACCGGTCCCAGCGGGACATGCAGGGCCAGCCGCCCGCTCACGGTCTTGCCGGCGTTGGAGTCAACCTCGTCATAGAAGTGGAACTGCTCGGTGGTCGAAGACCCGTTGGTCACGGCTCCGGCGGCGATGAGCCAGCCGCCGAAGAGGCGGCTCCGAATCTTGAGTCCCAGCTGGGTCCCGGAGGTGTAGCGCTGGGTCAGCGAGGGAGTGATGCCAAAGCGCTGGTCGGCTCTCCGCTCCTTGTATTCGATGCCCACCACCGGATCGATCTTCCCCGCAAAGATCGAGGTCGTCTGTGCCTCGTCCACCACCCACTCGAGTTGGGCCAGGCTGACGTCGAGGAAATCGCCCAGCGCGAAGTTCGAGCCCGTGCGGGGGACGAAATCGATGATGCTGTTCGCCACCAGCCGGTGACCGAGGTCCACGCTCACGCCAAAGGAAACCTCGTTGAGCAGGAAGCCGGGCGCACCGCGCGAGTGCACGCTGTCGAAGCGCTGGACTCCCGGCGGGCTGCCCAGGTCGGCGACCTCGCCGCGCGAGTTGACCGGCGTCGCCAGCAGATCGCCGAGGAAGACCCAGCCGTACCTTCCCGCCAGAGAGGGAACCCGCTGGTTGCCGAAGTCCTCCACCCAACCCGTGCCGTCCCCCTGCGGCACGAAGAAGCCGAAGTCGACGTAGCCGAAAAACGAGACGGGGCTCGGCTGCTGGGCCCGCTCCTTCTCCTGGATGAGCGCTTGCCGCTGCCGCGCCAGCTCGTCCTCGAGATCGGCCAATCGATCCTCGACGGTGCGCGCCCGGCCGGGCTGCTCCTCACCCTCGCCGGGCTCGTCGGGGAGGGCTGGCGCCTTCGCCGGCGGCCGCACCTCCTGGCTCCACGAGGCGCATGGCACTGCCGCCAGAACCAGCACGCCCAGCCATGTCGACCAGAGCCGCGGCGAGCGGATACCGCCAGGACGGTTCGCGCTGAGGCGCCAAGCGGTCATGGCCTTTTCCCCACCCTGACTCTGCGCCTCGCCCGACGTTCCCGTCAACGCGCGCAGCGGTAGCCGCGTCTTGACGCGTTTTTGCGATCGCGAAGCCGAAGGTCAGCGCACAGAGGAGATGGGGGGCGCGCGCAGCTCGCGCTCGAAGCTCGCCACCTTGCGGACGAGACCTTCGCGCTTGCGCGAGTCCACCGACGCCTTCAGTTCCTTGTAGAGTTCGAGGTAGTGCTCCTCGAGCTCTCGGGCCCGCTTACCCCCGAATTCCCTGGCCCGGGAGAGGGGGCCGTCGAGGCGGTCGAGCTTTCCACGGATCAACTCCGCGGTGATCGGAGCAGCGGCCGCGAAGGCGACGAGATCGGCGACCTCGTTCGGGTCGTGGCTGGCGATCGCCCGGCGGCCGCGCTCGACACGCTGCGGATCGAGCGTGGCCAGGTCGTCGAGCGTGAGGCCTCGAAGTGCCAACGCCTCGTCCAGCTGCGCCGACAGGACGGGGACCGGCGGGGGCAGCATCGGCGGGCGCTCCCGGGAAGGGCGACTCGCCGCGAGAAGCCCGATCACACCAGCAACGAGCGCGGCTCCCGCCACCCCCCCGAGCACGAGCCGGGTCCGCGATGGGGCGGGCAAGAGCTGATGCTTCTGGTCGAGTGTGTCGCGGTGCCTGGCGCGCTGCTCGAGGTTGGCGCGGGGTGTTGCATGGGCGACCGGCGTCGCGCCGGGGTCCGGGACATACCTCTCGGGCTGCGAGAGGCGCGCAACGATCCGCTCGAGCTCGTCCCGCACCGCACTCGCGGACGGCGGCCGATCCTCCGGGGACTTGGCCATCAGTCGCGCAGCGATCGCTTCCAACCCGAAGCTGGGAGGAGGTGGCGGAGGCTCGGCGTAAAAGTGCTTCCTCCACAGCTCGTCGAAGTCGTCGCCCGGGAACGGTTTCACTCCCGCGAGCATCTCGTAGAGCACGACCCCCAGCGAATAGAGATCGGCGCTGGGTCCAACGTCGGGCCTGGTCCACTGCTCGGGCGACATGTACGCCGGCGTGCCCATCACGCGCCCTTCACGGGTCAGCCGATCCGGCTGCGGCTGCGTGGCGTCGACACCCCCGGCCGAAAGTACCTGGTGAGGCGGACGCTCAACGGCAGGCTGCCGGACGATGCCGAAATCGAGCAGCTTGGCGAAGTCGTGGCCGCCTTCGCTCACCACCAGCACGTTGGACGGCTTCACGTCGCGGTGGACGAAGCCGAGCGCGTGCGCCGCCGCGAGCCCGGAAGCAATTCCTTCTGCGAGCCTTGCAGCGCGCAGCGGCGGCAGCTGCCCCTCGCGCCGGATGACTGCGTCGAGCGCTACGCCATTGACGTATTCCATCACCAGGTAGCTGAGCCCGTCGGGCGCAGTGACGAAGTCGATGACGGACACGACGTGGGCGCTGCGGATTCGGCTCGCGGCCTGCGCCTCGCGCCGGAAGCGGGCAACGAAGGTTTCGTCGGAGCCCAGGTCCCCGAACAGCACCTTGACGGCGAACTCCGCGTTCAGCGTGGTGTGGACAGCGCGATACACGCAGCCGAAGGCGCCCTCGCCGATTGCGGTCGCGATCCGGTAGCGATCCAGCGTGGTGCCGATCAGCGGATCGGTGTCGGTCTCGACGATGCGGCTGCCGTCTATCCCGCAGAATTGCGCCCGCCTAGAGTAGCGCGACCTGCATTTCGCGCAGACCTGCATTGTTCGAGACACTAGCGCCTGCGGCCCCCGCAGTCCAGGGGACCCTGGAAAGCAAGGTCCTTCGTTGTCGCTCGCCAAATCCAACCGGATCTCTCCACAGAGGTGCGCTCCGACGACCGGGTGCCGATTTGCCGCTGACAACTGCTGCAAGCCTGCCGCAGGCCCAAGCCAGCAATGACGGTGGCGCCGGGAACGGATCGGCCGACTCGGCAAGCACCTCAAACGGCATCGAGCAGGCGCGCGCGAGGAGCGATAAAAAAGTATTGATCGATCTGTGAGATGGTTCACCGCGATCCTCGCCGCCCGCGAATCGTGGATGACCTTCGCGCCAGACGTTCCAGAGTGCCGGCCAGCTGAACTCGGAGCCGCAGCGGATCATCCTCGATGCCCCTGATCGGCCGGGTGAAGCGCGGCCGATACCTGACGGGTAGCCCGCAGCTGCGAAGGGCTCAGACGCCGGTCGACTCGCCGCGTCTTGATTTCCCGTGATGAAGCGCCTACGCCCCCGCCAAAACGCAGACACCACGCGCACCCGGAGACAACCTGACCCTGCTTCCGCAAAGGAGCCTTCCATGAGCCGCCGCAGAACCATTCCCGCGATCCTCTCCTCCCTGATTCTCGGCTTGCTCTCGCTGCCGAGGTCCGCTCTCGCCGCGTCCCCCGCACAGTGCAGCGCGCTCACCTCGCTCGCGCTCCCTTCCGTGACCAGCCTCAGCGCCACCTGGACCGCGGCGACGGCGGCGCTCCCCGAGCACTGCACGGTCCAGGGCGTGATCGGACCGGGCAGGATCGGCTTCGTCGTGCAGCTGCCGACGGACTGGAACGGCAAGCTCTACCACGCAGGTGGCGGCGGATACGTGGGCTTCATTCCAGACGCGAGCGCGGGCCTCGCGCTGCACTACGCCACCGCGGCGACGGACACTGGTCACACCGGCAGCGGGCCGCTGGGCGGGGCCCTCGACGCGACCTGGGCGCTGAACAACCCGCAGGGGGTGATCGACTTCGGCTATCGCGCAATCCATGTCACCACCGCCACCGCGAAAGCCATCATCGCCGGCTACTACCACCACGCCGCGTCCCGCTCGTACTTCGTCGGCTGCTCCCGCGGAGGCGGGCAAGGGCTGATGGAGGCGCAGCGCTTCCCCGCCGACTTCGACGGCCTCGTCGTCGGCGCGCCGGCGTTCAACTGGACCGAGTTCATGCAGGGGTTCAACTGGAACTCGCGGGCGGTCGCCGCGGCGCCCATTCCCGACAGCAAGCTGCCGCTCATCGCCCAGGCGGTCCTCAAGCAGTGCGACGCCATCGACGGGCTCACCGATGGGCTGGTGCAGGACCCCAGGCGATGTCGCTTCGAACCGGCGGTGCTGCGCTGCCAGGGCGCCGACGGTCCCGACTGCCTGACGGGGGCGCAGATCGAGGCCATCCGCGAGGTCTACGCCGGGCCCGCCAACTCCAAGGGCCAGCTCATCACGCCCGGTTTCCCGGTGGGGAGCGAGGACGGCGGCGACGGCTGGGGCCTGTGGATCAGCGGAGGGACCCTCCCGATTCCGCCGCTGCAGTTCACCTTCCAGGATCAGTTCTTCCGCTACATCGTCTTCAACAATCCCGGTTACGACCCGTTCACCTTCAACTTCGATACCGATCAGGCCGGGCTTCTGGCGACGGGACTGACCCTGAACGCGACCGACCCGGACCTGCGGCCGTTCCAGGAGCGGGGCGGGAAGATCGTGATGTTCCACGGCTGGAACGATCACGCGCTCAGCGCGCTCAAGACCATCCAGTACTACGGCCAGGTGGCCAGCGCGATGCACGCGCGGGGCGACGACGACGAGGGCGTGCGGGGGTTCCTGCGCCTCTTCCTGGCGCCGGGCATGCACCACTGCGCCGGGGGGCCGGGCCCCAACACCTTCGACGCGTTCTCGGCGGTCGTGCGCTGGGTGGAGCGAGGCAAGGCGCCGGAGCGCATCATCGCGTCGGGCGGCGCGGTGACGGGCCGCACGCGGCCGCTGTGCCCGTATCCGCAGCAGGCCGTCTTCAAGGGCGGCGACATCAACAGCGCGGCAAGCTTTGCCTGCCAGACCGTGGGAACGGCGAAGAACGACGACGACTGAACCTCCAGGTCGCGTCTCATGCGGCCGGGCGCTTCCACCGCGATTGCGGTGGCAAAGAGCGCCTGACGGGCTGTCGCGTGCCCACCCTCGAGGCGTCTCGCGCGTTCATCGAGGGTTGCGTCGCGCGACCCAGTACACCGCCCCACCTGGACCGTACCGCTCGGCGTGCGGTGTGAGAGCGGGGATGTGGAAGGTGTCGCCGACGCGCAAGTGCCGGGTTTCGCCGCTGCAGGTCAGCCACATCTCGCCTTCAGCCAGCAAAGCTTCCGCGTCGAAGGGATGCGTGTGCGTCTCTACGATCTGGCCTGGCGACCAGCGCCGCTCGATCACCTCGTCGGCGCCCGCCTCGAGAAAACGCGTGCGGTAGCCCTCGAACGACTCAGCGGTCATGTGCTCGACTTTCGGATGGTGGGTACCGCGGTTTTTCTTGCGCCTCGCTTTTCGGTGAATCCATTTTGGAGAATCATTCTCCAAACGTCAACCCCGTTCCGGGCCCGCGGGAAAACGTGGCGGGCCGCAGCAGGAGACGAACCGCATGGCGCAATCCAACCGCAGCCAGACGCAATCCCTGACCCCCAACCTCGCAGCATGGCGAAAGACCCCGCTGGCCGCAGTGGCCGCGTGCGCAATCCTGGGCTGCGCCGGCGCCCACGCGGCGGGCCCCACCGCCGCCGCGACCCCGGCAGACAAGCCGACCACCACCACGGCAGCCGCCCCGCCGACGCCAGCGCCGGCCACGCCTCC
>JAYWAJ010000421.1:0-9545 GCA_043782525.1 Deltaproteobacteria bacterium | reverse complement strand
CGTCGCCCACGCCGCCCGCGGCGACTTTGCGCCCTTCGTCGCCGCCACCGCCGGCCTCGACTCAGGCTTCGCGCGGGGCATGAGCTTCGGGATGATGTTCTCGGTGATCTGCTCGGAGGATCTGCCCGGCACCACCACGGCGGAGATCGACGAGGCGGCCCGGGGGACCTTTCTCGGCCCAGTGCTGGCGCGGGAGTTCCTCGAGGTCTGCGCGTACTGGCCGCGGGGCGCGCTGCCGCGGCAGTTCCACGAGCCGGTGCAGTCGGACAAGCCGGTGCTCCTGCTCTCGGGCGAGCTGGACCCGGCCACGCCGCCCCGCTGGGCGGACATCGCCAGGCAAACGCTGACGAGCAGCCTGCACCTGATCGTTCCCGGCGTCGGCCACGGCGCCACCGGTGAAGGCTGCGTGCCGCAGCTGATCGCGCAGTTCATCGACAAGGCCAGCGTGCAGGGTCTCGACCCGTCGTGCCTTCTGCCGCTGCGGCGCCCGCCCTTCTTCACCAGCTTCGCGGGACCGCCGCCATGATCGAGGTGAGGAACCTGCACAAGCGGTTCGGCAGCGGTTCGGGCAGCGTCATCGCGGTGGAGGACGTCTCGTTCCGGGCGGCGGACGGCGTGGTCACCGGACTGCTCGGGCCCAACGGCGCCGGCAAGACCACCACGCTGCGCATGCTGACGACGTTGATTGCCCCCGACCGCGGCGAGGCGCTCATCGACGGCGTCTCGGTGGCCGCCGATCCGGTCGGGGCGCGGCGGCGCATCGGCGTCCTCCCCGACGCCCGCGGGCTCTATCCGCGGCTGACCGCGCGGGAGCACGTCCAGTACGCCGGGGAGCTGCACGGCCTCTCCCGCGAATCGTTAACGGCGCGCATCGATTCGTTAATGGACCTGCTCGACATGCGCGGCATCGAGGACCGCCGCGCCGAGGGCTTCTCGCACGGCGAGCGGGTCAAAGTCGCCCTGGCGCGGGCGCTGGTCCACGAGCCGCGCAACGTCATGCTCGACGAGCCCACCAACGGCCTCGACGTGATGAGCACCCGGGCGGTGCGCGACCTGGTCCGCCGCCTGCGCGACCAGGGGAAGTGCGTGCTCTTCTCCAGCCACGTCATGCAGGAGGTGAGCGCCCTCTGCGACCGCATCGTCATCATCGCCCGGGGCCGGGTGCTGGCCGAAGGAACGCCCGACGAGATCCGCGCCCGCGCCGGAAACGACAACCTCGAGGAAGCTTTCGTCGCGGTGATCGGCAGCGACCAGGGGCTGGCGAAATGACCTCCGCCATCCTCCGCAAGGAGCTCCTCGATCACCTGCGCGACCGGCGGTCGATCCTCTCCAGCCTGATCATGCCGCTGCTGGGGCCGCTCATGCTCCTGCTCCTCTTCAGCATGATGGCCTCGTGGATGCGCCAGGACCAGGCGCTCACGGTGCCGGTGGCGGGGGCGCAGAACGCGCCCAACCTGATCGCCTTTCTGCAGCGGGCCGGCGCCATCGTCGAGACCGCTCCCGCCGACTACGAGGCGCAGGTGCGCGACGGCAAGCTCGACCTCGCGCTCTCGGTGCCCGACGACTACGGCAAGGAGTTCGAGGCGGGGCGCAGCGCCCCCGTGCAGCTCATCGTCGACAGCTCGCGCAACAAGAACCGGCCGCAAGTGCTCCGCGCCCGGCGGCTGCTCGAGGTCTACGTGCGGCGGATGAGCGCCTTGCGGATGATCGCGCGGGGGATCAGCCCGACGCTGGTGGCGCCGCTCGACCTGACCGAGGTCGACCTGGCGACGCCCGAGAAGACCGCCGCCAACGTCCTCTCGATGATCCCGCTCTTCCTCCTCATGGCGGTCTTCGTCGGCGGGCTGCACCTCGCCATCGACGCGACGGCAGGAGAGCGCGAGCGCGGATCCCTGGAGGCGCTGCTGGTCAACCCGGTCAGCCGCGAGGCGGTGGTGCTGGGCAAGTGGCTGGCGGTGGTGGCCGCCACCGTGGCGGCGGTGCTCGTCTCGCTGGCGGGCTTCCGGCTCGCCATCGCCCGGGTGCCGCTTCAAGATCTGGGCGTGAAGTTCCACCTGGGCCTGCCCGAGGCGCTGGGCCTGCTCGCCGCCTGCCTGCCGCTCTGCCTCTTTGCCGCGGCCCTGCAGATGACGCTGGCGCTCTTCGCGCGGACCTTCAAGGAAGCGCAGACCTACCTGTCGATGCTGATGCTGGTGCCCATCGTGCCGGCCACCTTTCTCTCGCTGCAGCCGATCAAGAGCACGCTCTGGACGATGCTGGTGCCGGTGCTCGGGCAGACCCTCTTGATGTCCGACGTGCTGCGCGGCGAGAGGGCGCCCGCGGGCTGGTTCGTGCTGGCGGCGCTGTCGTCGGGCGCCTGCGCCGCGGCGCTGCTTCTGTGGGCGGCGCGGCTCTTGCGCAGCGAGAAGATCGTCTTCGGGCGCGGCGCCGGAGGCTAGCTGCACGACCGTTTCCATCTCGCCCACCAGCACCAGCACCAACACGACGTCGGCCACGGAAATGAGGGCGAGCGCGAGCACGGCGGTAGCTTGATCGGCCTGGCGGCAGCGGGCTTCTACCGACGGGACTTGCCGGCCTTCCTGGCTGCGGACTTCTTGTGCACTGGCGCCGGCTTCCGCGCGGCGGGCTTCTTGGCGGTCTTGCGCGCCGGGGCAGGCTTGCGCGCGGCTGGCTTGCGCGCGGCAGGCTTGTGCGCAGCAGGCTTGTGCGCAGCAGGCTTGTGCGCGGCCGGCTTGTGCGCGGCAGGCTTGTGCGCGGCAGTCTTGTGCGCGGCAGTCTTGCGGCCGGCCGGCTTGCCGGCGACTGCCTTGCCGGGTCTGGCGCCAGGGGCGGCGCGGCCCGACTTGCGCTCCTCGACGCGGCCCCACGCGGTGGGGAGCGCGGGCGGCGGCGGCGACTTGGCAGCCCCCTGCTTTCCGCCTCTGGCGAAATAGCGAACCAGCGGCTTCAGGTAATGCTCGATCCAGCCCTTCTCGTACCGCTTCACCTGGCTGGGCGGCAGATCCGAATGTCGGACCCGCACCCGCGTGCCTCCGCGGACGGCGTCGAACTCCACCGTCACCCGGGAGTCGCGCGCCTCGGGCGGGAACTCGCTGGTCCGCCACGTCTGCACGATGCGGACCGGGGCGTCGACGCCGAGCAGGATCCCGTGGATGTAGCCGTCCCAGGCGATGAAGCGGCCACCGTTCCACGGCTCGACCACCGCTTCGCCGCCGCCGGTGAACGAGGCGTGTTCCTTCGGGTCCAACCACGCCGAGAACACGCGCTGCGGCTCCGCGGCCACCAGCATCTCGACCTGGAATGAATCGGGCATTCGCAACCCCCGATTTCGCACTTTACAAATGTGAATCCATCAATTCCACTTTTCGATTGACGAATGCGGCGCGTCGGAGTCGATTTGCTCCATGGGAAGCGCTCTGCAGACCACCGGCTCGACCGCCCTCGATCCCTTCGGGCACGCGAGCTATACGCTCATTCGCCCTCTGTTTTCCTGGCGGCGCGTCTATCGCGTCTACGGGGCCGACGGCAGGCTCGCCGCCTTCGTCGAGCAGCCCTGGTTCCGGCTGCGCACCGAGCTGACGCTCTACTCCGACGAGACCCAGACCCAGCCGATCCTGGTCATCAAGAACCGCCGCTTCGCCGCGGTCAACATGGAGCACGACCTCTTCGACGCGCAGAGCGGAAGGCGCCTCGGCGTCCTGCGCACCCGCGGGCTGCGCTCCCTCTTCCGCGACACCTGGGACATCCTCGACGCCGAGGAGCGCCCCGCCGGGATCATGATCGAGGACGGCGCCTACTTCTGGCGCCGCCTGCTCAAGATCCTCCCGGGCCGCCACCGCATCGAGCTGGGCGGGCGCGAGGTGGCGCGCATCACCCAGGTCTTCCACTTCTTCCAGCGCGAGTTCGAGCTCGACCTCCTCCAGGTCGACGACCCCATCGAGCCGCGCTTCGCCATCGCCTGCGCGCTCGTCGCCATGATGGCCGACCTGCGCCGCGAGAACCGGGAGTAGCGGTTGGAGCTCGAGTCGATCGAGGTGATCTCCGACCAGCGGGTCGGGCAGGGCGGCTTCCTCTTGCTCAGGCGCCTGCGGCTGCGGATGGTCCGCGCCGACGGGTCGCGCACCGCGGAGGGCACCTGGGACTACGTCGAGCGGCCCGTGGGCCTCGACGCGGTGGTGGTCGCGCTCTACCGGCGGCGCGGGGGCCAGGTCGAGGTGTTGCTGCGCTCGGGCCTGCGCGTCCCGCTGCAGTTCGGCCGGCCGCACCCGCCCGAGGGACTGCTCTTTCCCGAGCTGGTGGCCGGCATCCTCGAGCGCGGCGAGGAAAGCGCCGCGGCGGCGCAGCGGCGCGCGGCGGACGAGGCGCTGGAGGAGGCGGGGCTGCGCATCGACGCCGGCAGCGTCGAGATCCTCGGACCGCCGCTGCATCCCACGCCGGGGATGTGCGCCGAGCTGTTCCACTTCGTGCGGGCCGAGGTGGGGGAGCAGGAGGCGTCGCTTCCGCAGGGAGACGGCTCGCCCTTCGAGGAAGGCGCCCGCCTGGAGTGGGTGGCGCTCGACGAAGCGCTCGCGCGCTGCGCCCGGGGCGAGATCCGGGATCTGAAGACCGAGCTCGGCCTGCGGCGCCTGCGCGAATCGCTCGGTTAGACTCCGGCCATGCACAGTTTCCTGCTCGCCCTCTCCGTCGGTCTGACCCTGCTGCAGCGAGGCCACTATCTCGAGGCCCGGGCCGCCCTCGAGGAGGCGGCGCGGGCGCAGCCGCAGAGCGCGGCGGCGCTGCTCGACCTCGCCGAGCTGCGCCTCGCCGAAGGTGAGCCTGACCGCGCCGAAGAGTCGGCGAAGAAGGCATTGGAGGTGGCTCCGCAGAATGCGCGGGTCCACTTCATGCTCGGCCGCATCCTCGCCGAGCAGATCGACGCGGTCTCGGTCTTCTCCAAGCTCTCCTACGCCCGGCGGATGAAGGCCGAGTTCGATCAGGCCGCCGAGCTGGATCCCGACTCTGCCGAGGCGCGCGAGGCGCTCTGCGAGTTCTACCTGCGCGCGCCGGGCTTCGCCGGCGGCAGCGTGAACCACGCGCGGTCGCTGGCGGCGGAGCTGTTGCAGATCGATCGGGTGACCGGCCTGATCGAGCAGGCGCAGGTGGCCGCGCACGAGGACCAGGACGCGGCGCCGTTCTTCGAGAAGGCCATCGCCGCGGCCAGGACGCCGGAGGACCGGCTGCGGGCGCAGCTCTCCTTCGCTTCCACCTTGCTGCAGGCGAAGAAGCCGCAGGAGGCAGCGGTGCGGCTGCGCGCCGCCGCCGAGGCCCTGCCCGCCGAAGCCCGGGTGCGGGTGGCGCTGGCCGACGCGCTGCTCAAGTCGGGCGACGCCGACGGCGCGCTGCTGGCGGCGCGCAAGGCCCTCGAGCTCGACGCCGCGCTCCCACCGGCCCACTTCTTCGCCGCCGAGGCCCTGCTGAAAAAGGGCGACAAGCCCGCCGCCCGGGTCGAGTACGCCAACTACCTGCGCCTCGCTCCCCCCAAGGGCCGGCGGGTCGGCATCGCCCGCGATCGGCTCAAGGAGCTGTGAGCTGGGGGAGCGGCCGGTGACATAGCGGCGCCGCCCGGCCGTTGAAACCCGCGTGCCCTTCCCGTCACTACCGGATGCAGTGACCCGCGTAGAGACGCAATCCGAAGAGGAGCTGCTGTCGCGCGCGCGGGCGGGCGACGGGGAGGCATTTCGCGTGATCTTCGATCGGGAAGCTCCGGGCGTGCGCAGGTTCCTGGGCGATCTTCTCCGCGACGACGCGGCGGCAGACGAGGGAACGCAGGAGACCTTCGTGCGCGCGCACCAGCGGCTCTCGACCCTGAGCGAGGCGGTCAAGCTGCAGGGGTGGCTGCTGGGCATCGCGCGCCGGGTCTTCCTCGAGCAGCTGCGGCGGAGGCGGCGGGACGGGCCGCAGCTCGAAGGCGAGCCGGCGCAGGTCGATCGGGCGCCGACGCCGGAAGCCGCGCTCCTGACCGTCGAGGCGGACCGGGTGCTGGCCGCGGCGCTGTCGGAGCTGGAGAGCGAGCGGAGGGCGGCGCTGCTCCTGCGCATCGACCACGACCTGGGGTACGGCGAGATCGCGGCGGCGATGGGGTGGCCGCTGCAGAAGGTGAAGAACGAGATCCACCGCGCGCGGCTGCAGCTGCGGGCGCGGCTCGCGACCTACCTCGAAGGTGCCGCGTGAGCGGGCATCCCCTGGTCGAGGAGCTGGAAGCGATGTCGCCCGAGACCCTCGCCCATGTCGCGCAGTGCGCGGCCTGCGCGCGCGAGGTGGCCTGGCTGCGCGCCGAGCGGGCGCTGTTGTCGCGACGGCCGGCGCCGGGCGTGGAGCATTTGTGGGCGGGAGTGGAGGAGAGGACGCAGGCTGCTGGCCTGAGGCCCTCGGGCCTGGGCAGGCCTCAGGCCTCAGGCTTCAGGCCTCAGGGTTTGGGCGGCGGGCTGCAAAGTTTGGGCGGCGAGGGGTCTGGATGGCGGCCTCGCTGGGGGCGGCGCGTGGCCTTCTCTCTTGCTGGTGTTGGTGCTGCGGCGGCGGTGCTGGTGTTTGCGCTGCGGCCCAGGGTCGCGCCGATCGGGGGGCCGGGGCCGGGGGCGCAGGGGCCGGTGGCGCAGCGTGACGATTTCCGGCCCGATCCGAAGGCGTTGGCGGCGCTCGACCGCGCCGAGGCCGACTACCGCGACGCCGCCAGGATCCTGGAGGGCGAATACGATCGGCTCCGTCCGCTGCTCGATCCGGCGCTGGCGAAGCGGTGGGACGAGACGCTCTCCCGGGCGCACACGCAGCTGGGCGAAGCGCGCAAGGTCGCGGGCGACGACGTCAACGCGCGCATGCAGGTGCTGGACGGCTACGCAGGCTATCTGCGGTCGCTGGGGAACGTCGTGCGTCAGTCCGAGGAGGCGAATCCGTGATCCGCATCGCAGCAGTGGCAGCGGCCGTGTTGCTCCTCGCTCCGCCCGAGATCCCCGACTTCGAGGACCTCGCCGATCTCCCTGGCTTCGCCGACCTCGACGGCCTGCGCGCCCTCCCGCGCCTGCTCGCCCGCGCCGCCCCGGGACGCAGCGACAGCGAGGACGACGCGGACGACCCCGACCCCGCCCACGACAAGGACCACCCGCCCGGGAAGGACGAGCCCGGCGTCCACGTCTACCGGATGAACCGCGAGCGCCAGCGCATCGTGCTCCCCCGCCTGCGGATGCGCGACGAGGACGGCATCGACGAGCGCAACGCCACCGCGCAGGCGAAGGGCAACGGCAGCGCAACCCTGTCTGTCAAGGGACCGGTCACCTTCCAGGTGCAGGCGCAGGGCGGCGAGGTCGAAGTGGTCTCGACCGACAAGCTTCAAGTGTCCGTCAGTCTCAGCGAGGCGCCGGCCGACGAGATCGCGCTCTTTGCCTTCGGCGATCGCATCGCTCCGTCGTTTCGGGGCCGCCGCCTGCTCCGCCGCGGCAAGCTCCACGTCGAGCTGCCCAAAGGAAGCCGCCTCGACCTGGGGTCGCTCTCGGGCGACGTCAGCGTGCAGAAGCTCGCCGAGGTCCGCATCCACACCCTCTCCGGCGACGTCAAGCTCTCCTCCGTCGGCAAGACCGAGGTGCAGTCCATCTCCGGCGACGTGCGCGTCGAGGACGCGGCGGGCCCGGTGCGCCTCCACCTCGTCTCGGGTCGCGCCACCGTGCTCGCCTCGGGCACCGCTCCCCAGCTGGAGTTCCAGTCCACCTCCGGCTCCCTCGACTGGGGCGGCACCTGCGCCCGCGACTGCCACCTCACCGCCGAGACGGTCTCGGGCGAGGTGCGGCTCTCCCTCGACGCCAGGAGCTCGTTCGAGCTCAGCTACACCTCGCACAGCGGCGAGTTGCGCGACGAGCTGGGCCTCGCCATCAAGCGCGCCCCGACGCGCAAGCACGGCATGGCCAGCGGCTGGATGGAGGCGAGCTTCGGCAAGGGCGAGGGCGTCGTCGAGGCCGATGCCTTCTCCGGGAACCTGGTGGTGACCTCCCAGGGGCCGAAGAAGAAGTGATCCCGGCGGCACGCCTGGCTGCCCGCCGCCCGGCGCCGTGCCCTTCCATGGCTGGCCGTCCGCTTGCTCGCGTGCGCCGCGCGCCTGCAACTTGAAGGCACAACCTATCGGGGGTCCTCACATGAAGAACTTCTTCCTCATTCCTCTCGCGGCGCTCTTCTTCGCCTTCTCCGCCAACGCCTCTCCGCTCCAGTCGCTGACGTTGCGGCAGCCGCAGCAGACCTCGGATCGCGGCCTGCAGGACGGCCTCATCGAGGTGCACACGCACCGCAACCCGATCGGCGTCATCGCCACCGACGCGCTCTACGGCGGCCTCGCCGGGCTCGCCATCGGCGGCGGCGTGGCGCTGCTCCAGAACGACGGCAACTGGGGCCGCGACCTGGCCATCGGCGCCGGCGCGGGCCTGATCATCGGCGGCATCTTCGGCGCGGTCGACGCGGCCTCGGCGGCGGATCGGGCCTTCGCGCCAGGGACCGGTTTCCACAGCGCCTTCCATCCGCTGGGCGGCAAGTTCTAGCCCCCGCTTTCACACGCGCGAGCGCGCCTCGCCGGCTTCGTTGTGCACCGCAACGTTGTTGACGAGGCGCGGGTCCTCCTGTAGAGCCCTAGCCCTCCGCCAGAGGGGAATTTCGGTGCGCATCAGTCACGCGGCGCGAACAGACGTCGGCATGAAACGGGACAACAACGAGGACAACTACCTCGTGTTCCCCGAGCAAAACCTCTTTGCCGTTTTCGATGGCATGGGCGGTCACGCGGCCGGCGAGGTGGCCAGCGGCATCGCCGTGCGCGAGATGAAAGAGTTCTTCGACCTCACCGGCAAGGACCCCGAGGCCACCTGGCCCTTCAAGGACGATCGGGCCAAGAACTACGACGAAAACCGGCTGGTCACCTCGATCAAGCTCTGCAACGCGCGCATCATCGAGACCAGCGAGAACGACTCTTCCAAGAAGAACATGGGAACCACCTGTGTCTCCTGCCTCTTCGTCGAGCGCGGCGGGCAGACCAAGGCGTACGTCGCGCACACCGGCGACAGCCGCGTCTACCTCTTCCGCGACAACAAGCTCACGCGCATCACCATCGATCACTCGCTGGTGGAAGAGTACCTGCGCATGGGCAAGATCACCGAAGAGGAGGCGAAGAACTTTCCGCAGAAAAATATCATTCTCCGGGCGCTGGGCCAGCAACGGCAGATCGAGGTCGAGATCAACGCGCACGACCCCAAGCCCGGCGACATCTTCCTGCTCATGTCCGACGGCCTCTCCGGCATGGTCGAGGACAAGTTCATGGAAGGCATCATGCAGAAGCAGGTCGCCAACCTCGAGTCCTGCGCCAAGAAGCTGCTCGACACCGCCAACGCCAACGGCGGCGTCGACAACTCCACGGTCATCCTCGCCAGGTACGAAGGCGTCTAGGTGTCGTGTCTCATCAGGTTGTTCATGCGGCGCTCGGCAGTCGACTAATTGGCGGCAATGAGTTCAGCGCTCCGTGTGGGCGATGTTCGTTGTAA
>JAYWAJ010000420.1:0-25248 GCA_043782525.1 Deltaproteobacteria bacterium | reverse complement strand
GGTGGTGGAATCGAGGAGGACGGGCAGGGCGCCCTTGGTCTTGCGGGCGCCGAGGCCGAGCAGGGCGGCGCGCTGCACGTCGGGATCGGCGGAGCGGGCGGCGACCTTGAGCGCCTCGGCGGCCCGGGGCGCGTCGAGGTGCGCCATCGCCTCCACCGCCGCCACGCGGACCTGGCCGGCCGGATCGGCGAGGAGCCGCAGCATCTCCTCGACGGCGGTGTCGTCGCCCAGCTTTCCCAACGACTGGCAGGCGTAGTAGCGGACCCAGGCGTCGGGATCGCGCAGGCCCCGGTGGAGGGCAGAGGTGACCTCGGCGCCGTGCTCCGCCTGTCCGAGCGCGCGGGCGGCGGCGGCGCGGGCGCGCGGATTCTGGTGGTTGGCGGTGCGCAAGAGCGCCTGCAGCGCGCGCGGGTTGTCCATCAGCGCCAGCCCGTGGATGGCGGCGTCGCGCAGGCGGTCGTCGGTTCCTTCCACCGCTTCGACGAGCAGGTCGAGCCCCGCCGGATATCCAAACGAGGCCACCACGCGCAGCGCGGCGCGGCGGACCTGCGGCTCGGGAGCGCGGGCCGCCTCGAGAGCGAGGCGCTCGGTGTCGGGGCTGCCCAGCGCCTGGACGGCGGCCACCGCCGCCTGGGAGACCATCGGATCCGGATCGCGCAGGACCTGGAAGAGCCGGGGGACCGCCGCCACGTCGCCGATGCGGGCGAGAGCGCCGCAGGCGAGGACGCGCACGGCGCTGTCGCGATCGTCGAGGCAGGGCAGGAGGTCGGCGGCAGAGCGGGTGCGCGCGCTGATAAGCGGCAGGAGCAGCGCGCGGCGGACGCTGTCGCCCTCGCGCAGCGCCGAGAGCAGCTGCGGATCGCGGTCCCTCCCCAGCGCCCGCAGCGCGGCGGTGGCCGCACCCGGGGTGGCGTCGAGCAGGCTGATGAGGGTGGCCGCGGCCGCCTCGTCCCGGATCCAGGAGAGGACGCTGCAGAGGGCCACCTGCTCCTCGGGCGCGGCGCCCTCGACCGACTGGGCGAGGCGCTGCACCAGCGCCACCGGATCCTCGGCGCTGAGCAGGGCCTCCTCGACGGGGGCGGCGGTGCCGAAGCGCGCGAGCGCGGCCTGGTGGATGGCGCCGAGCGAGGTGGCGATGACCCGCGCGAGCGCGTCGTTGGCGCGGTGGAGGAGGGCGCCGAGGGGCGCGGCGGCGGCCGACTCGCCAGTGCGGCCCAGCGCCCGGGCCGCCTCCAGGGCGTAGCGCGGATCGTCGAGAAGCTTGACCAGCGGCTCGAGCACCCGCCCATCGCCGCTGCGGCCGAGCACGTCGATGGCCGGAAAGATGCGGAAGAAGTTCCGGCTCTCGAGCACGGTGACGAGCGCTCCGATGCCGGCCCCGCCGCCGATGCGGCCCAGCGCCTCGACGGCCGCCACGGCGACGTTGTCGTCGGCGTGGGCGGTGAGGCGGGCCAGGGTCTCGATGCCCTGCGCCGCCTTGCGCCGCCCGAGCACCTGCGCGGCGTCGCAGAGCACCGGCGCCGGCTGGTCCTCGCTGGCGAGGCGCAGCATGGCCGTGTCGGCGTCGCCCCGCGAGGCGCAGAGCGCGTCGACCGCGGCGGCGAGGAGCGCCTCGTCGTCTCGCGCGCCCACCAGCACCTGCACCAGCGGAGCGACCGCCGCCTGCCCCACCCGGGCCAGCGCCGCCACCACCGCGCGGCGCACCGCCCAGCTGCGGCTGGTCAGCCGTCCGATCAGCGCCGGCACCGAAGCCTCGCCCGCCTGCGCCAGCCCGTCCACCTCCGCGATCTGCGCGCGGTCTGCCGGGGAGAGCACCAACGGGGAGTGCGGCTGCTGGGTCACGCCTTCTCCACCCGCGACCCGGTCCCGAGCTGCTGGGCGCGACCTTCGAGCAAGGCGGCGGTCAGGCTGGCCACGGCGTCTGCGTGCTGCACGTTGGCCTCCCGGATCCGCGCCACCTGCCCGGCGATGCCGGAGACGTCGCCCGCCACCGCCGCGAGCCCCTTGGCCGTGAGCGCGACGCTACCGGTGATCTCCTTGATGCGGACGCGCATTTCCACCGAGGCGCGTCCGATCTGCTCGCTCGCCAACGCTTGCTCCGCCGTGGCGCGGGCGATGGCGCTGATTCCGGACGATTGCTTCAGCGCCGTGGCCGCCAGCGCGCCCAGCGCCCCGTCCTGCTCGGCGGTGGCGCGGGCGGTCTGCCGGGCGACGCGGCGGACATCCTCGGACTCCTTGGCCAGCGAGGTCGCCGCCTTGGTCTGCTCGGCGGTGGCGCGCATCACCTCGGTGGCGAGCTGGGCCACCTGCCGGGCCGCGGCCTCGGTCTGCTTGGCGGCGCGTCCCTGCTCGCCCACCGCGCGGGCCGTCTGCACCGCCTGCTTGCGGGCCTCGTCCATGGCGCGGGCCACCTCGGCGGCGCCCTTGGACTGCTCGGTCAGGCCCACCAGCATGCGCTGCACGGCGGTGGTGCTCTCGGCGGCCATGGCGACGACCTGGGCCACCGCCCGGCCCTGCTCGGCCATCGAGGTGGCGGTCTGCTGGGTGAGGCCGCGCATCTGCTGGGCCGCCTTGGCCAGCTGTCCCGCCGCCACCGCCTGCTCCTGCGCGGCGCGCGAGACCTGCTCGGCGCTGGAGTTGAGTTGCCCGTTGTTGCGCACCAGATCGCGCAGCGCGACGGCCTGCTCGGCGGCGGACTGGCTGGTCTGCTTGGCCATCTTCCGCATCTCGGCGCCCGACCGCGCCAGCGCCTGGGTCGCCTGGGCCTGCTCGTTGGCGGCGGTGTTGATGGTCCGCGCGTGCTCGTTCACCTGGGCGATGCCTTGCGCCAGCGAGCGCACTGCCTGCACCTGCTCGCCGTTGGCGCGCGAGACCTCCTTCACCGACTGGCCCAGCTGATCGACGCCGGAGAGGATCGACCCCAGCGCGCGGTCCGCGTCGGCCGCCAGCGTGTTGCCCTCCTCGGCGACCTTGACGCCCTCGACGGAGGCCGCGATCGCCTCCCGGGTGGTCGCTTGCAGGCCGCGGATCACCTTGGCGATGTCGGCGCTCGCCGAGGCCGCGCGATCGGCCAGCGCCCGGATCTCCTCGGCCACCACCGCGAAGCCGCGGCCGTGCTCGCCGGCGCGGGCCGCCTCGATGCTGGCGTTGAGCGACAAGAGGTTGGTCCGGTCGGCGATGAGGTTGATGGTCTGGACGAAGTCGCCGATCTCCTCGGCGCGCTTGCCCATCTCCTTCATCACGCCCGCCGACTCGGTCATCGACTGGCGGATGCGCCCGAAGCCCGCGATCGACCGGGTGACGGTGGTGTTGCCCTCGCGGGCGGCGGCGGCGACCTTCTCGGCGGTGAGGCGGGCGCCGTCGCTCATCTGCGCGATGCGCTGCGCGGTGGCGTCCAGCTGCTGCGAGGCGGCGGCGCTCGCCCCCACCAGCGCGCCGATGCGCTCGGCGCCCTGCGCAGTGCTCTGGGCGCTGCGGGCCAGCTCCTCGATGGTGGCCACGTTCTGCTCCACCGTGGCGGCGTTCTTCTCCGAGGTAGCCGAGACCTCCTCGACCGAGGCGGCGATCTGGGTGGTGGCGCTGGCGTTGCCGGTGGCGGCGGCCTCCAGCGACTTGGCGTGGTCGGCGACGGCGCGGATCGACCGCGCCAGCTCCTCGGTGGACGAGGAGGTTTCCTCGACCGAGGCGGCCATGTCTCCCGCGCCCGCCGCCACCGCGGCCAGCGCCTTGCCCACCGCCGCCACCGCGGTCGAAGTCCCCTCGACGCGGCCGACCACCGCGTGCCCGTCGGAGGCGAGCCGCGAGATCCCCTTGGCCATCTCCTCGATGGTGGCGGCCACCTCCTCGGTGTTGGCGGCGGAGGCCTCCCCGGCGCGGACCATGCCGGCGACGCTGGCGGCGTTCTCGGTCGCCGCCGCGAGCAGCTGCTGGCTGGCGGCGGCCACGTCCTCGGCGTTGCCGGCCACGCCCTTCACCGAGCGGGACATCTCCTCGACCGTCTGGGTGGTCGCCTCCACCGAGCTGGCCAGGGCCTCGCTGTCCTTGCGCACCGCCGCCACCGACTTCGACAACTCCTGCAGGCCGGCGGCCGAGGTCTCGGCGGTCTCCTGCACCGCCTTGGCGGTCTCGGCCACGTCGCGCTGCGACCGGCCCAGCTCGTGGATCGACTGGCCGGTCTCCTCGACGCTGGCGGCGATGGCCTCGATGCTGGCGCGGACCTCTTCCCCCGCCGCGGCCTGCTCGCCGCCCATGCTGGCGAGACGCGCCGCCGCCTGCTCGATGGTCAGCGCCAGGGCCGCGGTCTCCCGCAGCGAGCGTGAGGTTTCCTCGGCGCGGGTCTGCGCGCGTTCCAGGCTCGACTGCGGGATCGTCGGGTTCGCCATGTTCACTCCTCGCCAATCAGCTTGGCGAAATCGAGCAGCATCACCAGCCGCGGGCCCACCTGGGCCACGGCCCTCACCAGTCCGTGCGCTTCCCTTGCCACCAGCTCCGGAGGCGGCTTGATCTGCGCCTCCTCGAGCTTGATCACTTCCCGCGCGGAGTCCACCAGCAGGGCCACCGCCCGCTCGCCGTGGGTCGCCACCACCACCCGCGTGTCCACCGTGTGCTCGGCGGCGGCGAGGCCAAAGCGCTTGCGCACGTCCAGCACCGGCACGATGCGGCCGCGCACCTGCATGATGCCGGTCACCCACGGCTGGGTTCCGGGCACCGGGGTGGCGGCGGTGAACGACTCCATCTGCAGGACGTCGCCGGCGGGCAGGGCGTACTCGCTGCCGCCCACCTTGAAGACCACGTGCAGCGTGCTCATGCGGCCTCCTTGCCGAGCAGCGTGCCGGCGAGGGCGGCGAGGTCGAGCACCAGCGTCGGCCGCCCGTCGCCCAGATCGGTGGCGCCCGAGACGCCGGGCACCCGCACCAGCGCGTCCTCGATCGGCCGGACCACCACTTCCTGCTGGCCCACCATCCGGTGGACCGCGATGCCGGTGGCCTCCCCGGCGCGGCGGATCACCATCGCCCGGGTGGCGGGCTCGGCCGACGGCAGGTTGAAGAGGCGCGAGAGCTGCAGGACCGGCAGCGCCTCTCCGCGCCGCTGCACCAGGCTCGCGCCCGCGCCGGCGCCGGGTCCGCGGATCAGCTTGCCGGGATCGATCTCGATGATCTCCTCCACCATCGAGACCGGCGCCACGAAGCGCTGCCCGGCGCAATCGAAGGAGAAGGCGTCGACGATGGTGATGGTGAGCGGCACCCGCAGGGTGAAGCGGGTCCCCAGCCCGGGGCGGGTGGTCATGGAGAGCTCGCCGCCCAGCTCGTCGACGGCGATGCGGTGAACGATGTCCATGCCCATGCCGCGCCCGCTGGTGGTGGTCGCCTGGTCGCGGGTGGAGAGCCCGGGCAGGCAGAGCAGCTCGAGGAGGGCCGCGTCGGTCTGCGGGACCTCGCGCCGGGCGCGGCGGGCCACCTGCTCGCGGTCCACGCCGCGGCCGTCGTCCTCGATGCTCAGCTCCAGCTGGTTGTCGCCGCGCTGGAGGCAGAAGATCCGCAAGAGCCCGTGCTCCGGCTTGCCCTTCGCCCTGCGCTCCTGCGCCGGCTCGAGGGCGTGATCGACGGCGTTGCGCACCAGGTGCACGATGGCGGGGAAGATCCGGTCGGCGACCGCCTTGTCCACCTCGGAGTCGCCTGCGTCCAGGGCGAGCTGGACTTCTTTGCCGGTGTTGCGCCCGAGGCCGCGGACCAGGAGCGGCACCCGCTCGAGCAGCTCGGAGACGCGCACCATGCGGACGTTGAGCACCGCCGCGCGCAGGTCGCGCAGCTGGCGCGCGTTCTCGGCGAGGATGCGCGAGAGCGGCCGCACGTCGACGCCGGTGGCGGCCAGGTCGGCCACCGCGCGGGCCAGGCGAAAGCGGGTGACGATGAGCGCGGAGAGCCGCTCCATGGCGTCGTCCAGCCGCGAGACCTCGACGCGGACCAGCCCGACCCGGGCGCCGGCGTCGTCCTCGTCGAGCTCGGGCTCGGGCTCCACCGGCACCGGCGCGGCGGCCAGCGCGCGGACCGCGAGGCCCGCCTGGGGAAGGAGCGCGGCCAGCTGCTCGGGCTCCTGCCCGGCGAGGAGGAGCAGCGCGAAGGTCAGCCCCGCCGGCGACTCCGGGGACGCGGGCACCGAGAGGGGGATGACTTTGACGATCTCGGCGTGGACCTTGAGCTGCTCGCGGACGCTGGTGATGTTCACGCCGGCAGCGGCCTTCTCCGGCGTGGGGGTGAAGTCGACCCGCAGCGCGCGCTTTCCGGCCGCCAGCCCCTGCAGCAGCTGATCGCGATCCATGGCCGCCAGCCGCGCGAGGAGGGCCGGCTCGAGATCGAGCTGCGCCTCGGGCAGCGCCGCCGCCGCGCCGGGACCGGCTTCGATCGATTCGAGGCGGGAGAGGATCGCCGCCGGCGCGTCCGGCACCCGCTTGCCCTGGCGAAGCGAGGCCACCCGCTGCTCGATGGCGCGGACTCCCTCCAGCAGCGCGTCGATGGCGTCGGTGGAGAGCCGGGCGACGCCCTGGTCGGCGGAGCGCAGGAGCGACTCCATCCGGTGCGAGAGCGCCACCACCGGCTCGACGCCCACCATCGCCGCCAGCCCCTTGATGGTGTGCAGGGCGCGGAAGGCCTCGCGCACCGCCCGCGGGCTCGCTCCCCCGCTGCGGGCGGAGGTCTCGGCGGTGAGCAGGCTGGAGTTGGCCAGCGCCAGCAGATCGTCGGCCTCCGCGAGGAAGCCGGTGATGAACTCGCTGAGGTCGACGTCGCTGCTCACGGCCGCGCCACGTTCCGGTTCTCGAGCAGCCCGCGAACCTCGGCGAGGATGGTTTGGGGATCGAAGGGCTTCACCAGGAAGCGCGAGGCGCCGGCCGCTAGGGCCTTGACCCGCGAGGCTTCGTCGCCGCGGGTGGTGACGATGACGATGGGCAGGTGCCGCAGGCGATCCTGGCCGCGGATGAACTCGACGACTTCGATGCCGCCGATGTCCGGCATGTTGAGGTCGAGGACCACCAGGTCGAAGGGCTTGAGCGAGAGCTGCTCAATGGCCTCGAGCCCGCTGGCGGCGTGGGAGAACCGCAGCCCCGAGTCGGCGCGCAGGCAGGCGATGATCATGTCGCGCATGACCTTGCTGTCGTCGACGACCAGGAGTTCGGGCATGGGCACCGGGGCGGAAAGGATCCGACCCTAGAAGTGAGCGTCCCGACGGTCAAGTTACAGGTCGGGCGCCGGTTGGACGCTGGACAGGAGGCCCGGGGCTTGTTTGACGCGGGCGCGCAGCGGCTGCTACCGGACTGTTGGTGATCACCGGTCCGTCCAACAGCGACGTGGCGAACCCAGGCGGAGTGGTCTGGATCGTCGACGACAGCGCCCTCGAGTCGGAGATGGCCCGCCGCGCGCTGGCCCCCGGCTACCAGGTGCAGGTCTTCCTCGACGGCTCGGCGGCGCTGGAGCGGCTGGCGGAGGGGCGCGCTCCCGACGTGCTCGTCCTCGACTGGGTGATGCCGGGCCTCTCCGGCATCGAGATCTGCGAGTTTGTCCGCGCCCGCCCCGACACCGCCGAGCTCGCGGTGCTCCTCCTCACCATGAACCAGCAGACCGAGCAGATCGTCGAAGGGCTGCGCGCCGGGGCCAACGACTACCTGATCAAGCCCTACGCCGCGCCGGAGCTGTGCGCCCGGGTGGATGCGCTGGTCCGCTCCAAGCGCCTGCGCGAGCGGGCCGAGCACGCCGAGAGGCTCCTCAAGAAGGTCCTCTCGCAGCTGCCCGACGCAGTCATCACCATCGACGCCCGCGGCGCCATCGTCTTCGTCAACGCGCGGGCCGAGGAGGTCTTCGCAGAGAAGCGCGAGGCGCTCGCGGGCCGCCACCTGGCCGAGATGCTGCCGGGCCTCGACCTCGGCCGGATGATCCCGGCCACCCCGCGGCAGGCGGTCCTGCCCGACGTCGAGGTCCGCGGGCAAGTCTACTTTCCCTGCGTCAGCATTCCCCCCAGCGACGACGAGGGCAACACCACCATCACCCTGCGCGACGTCACCGCGGTCCGGCTCAAGGAGAGGCGGCAGGTCGACTTCTACTCGATGGTGGCCCACGACCTGCGCTCGCCCTTGAACGCCCTGCACATGCGCGCCCAGATGCTGCTGCAGGGGCTGCGCGGGGCGCTCTCGGCGGAGGTGCGCCAGGAGGTGGAGAAGATGAGCGCCCGGGGCCGCGACCTGGTGCAGATGGTCAACGACTTCCTCGCCATCGCGCAGATGGAGACCGCGCAGTTCCACATCGAGCACGTCGAAGTCGATGTGGCCCAGATCTGCGCCCGCATCTACGACGAGTACCGGCCGCTGGCCGCCTCGCGCGGGCTCCAGCTCTCGATGAACGCCGACCAGGCCGGGGCGCTGGTGCAGGGCGACCCGCGGCGCCTCTCGCAGGTGGTGGAAAATCTCGTCGCCAACGCGCTCAAGTTCACCGGCGCCGACGGGCGGGTGACCATCCGGGTCGGGGGCGACGCGGTCACGGTGGAGGTGAGCGTCGAGGACACCGGCCGCGGCATCGCCCCGGAGGCGCAGCAGCGGCTCTTCACCAAGTACGCGCGCGTCGAGGGCAGCTCCGCCAAGGTGGAAGGCACCGGGCTCGGCCTCGTCATCGTCAAGGAGATCGTCGAGGCGCACGGCGGCACGGTGGGGGTCCGCTCGCAGCCCGGCGCCGGCACCACCTTCTGGTTCCGGCTTCCCAGGGCCTCCGCCGGCCGATGATGGCCTCCGGCAGCACGGTGCTGGTGGTGGGACCTTTGGCCCGGACCGAGGCGGTGGTGGCGGCGCTCGGGCGCCTCCAACTGCGCGTCCAGCTGGCGGACACTCCGGAAGAGGCGATCCCGCGGGCGAGCGGGCAAGACCTCATCGTCGCCGTCTTCCGCGAGGGGCTGCGGCCGCTGCTCGCCGCCGCCGGACAGGTTCCGGCGCTGCTGGTCGAGACGCCTCCCGGACAGGTGGTGGCCTCCATCGCCGGCGGCGCCGCCGACGCGCTCTGCGAGCCTTTTGATCCCGGGCTCTTCGAGGTGAAGGTGCAGGCCTTGCTCCGGCTGCGGCGCGCCGCCCAGCGCGAGGCGCAGGAGGCACGCAAGCGCGCCGAGGCCGCCCAGCGCGACGCCGAGGACGCCACCCGCCTCAAGGACCAGTTCCTCGCCACCATCTCCCACGAGATGCGGACGCCGCTGACCTCCATCCTCGGCTGGGTCCGCCTGCTGCGCCTGGGCAAGGCCAGCGCCGACCCGGCGGGAGAGGCGCTGGAGAGCATCGAGCGCCACGTGCGCCTCGAGGCGCAGATGGTCGCCGACCTCCTCGACGTGCAGCGGATCGCCTCGGGGAAGATGAGCCTCGCCTTCCGCGACGTCGAGGTCTCTGGCCTGATGCAGCGGGCGGTGCAGGCGCTGGGGAACGAAGCGGAGAACGCGGGCGTCGCGGTGCGCGTGGTCCTCCCCCTCGACGAGGAGCTGCGCGTCTTCGGCGACGTCGATCGCCTGGGGGAGGTCTTCGAGAGCCTGCTCTCCAACGCCATCAAGTTCAGCACCCGGGGCGGGGAGGTGGACGTCCAGATCCAGCCCAGCGGCGTCGAGGTGCTCATCCTCGTCCGCGACCGCGGCCGCGGCATCCACGCCGACTTCCTGCCCCACGCCTTCGAGCCGTTCCGCCAGCAGGACAGCCGCATCTCGCGGGAGAAGGGCGGCCTCGGCCTCGGCCTTTCGCTGGTGCGACACGTGGTCGAGATGCACGGCGGGAGCGTCTCCGCCGAGAGCGACGGCACCGGGACCGGCGCGCACTTCAGCGTCACGCTGCCGCTCCGCTCGCGCACTTCGCGGCCGGCCAGCCTTCCGAAGCCCGCGCCGCCCTCGCCGCCGGTCGCGCGGGATCTGCAGGGAGTGCGGGTGCTGCTGGTCGAGGACGACCTCGACACCCGCTACCTGGTCAGCTCGATGCTCGAGCAGTTCGGCGCCCGGGTCACCTCGGCGGATTCGGCGGCCGCGGGGCTGATGGCGCTGTGCAAGGAGCGCTTCGACGTGATGGTCAGCGACATCTCCATGCCCGGCGAGGACGGCTACTCGCTGATGCGGAAGATCCGGGCGGGGAGCGTGCAGCCGAAGATTCCCGCCGCGGCGCTGACGGCGAACGCGCGCACCGAGGACCGCGCCCGCGCTCTCGCCGCCGGGTTCCACGAGCACATCGCCAAGCCGGTGGATCCGCCCGACCTGGTGCGCATCCTCGGCCGTCTCGCGGCCACCCAGGTGGACGGCTGAAGCTTCAGGGGCCGGCGAGCCGGGCGGAGACGGCGGCGAGGAACTCGCGGTAGGGCATCGGCTTCGCGATGTAGCCGTCGCAACCGGCGGCGAGGATGCGCTCCTCGTCGCCCTTCATCGCGAGGGCGGTGAGCGCGATGACCGGGATCTCGCGCGTGGCCGGGTCCCGCTTGAGCAGCGCGCTCGCCTGGAGGCCGTCCATGCCGGGGAGCTGGATGTCCATCAGGATCAGGTCGGGCCGCTGCTCGCGCGCCAGGGTCAGCCCGGCCTCCGCATCGATGGCGCTGAGCACGGTGTGTCCGGCCGACTGCAACAGGAACACTGCCAGCGTCATGTTGGCGCGGTTGTCCTCGATCACCAGGATCTTCGACATCTCAGACGACCGCCTTTCGTCCCGACATCGCCCGCCGGACCTCGGTCGCGAAGCGGTCCCGGTCAAACCCGGCCTTTTCCATGATCGCCGTCACCGAGCCAGCCAGCCTGGCGCGGTCGTCGGCCGAGATGGTCTTGGCCGTGACCACCAGAATGGGAATGCAGGCGGTGGCGGGATCCCCGCTGAGCGCTTCCACCACCTCGAAGCCGGTCACCTCCGGCATCATCAGATCGAGCACGATGAGGTCGGGTCGATCCCGGGCCACGGTCTCGATGGCTTCGCGGCCGCCGGAAGCGCGCAGCACGGCGCTGGCGAGCCCCGCCAGGCCGGCCGCGATCAGCTCCACCGCCTTGGGATCGTCGTCGACCACCAGCACCTTGAGGCTCCGGCCCGAGAGCGGGAAGAGCCCCAGGCCCACCAGCGCGTCGTACAGCTCCTGCCGCGAGACGGGCTTCTGCAGGATGGCCGCGGCGCCCAGCGCGTAGCCCTTGGTGCGGTCCGCCAGGGACGACATGATCACCACCGGGATGCCGGCCAGGGCCGGGAGCCGCTTGACGCGGTTGAGAAACTCCCAGCCGTCGAGGTGGGGCAGGAGGATGTCGAGGGTCAGGAGGATGTCGAGGGTGATGAGCGAGAGGGGATGCTCCAGCGCCAGCGCCAGCGCCGCCCCGGCGGAGCTGGCCAGCAGCACCTCGAAGCCTTCGGCAGCGAGCTGGACGCGGATCAGCTCGGCGGACATGGGGTCGTCTTCCACCACCAGCGCCACGCGCCTGCCTGCCGCCGGCGGGGGGAGCGGGGCGGCCGGCGCCGTGGCGAGGCTCTTTTCCGGCAGGGGCCGCAGCGGCAGCCAGACCGTGAAGCAGGAGCCCTGGCCGACCGCGCTCTCGACCGCCACCATGCCGCCGTGCAGCTCGGCGAGGAGCTTGACCATGGACAGCCCGAGCCCGGTGCCCTCGAACTTGCGCCCGAGCCCGGTGTCCACCTGGCTGAAGGGAGTGAAGAGGCGCAGGAGGCCCTCCGGCGCGATGCCGATGCCGGTGTCCGAGACCTTGATCTCGAGAAAGTCGGTGAACGCGCTCGCGGCCAGCGGAAAGGTGCGGCCGCTGCCGGTTCCCGAGAGGCGGCCGACGTCGGCGCGGGGGACCAGCGTGGCGCGCACCCAGACCTTGCCGCCGTCGACGGTGAACTTCACCGCGTTGGAGAGCAGGTTGTAGACGATCTGCTTGAGCTTGCGCGCGTCGGCCTGGATCGAGCCCACCCCCTCGACGCCCCGCAGGTCGAGCCGGATCTGCCGGCTGGCGGCCTTCTCGCGGATGATGGAGAGGCTGTTCTTCAGCAGGTCCGGCACCTTCACCGCCTCGAGGTCGAGCGTCATCTTGCCCGCCTCGACCTTGGAGAGGTCGAGGAGGTCGTTGATGAGCGAGAGCAGGTGCTGGCCGCTGTTGAAGATGTCGCCGATGAACTGGCGCTGCTCGTCGGTCAGCTCGCCGAGCAGGCCGTCCCGGAGCACCTCGGAGAAGCCGATGATGGCGTTGAGCGGGGTGCGCAGCTCGTGCGACATGTTGGCGAGGAACTCGGACTTCATCCGGCTGGCTTCTTCCAGCTCGAGGTTCTTCCGCTGGGTCTGCTCGAGGCGCTTGAGCTCGGTCATGTCCCGCGCCGCCACGAAGACGCCCTTCAGCCGGCGGTCGCGGTCATGAAACGTCGTGGCGTTGGTGGAGACCACGGTGAGGTTGCCGTCCCGGGCCCGGGCGGTGAGCTCGTAGTTGCTCACCTTGCCTTCGCCCAGCACCCGGTTGATGCCCGCGCCGGCCCGCTCCGGATCGGTGAAGTAGTTCTTGAAGGGCGCGCCGATCAGCTCGTCGCGGGTGCAGCCGGTGAGCGCCTCGGTCTGCTTGTTGACGTCGGTGATGATGCCGCGCGGGTCGGTGGTCATGAGCGCGTCGATGTTCGATTCGATGAGCGAGCGCGTGTAGAACTGCTGGTCGCGCAGCCGCTGGTCGAGCTTGGTCCGCTCCTCCTCGACCTGCTTGCGGGCGGTGTTGTCGGTGCCGATGAGCAGGTAGCCGATGATGGCCTCCTGCGGATCGCGCAGCGCGGTGACCGAGACCACCGCCGGGAACTGGCTCCCGTCCTTGCGGACCTTGGTCACCTCGTAGATGTCCTCGATCCCGCGCGAGGCCTTGAAGACCAGCGCTTCGAAGCCGGGCGCGATCGGGGTGCCGAACTCGAGGCTGAGCGCGGCGGCGTGCGCCTTCAGTCCCTGCGGTTCGTGGAGATCGACCACCGTGACCTTGTTCATCACGTCGGCGGCGGCGTAGCCCAGCATCCGCTCGGCGCCGACGTTGAAGATCTGGATGACGCCCTTGGCGTCGGTGGCGATGCTGGAGAAGTTGGCGCTGTTGAAGATGGCGCTCTGCAGCGCCCCCGCCTTGAGCAGCGCCTCTTCCGCCTGCTTGCGCGCGGTGTTGTCGGTGCCGATGAGGAGGTATCCGATGATCGCGTCCCGGGCGTCGCGCAGGGCGGTGACCGAGACCACCGCCGGGAAGCGGCTGCCGTCCTTCCGGATATAGGTCAGCTCGTAGATGTCCTCGATGCCGCGCGAGGCCTTGAAGACCAGGGCCTCGAAGCCGGGCGTGATCCGCGTGCCCAGCTCCAGGCTGAGGGCCTTCGCCCGGATGATCACTTCCTGCGGGTCGGAGATGTCGGCCGGGGTGATCTTGTTGAGGACGTCGGCGACGGTATAGCCGAGCATGCGCTCGGCGCCGACGTTGAAGATTTGAATGACGCCCTTATCGTCGGTAGCAATGCTCGAGAAGTTGGCGCTATTGAGAATTGCATTCTGCAGGGCGCCGGTCTTGAGCAGGGCCTCCTGCCGCCGGACCTCGATGATCCCCTCCGCCGTCCCTGCGGCGGGGTGGAGCAAATCGCGATTGAGCGTATTCTTGATCACGGACCAGCTTATACGCTCATCCGGCGCCGGACGCTTCGCGCACCCTTACCGGATCACCAGGACCGGCTTGGGGGAGATCTGCACCAGGTGGTCGGCGACGCTCCCGATGAGGAGCCGCGCGGCCAGGTTGCGCCCGCGGTGGCCGACCACGGTCATGGTCACCTCCGCGCTCTGGGCAAGCTCAGCGAGCGCTTCGGCGGGCAGCCCGATCCGGTTGACCGCCTCCACCTCGATGCCAGCCTCGACCCGGGCCACCGCCTCGCGCAAGAGCCCCTGGGCGAGCGCTTCCTGGGCCTCTTTCCACTCGGGGGCGGCGTGCTCGAACTCCGGCGCGGTGAAGAGCGAGCTGATGGGAGGCGAGACGTACGCCACCTGCAGCCCCGCTCCGGTCGCGCGCGCCAGCTCACCGGCCTTCGCCAGCGCCGACCAACCCTGCTCCGATCCATCGATTCCGACCACGATGCGCTTCATGATTTCCTCCACTCCTAGCTGCGCAATTCCTGCGCGGGAACCATCCAGTTCTTTGCTGACCCTCAGCCGCCCTGGGCCCTGCCCATCGACCGCAGCGCGAGCGCCAGCCAGATCAGCGTGGCCAGGACGAAGCACGAGGCCCCCGTGCCCAGCCAGAGACGCAGGTGGGGCGGGTCCAGGTCGAACAGGAGCCGCGACAAGAGCGCGAGACCGAGCGCGCCGCCGAAGGCGCCGACCGTCCAGGTGCGCCGGTCGAGCGACTGGCCGAGCCCTGCGTGGGTCAGCGCCACGTGCAGCGCGATCGAAAGTGACATGGTTCCGAAGGAGCCGATGAAGACGATGTGCAGCAAGGGCTTGCGGTAGGCGGGAAAGAGCGCGACCAGGATGTAGCCGAGGGGGAGCGCCCAGCCGGCCAGCCACGCCAGCCGGCGGTGCAGCCCAGGCAGCGTCGGCGCGCGCCACAGCTTTGCCGCGGGGATGAGCGCCACCGCCGTGCAGAAGGCGCGCAGCGCGTGGGCCAGCGGCGCGGAGACGAGCTGCTCGACGAAGAAGCTGCCGGCGAAGACGAGGCCCGCCGAAAGGTGCAACGCCTGCGCGCCGCGGGTGGGCTCGGAGGGCGCATCGCCGCGCGTGAGGTGCGGCAGGATCAACGCGCCCACGCCGACGACCAGGCTCGCCAGCACGCCTTGCAGGGCCAGGTTGCGCCCGACGTCGTGCAGCCAGAGGCGCTCTTCGCCTCCCGCCGCGCCGAAGCCGGCCAGGACCGGTGCGACCAGCGCCATCACCAGCGCCAGCAGCACCCAGACGAAGCTCGCCGGCACCCGGCCCTTGGCGGTGCGAGCGGAGAAGCGGCGCAGCGCGAATTGCAGGACCGTCGCCATTCCCGCGGCCCAGAAGAGCTGCGAGGCCGCCCAGTTCTCCCGGAAAGCGAAGACCGCGGTGCCGAGCGGCGCGAGAATGACGAGGCCGACTTCCCAGGCCGCCGCCGGCGGGGTCGCCGTGCGGCGCGGAATCATGGTGAAGAGGAAGCCCGCCGCCATGCAGGTGAGAAAGCACTGCACCTGCGTGAGGGCGTGGAAGACGGACAGCCATTGCCCGGTGAGGCCGAAGGCGAAGAGCAGCCAGGGCGCGACGCCGGCCCAGGACAAGAGGATCCCCAGGGGGAAGAGCAGGCGGTAGGGCTCGCTGCGCCAGAGCGGAACCCGCGCGTCGGGGGCGACCGCAGCCAGGCTCGGCACGATGCGAAGTGCGTCGACGGTCATGCAAGCTGTGGATGCACCCCCCGTGCCTCACCCGCTGCCAGTGCCGGTGCCCAGGCGGAGCGCAACGGTTGCGCAGCAAGGCCGGGGCGTGCAGCCGCTGCGCGGACAGTTGGAGCGTTCGGAAGGATCAGCGCAGCCCGTAGATCTGCACGGCGCCGGCAGTGGTGGGAACGTAGACGCGGCCCTTCGCGACGGTGGGCGGCGCGAACTTGACGAAGGCGCCGACCGCGTCGCGAGCCCGGTTCGCCTCGCTGTTCCACAGCTCGCGCGAGAGGTCGCTTGCGTCATAGGCGCGCAGGATTCCGTCCGGTCCCGCCCGCGTCAGCGCCCAGACGACGGCGCTGCCCGCGCGGCTTCCCTCGGCGGAGACGGTGAGGGCTCCGCCCGGGAACGGCGCCGCCACGCTGCCCTTCGACGACGCCCGCTCGAGGAAGCGGCCGCGGTAGAGATGGAAGGCGCTCGGCACGTCGTCCTGGGCCTGCAGGTAGAGGCTGCCGTTCCAGTACACCGGCCCGCCGTAGACGCCGCCCGACGAGACCGACAGGCTCTGCACGATCTGCGTGTCGGCGCCGGCGTGAAACCCGCCCAGCCCGGCGCGCGCCAGCAGGTAGAGCTTGCCGACCTTGCTGGAGGCGGTGAGCAGCTCCCCGCCCGGGATGAGCAGCGCTCCGGTCGAGCCGAGGTCGAGATCTTTCGTCGAGAGCTCGACCTGGTCGAAGGGCGTGAAGGAGTCCTTGACCTCGAGGGACCGCGTCAGCGCGATCACGCTGCCGCCCAGCGCGCCCGAGCCAAAGCTGCCGTTGCCGGTGGCGACGTAGATGCTGCCGCTTCCGTCGGAGGCCGGTCCCTGGCCCGACTGCCAGATGCCGCCCTCGGTACCGCCCTTGGTCGCGTTCCAGCTCGCCACCTGCGCGAGCGTGTGGGCGTCGTAGGCCAGCATCCAGCCGTGGTACGGCGGCTCGTCGCAGTGGCTCGCCAGCGCGACGTAGACGACGCCCGCCTCGAGGTGCAGCGCGGCGCGGCTGTGCTGCTTGAGCGGATCGAACGCTTCATTGCCGCCGCCCGGCGCAGGCGTGTGCGCGTCGAGGGCGACCGAGGCGATCTCCGCGCCGGTGGCGAGCGAGAGCGCGTGCAGGCGGAGGTGGACGCCGTCCACATCCTTCGTCTTCGCGACTGCGTAGACCGTGCCGGAAGCCGCATCGATGACCGGCGTGGCGGTGATGCCGATCTCCGGGACGATGTCGACGCAGTCGTTGCCGATCAGCCCGAACGGCATCGCCGGCCCGAGGTTCGTCTGCCAGACCTGCACCTGGCCCGAGAAGGCGTAGACCGAGTTGTGCTGGGTGGCGACGACGACGAGCCCGGATGCTTCGACGAAGAGCGGCTGCGCGTAGACCTGCCCGTCGACGGGCAACGAGGCCAGCTTTCCGAACGCGCCGGAGGCGACGGCGGCCGGCGTGAGCGCGGTCTCGGAGACCGCGGCGCCGGTGCGCGCCCCGCTGCCGCTGCGGGTCAGCACGCTCTGGCCTCCGTCGCCGGGCTCGCTGGGCAGGGGCGAGAAGTCGAAGAAGAGCGCGGAGGAGAGCGCGGCCGTGGGACCGCCGGCGGAGAGGAGGAGCGGCTGATCGCCTTCGTGGTCCAGCGCGGCGGTGGCGGTGAAGGTGAAGACGAGTTTGGTGCCGCCCGAGACCAGCGTGGCCGCGCGCCCGCCCACCGTCAATGCCGCCGAGTCGACGGGCTGCGAGGCGACGGCGACGAAGCGGACGGGGACGCCGTCGGTCGCGACCGACGGTGAGGTGGAGATCAGGGAGAGGACGACGCCGCTGTCCGCAGCGCCAGCGTCGATTGCGGCATCCGGCGCGCCGGCGTCGGTGGCTGCGTCGGCGGAGGTCGCGCCGCCGTCTCCTGCGCCCGCCGAACCGCCTCCCGCGTCGTCCAGCGCCGCCCGCGGCCCCGGCCCGCCGCATCCGCCCTGCTCCGCCGCCGCCCACGCGAGCAGACCGGCGACGGCAAGCGATCTCCAAGGTCTGGGCATCGAGGGAGCATGCGCAAGCGCGCACTCGGTAGCTCGACAATCCGCGCGAATAGAGACATCCGCGCCGGGGCTGCCCCTCGTCCGCCCAAGCGCTCTTCGCCGTGCGTTCTCCTCTGCGAGAGCGGTGCGTGGACCAGGAGCGACAGGGAAGGCGCTGCCGAGCCGCGGCCGGTGCGATCAGTTCTTTCCTTGCAGGTGCTTCTGGAAGAACCGCAGCGTGTACCCGAACTGGTAGAGCTGGTTGTCGCGCTTCTGCGCGCCGTGCCCCTCGTCGGGAAAGATGAGCAGCTCGACGGGGAGCTTGCGCTGCTCGAGCGCGTCGTGGATCTGCACCGCCTCGCCCACCGGCACGCGCGGGTCGCTGGCCCCCTGGATGAGGAGCAGCGGGCCCTTCACCCGATCGAGATAGGTGATCGGCGAGAGCTTGAGCAGCGCCTCGCGATCCTTCTCCGGGTCGCCGTACTCGCTGACGCGCAGGGCGCGCCGGTAGGGCGCGGTGTTGGTCAAGAACGTGACCAGGTTCGAGATGCCGACGATCTCCGCCCCCGCGTCGTAGGCGCCGGCAAACAGGGTCATGCCCACCAGCGTCGAGTAGCCGCCGTAGCTGCCTCCGAAGATGCCGAGCCGGGGCGCCGTGCCGTCGTCGGCAAAGCGCTTGCGCGCCCAGGTGGCGGCGTCCTCGATGTCGGTGATGATGTCGAGACGCTTGGGCCCGTCGTCGGCGTGGATCCAGGTCTTGCCGTAGCCGTCGCTCCCGCGCACGTTGGGCTGGACGAAGACGAACCCGCGCTCGACGAACATCTGCGCCAGCGGCGAGAAGCCGGGCTGCGCCTGCCCCTCGGGGCCGCCGTGGAAGTCGATCACCACCGGGCAGGGCTTCTGGCAGTTCTTCGGCTCGCGCACGAAGGCCGGGATGGGAGTTCCGTCGCGCGCCGGATAGGTCTCGAGCTTCGCCCGCACGAAGGCGCCCAGATCCACCTCGGGCGCGCTGCCGGTGTGCCAGCGCACCAGCTTGCCGGTCTTCCACTCCACCACCGCGCTCTGGAGCGGCCCGGTTCCCGGGTCGAGCGCGATGACGCTGAACCGCCCGTCGGGGGTGGTGGCGCCCGGGAAGACATGGTCGGCGGGAGGCAGCGCGGGCAGCTTCTCCTCGGCGTGGGTGCGGGCGTCCATCGCGTGCAGGCGCGTGTAGCCTTCCTCGTTGACGGTGTAGAGCACCCGCTGGCGCCGCCGATCGATGCCGAACTCCGAGACGTCGTACTTCAGCTCCGGCGTGATGGGGGTGAACTTGCCCTTCTGCCAGGAGTAGACCCGCCGGTACTCGCCGAAGTGCGGCGTCTGCACCAGGACCTCGTCGCCCGGTCCATAGGCGGCGTTGTACTCCTCGCGCTCGCCCTGGCCGAAGAGGGGCGTGAGCTCCTTGCCGTTCCACTCGAAGATCTCGGCCATGTTGCTGCCGGTTTCTTTCACCAGCAGCAGCTTGTCGCCCTGGTGGTCGGCGACGCTCCACAGGCCCTCCTGCGCGAACAGCTCCTCGCTCTTCTTCTCCTTGCGGTCGTAGCGGTAGAGCGCGTAGGCGTCGGGCTTCTTGTCGTTGGCGCGGAAGTAGACGTGGCGCGAGTCGTCGCCGACGAAGAGGAACTCGGTCTGGACGGCGGGTCGGTGCTGGATGACCTGGAGCGGTCCGCCCTGCGGATCCTGCAGGTAGAGGCCCGGGTTCTCCTCTCCCTTGCGGTCGCGCTGGACCACGAGCGCGCTGCCGTCCGGGGTGACGGCCACGACGCGGGTCGCGTCCTGCCCGCCGGTGAGCTGGGTGGGAAAGCGCATGGGTCCGTCGAGGCGCCACACCTGCGAGACGCCGGTGACGCGCCAGTTGAAGTAGAGCGCGCTGCCGTCGGGCGCGGGGATGCCGGCGCCGGGCGCGCGGACGTCGAGCATGGCCTGGATGCCGCGGGCGAGCTCGTCGGCGATGGGCCGGGGGGCGTACTTCGCCAGGATCTCCGGGCTGACGCTGGCGGCGCCGTGGCCGGAGTAGGCGGCGGGAGCAGGAGCGGGCGCCGCGGAAGGCGCGGCCGCCACGGCAGGAGCGGAGGCGGCGGCGTCAGGCTGGTGCGGTGCGGTGGCGCAGGCGGCGCAGAGAACGGCGAGGAAGCGGCGGTCCATGGTCACCCCGGGGAGGAGAGACCGCCTTATCTATCATTTCTGAGTCGAGCGACGGCTACCGGCGCCGGGGACTCGCGCACTCTCTTCAGGGCCGAATGCCGAAGGGCATCGACGTTTACCCATCGCGCCTCGGCTCGAACTCAGCATGGAAGCCGGCCAGGACTCGTTCCAGCGCGGCTGGTTCGCTCCGAGAGTCCGCTTCGGCAAAACTCCGGGCGACATGACGGGCGAGATCGGCGAGAAGCATCCCCCATGCCGCCGGATCGCTCCAGCGGCCTAATCGCACGCTGAATACCTGGTCGCCGTCGGTCGCCCAAACACGCAAGATCTCCTCTGCGGTTGGGTCCAATCTCACTCGCCGGGGCATTTCAAGCTCAGTTGGAGGCACGGCTTCTCCTCAGTTTGATTGTAATGAACAGCTACAGTTTGGTGACCGTGCCGTCATCGGCATTGGTGACCCAGCTGTGCGTACCATCGAAGACGACGCCAAAGTCATTCTTGCCGACGGCAGAGGTCGCGATCGTGCTTCCGTCATTTGCGCGCCGGCCGGGCTTCCCAAGCGGCCGGGGTTCTGCGAAATTCCGCGGCGCGGCCGCAGCGGTCGCCCACAAAAGAGGTCGCCTGATGAGTCGCTCCCTGTCGATCGCCGCACCCGCGGCTTTGCTCTTCGCTTCCTTCGCGGCTGTCGCAGGCAACGGCCCCTCCGCCTCGGCCAACGTGCTCGTCGATCTCGACCAGGGCCGGCCCTTCCCGCAGAACAAGCAGAACGAGCCCGCCATCACCCGCGATCCGCAGACAGGCACCTTGATCGCCGGCGCCAACGATGAGAGCGCCCAGCCTCTTTGCAAGGGAACCACCGCGGCCCTGACCAGCCCGTGCCCCTTCGCCCCGGGGGTGCCGACCAGCTTCTACTACCGCTCGACCGACAACGGCCAGAGCTGGACGGGAGGCGTGCTGCCCGGCTTCGGCACCCTGGGAAAGACCTCGGGCGGCGATCCCAGCCTCGACTTCGGGCCTCGCCGCTGCAGCGATGGCCGCTTCGACTATGCCTGCGGCTCGGTCATCTATTACGCGAGCCTGGGCGATCCGTTCCCCGAGCGCGGCGGCGAGCTGGGCACCGTCTCCCGCTCCTACGACGCCGGACTCAGCTGGGCGGACCCGGTGATCGCGACCACGACGGACAGCACCGCCGACTTCGTCGATCACGAGTGGGTCGCCGTCGACCACGTCGCCGGAGGTTCCCACTTCGGCCGCGTGTATTTGAACTGGGCGGTGTATTGCAATAACTGCGCGGGAAACGGCAACACCAAGCTCTATGTCAGCTCCTCGGATGATGAGGGGAGGACCTGGACGAAGGCGGTCCAGGTCAGCGCGGGGAACAGCAACGCGGTGCAAGGCTACCGCGAGACCGGCCAGATGGCGGTCGCATCGGACGGCACGGTCGAGGTCTTCTGGACCGAGAACGCGGACGCGACCAAATACCCGAGCCTGCAGGTCGTCGCGACCTCGAAGGACGGAGGCTCGACCTTCACGCAGCCCATCACCATTGCGCAGGTGATCGACTACCCGCTCACCGGCACGCCTTTCGACGTGGTCGACCTCTACAACCGGGTCCCCGGGATGAGCGCGCGGGTCGACTGCTATCCGCACCCCGCGTCCGACCCGTCGAGCAGCGCCGTCTACGTCGTCTGGTGCGACTTCGCTTCCGGCCAGGGCGTGGTCACGGGCGCGGTATCCAACGACGGGCTGAATTGGAAGAGCCTCGGCGCGGTCGCAGCCGTCAAGGGGCGCAACGCCTTCTTCCCGGCGGCCAGCGTCTCGCCCACCGGCATCGTGTCGCTCGCCTTCGACGCTCTGACCCAGCCGCCGGCGAGCAGCCCCTGGCAGACCGGGGTGCAGGTCTACGACGCCTACTACTCCGAGCTCGTGCCCGGCTCGAAGGCGTTCACCTCGCCGATCCGGATCAGCACCCAATCGTCGAACCCCGAGGCCTCGAGCTACAACAACCTGAAGGAGCAGTTCCTGGGCGATTACATCGGCATCGTCGCCGGACCCTCCGGAGCGTCGGTGGTCTGGACCGATGCCCGCAACGCGAGCGTGTGCCAGGCGGTCGAAGGTTATCGCGCGGCGGTGTACAGCGGCTCGACCACGGCGGTGGCGCCAAACCCGGACACCTCCTGCGCCACCCCCTTCGGCAACACCGACACCTATTCGGTGTTCGTCCGGTACTGATTTGCGCGCGGGGCGCCGGCCGCCCTGACTCCCTCGACCGCGGCACTGCGTGGCCGACTACTGCCCGCCGTCCGGGTGGTCGTCTTTCATGTCGCCCATGTCCTTGCCCCCCATGCCTCCCATCGGCATCGGATGGTTGTCTTTCATATTGCCCATTCCCATGCCCCCCATGCTCTTCATCGGGCGCTTGGTCTGTTTGCCCTGCATAGGACCCATCCCCTCATTGATGGGGCAATGGCCGGTCTTCTCGACCACGGGGCAGTTGGTCATCGCTGCGTGACTGCACTGGTCCAGGGTCTTATCGGTGCGCAGGCAGTCCGCCATCTTTTGGTACATATCAGCCATGTCTTTCTTTAATTCCGGCGTCATCTTGGCGCTCGCGGCTGCTTGATTTCCGTCTGCCTTTTTCGCTTCGCTTTGCTCCGCACCGTTGCTTGCGGTTGAAACCAACGCGGAGAGACAGATGATGACCAGGGAGGGAAATAGAGTTGAACGCATGGATTGTTTGAGTCCTTTCTAAAGGTGGCCTTCTACGGCACTTTTCGTCGGCTGCCCGCGCCCCGCAAGTCGCGCGGCGCGCGAGCCTGAACAGCTGCTGAGATTTACTTGGCCGGTGGCGCCTCGCGGTCTTTGTGGTCCATGTCCTTGTGGTCCATGTCCTTCATTCCCATGCCCTTGTCCTGCATCTTCATTTTCTTCTTCATGCCCTTGTGCTTCATCTTTTTGCTGCCGTGCTTCATGTCGCCCATTTCGTCGGCGGCCTTGCTGTCGGCCTTCCCCGCGGACTTGTCATCGGCCTTCGCCGCGGGCGGGTCCTCTGCCTTCGCCTGGACGGCACCGAGGAAGACGAAAGCGGACAGCGCGAGCAGAAATCTCTTCATTTTGAGCCTCGAGTGGGGGGCGGGCGAAATGCCCGCTTCTCGCTGCGCGAGTTGAATCCCCTGATGAGCAACCTGTCAACGACTGGGCGGTTCTGCTCTCCTTATTACACTGCTGAGTTGGAGCGGCATCGCTCACCAGGGTTGTCACCGCTGGCGGGGCAATGCCAGCCGCAGATGCCCTCTGTGATCTGGGCGGACTCGGGCGGGCCCCAAGTGCCCGGTTCGTAATCGCGCACGGGCGTCCCCGTCCCCAGGACGGGCTGGACCACTGCCCATGCTGCCTCCACTTCGGCTTGACCTGCAAACAAGGTGCCGTCGCCAGCCATCGCATCGCCGAGGAGTCGCTCGTACGCATCCATCTCATCTCCGCCCGGCTTGTGAAGGACCTTGAGTTCCGTCGGCTCGCCGATCAACTGCTCGCCAGGACGCTTCACGAGCGCCCCAATCGCAATCGTGACGTCCGGGCTCAAGCGGAAGCGCACGTGGTTCGCCTCCCCCGAACACAACTTGCTGAACGGGGGCCGCCTCAGCGTGACCAACACCTCGGTCATCGTCGTCGGAAGGCGTTTGCCTGCGCGGATGAAAAAGGGGACGCCGTCCCACCGCGGGGAGTCGATGTGGAGCCGGGCGGCGGCGAAGGTTTCAACTTTCGAATCCCGGGCAACGCCTTTCTCCTCTCGGTAACCCCTGAACTGTCCACGCACCAGGTCCTTGGGACCCAGGGGACGAATCTTCCTGAACACCTTCACTTGCTCGTCTCGGATGGATTGGTGGGACGTCGTCAGCGGCGACTCCATCGCGAGGAAGCCCACCACCTGGAGCATGTGGTTCTGGATCACGTCACGAATTGCCCCAGACTCTTCGTAGAAGCCTCCGCGGCCCTCGACGCCAAGGCTTTCGGCCATGGTGATCTGTACGCTCTCCACGTAGCCGCGGTTCCAGAATGGCTCGAGGAACGTGTTCGCGAAGCGGAACACCAGAATGTTCTGCACTGCTTCTTTTCCAAGATAATGGTCGATGCGGAAGATGTGGGACTCATCAAAGAAGGTATGGATCGTTTCGCTGAGTGCCTGCGCGGACGGAAGGTCGCGGCCAAAGGGTTTCTCCAGGATCACGCGCGCGTCGCAGGCGCAGCCCGACTGACCCAGTCCATCAACGACCTTCGGGAACACGCTCGGTGGGATCGCGAGATAATGGAGCGGATGCGTAGACCGTTGGAGCTCCTTGCGGAGCGCCGAGTAGGTGCCAGGATCGCCATAGTCGCCGCTGAGGTAGCGGAGCCGCTCCCGCAGCCTTGCGAAGGTCGGCTCGTCGAAGCTACCGTGCTCCTCGATGCTCTCCTGGGCCCGCGTCCGGAATTGGTCGATCGTCCAGCTCGACCTCGCGACCCCGATCACGGGAACCTGGAGGCGCCCCCTTCGCTCCATCGCCTGCAGGGCGGGGAAGATCTTCTTGTAAACGAGGTCACCGGTGGCTCCGAAGAAAACGAGGGCATCGGTGGGCGGCAGGCTCATGAGAGGTCGCTCCCTTGGTTAGTGATGCTTGTGGAATCCGACGTTGACGATGTCATTCCAGCCGGTCGTGTTGTGACACTCGAAGCATTGTTCGACGCGGGCGTGCTCCTTGCCGGCAAACTTCTGCGAAATCATCTCGAAGTGCGGCATGAAATGGCTCGGCGGCGGCGCGTGGCACTGCACGCATGTCCTGGACGCCGGGGATGGATGTTGATAGCCGGGCACCTTCCACGACACGAGCGTGTGGCACTGGGCGCAATCGCCGCCGAACCGCTTGAAATGAGGATCGCGGCCGTCGTGGCATCCCGCGCAGTTGAGGGACTCACGCGCGGAACTGGCCTCGATTTGATCGGGATTTCGGATGCGCAACCACGTCTCGAGGGAGTGGAGCGTGGCGGCGCTATCACCGTCTTTCCGAGACGCGCGTTGCAGCGTCCGCATCCCGAGCTCGGCCAGCTCGAGATGATCCATGACCAAAGGGCGGATGTTCGCAGGTTGGTGCTCGAGGTGGCAGGCCGCACACTCTTCAACGCTCGCATGGAACGCAGTCGGCTGACGGCCAAGCAGCCGCTCGGAGTTCGCATGGCAGGCGGTGCACTTCGCTACCGTCACCCCCCCGCCCGGCTCGTGACACGCCTCGCATCGGTTCCCGAGATATGCGTGCCGAGGGGAAAGCGACCCCGGACTGACGAATTGCTTGAGTGCCGAAGAGCCCGTCCTGAAGTGCGCCACGGCGAGAGCCGCAGCGGTAACGACAGCAACGACCAATGCGGACCAAAGCGCTAGCGTCTTCATCGCAGCCACCGCAGCCCGAAGTAGATCCCGGACCCGATATGAAGCGCGAGGAGCAGGTAGAAGAGCACGGAGAGAAACAGGTGAAACTTCAGCCATCGGCTGCACCAGCGCTTCAAGAGTTCGTGCGTGCGGACCGCGTACTCCATGTCCGCCACGGATTCGGCAAGTCTGGTGACTTGACCGGCTGGCCCGCCGAATTGAAGCTCGAGCCCCAGGGACGCCAGGCCTGCCGCCAGGAAGGGCGCCGTTGGAAGGGCATTCATTTCC
>JAYWAJ010000419.1:0-3612 GCA_043782525.1 Deltaproteobacteria bacterium | reverse complement strand
GCCGATGCCGCCGATGACGACGACGACGAAGGAGGTGACCAGGACGCCCTCGCCCATGCCGGGGTAGACCGTGGTCAGCGGCGCGGCGAGCATGCCGGCGAGCGCGGCCAGCGCGACTCCCGCGCTGAAGACGGAGGCGAAGAGCTTGCGCACGTCCACGCCCAGCACCTCGAGCATCTCGGCGTCGGAGGCGCCGGCGCGCAGCCGCATGCCGAAGCGGGTGCGCAGGATCACGTGCCGCAGCGCCACGGCGACCAGCAGGCACGAGGCCGAGGTGAAGAGCCGGTAGGTGGGCCACGACTGCACCTCGCCCAGCCGCAGCGTCCCCGACAGCAGGCCGGGCGTCGCGACGGCGTGCACGTCGTTGCCGAAGAGCGCGCGCGACAGCTCGTTGAAGAGCAGCACCAGGCCGTAGGTGAGCAGCACCTGCGAGAGGTGGTCGCGCTGGTAGAGCCGCGCCACGGCGAGCCGCTCGACGAGAAAGCCGAAGAGCAGCATGAGCGGCACTCCCAGCAACACCGCCAGGAGCAGGCTGCCGGTGCGCCCGGCCAGCCAGAAGGCCAGGTAGGCGCCCAGCATGTAAAAGGATCCGTGCGCGAAGTTGAGGACGCCGAGCACGCCGAAGACCAGCGTCAGGCCGCTCGCGACCAGAAACAGGAGCAAGCCCTGCTCGACGCCGTTGAGCAGCTGCAGCGCGACCAGCGACAGGGTCACTTGGCCAGGGCGCAGCCGGCGGCAGGATCCTCGGCGCTTTTGAGCGCGACCGAGACCACGCGCTGCTGCCCGCCCTTCACCTCGCGCAGGTAGATGTCCTGCACCGGGTTGTGCGCCTTGGAGAAGCGGAAGGGCCCGCGCGGGCTCTCGATGTGCGCCGACTCCAGCGCCGCGATCAGATCCTTGCGCGCGGCGGTGTCGCCCTTCACCTTCGCCAGCGCGACCGCGAGGAGATTGACGGTGTCGTAGCCGGCCACCGCGTAGACGTCAGCCTCGCGCGAGGTGGCCTTCTTGAAGGCCTCGCGGAACTTCTGGTTGGCCGGAGTGGTCAGCGCCTCGGCGTAGTGCAGCGTGGTCTGGATGCCCTCGGCGGCGGCCCCTTGCGCGGCGAGCACGCCTTCGGTGAGGAAGCCGCTGCCGTAGAGCGGGATCTTCTCGCGCAGGCCGGCGGCGGCGTAGTCCTTGACGAACTTGGCGGCGCCGGCGCCGGCGAAGAAGACGAAGACCGCGTCGGGCTTGAGCGAGGCCAGCTCCGAGAGGTTGGCCTGGAACTCGGTGCTGGGGAAGGGAACCGGGATCTCCTTGACGATGGTGCCGCCGCCCTTGACGAAGCCTTCCTTGAAGGCGGCCATCGACTCCTGCCCGAAGCCGTAGTTCCAGAAGACCAGCGCGACCTTCTTGTGGCCCGCCTTGAGGATGACGTCCGCGCAGGGATACGAGGTCTGCCAGTTGGAGAAGGAGGTGCGGAAGACGTGCGCTGCGCAGAGCGCGCCGGTGACGGCCTGCGCGCCGGCGTTGGTGACGAGGGTCAGCGTCTGCTCCTCGCGGACGATCTGCATCATCGCCATCGCCACGCCGGAGTGGACCGGGCCGGTGAGGATGTCGACCTTCTCGCCCACCACCAGCTTGTTGACGTTGGCGGGCGCCTTGGCCGGGTCGGACTCGTCGTCGACGGCGACCCACTCGATCTCGCGTCCGCCCAGCTTGTCGCCATGCTCGTGCGCAGCCAGCTTCATCGCGTCGGTGATGTTGTGGCCGAGGGCGGCGTAGGTGCCCGAATAGGGAAGCAGGAGCCCGATGCGGATCTTGGCCAGCGAGGCGGAGCGGGCGCGGCGCGGCAGGAGCGAGGCGGCTGCGACCGCACCGGTGACACCGAGCAGGGATCGACGGGAGATGGGCATGGAGACCTCGACGCCCTGGCGGAGGGGCCGCAGGAGTGGAACAGGTAGTAGTGCAGATGGTGAAGCAGGCGTCAAACCGCGCCCGCTGGTACTCTGGCAGGTTCCTTTTGCGCGGGGGATCGCGATGGACCCATCCGAGTTGGAGGAGCGACGGCCCGCCCTCGAGCAGGCCATCCTCTACGACACCATCGACTCGCTGCACCTCGGGCCGGCCATCTCGGTTCCGCTGGAGGCGACGCTGCGGCAGGCGGTCGAGACGCTGCAGCGCGAGCACATCGGCTGCGTGCTGGTGGTCGACGCCGCGGGAAGGCTGGCGGGCATCTTTACCGAGCGCGACCTGCTCACCCGCGTGGCCGGCCGCGCCCTCGACTGGGCGCAGGAGCGGGTCGGCGACTACATGACGCGCGAGCCGGAGACGCTGATGCGCGAACACCGCATCGCCTGGGCGCTCAACTTCATGGCCATCGGCGGTTACCGCCACGTGCCGCTCACCGACGAGGCGGGGCGGCCGGTGGGGGTGGTCTCCATCAAGGACATCGTCGCGCTCATCGTCGACCTCTTCCCCGCGCAGGTGCTCAACTTGCCGCCGGACCCGCGCCGCAAGCCCGGCTCCGACGACGTGGGCGGCGGCGAGGACTGAACCCGCCCAGGCTAGCGCGGCGGCGCCGCCGAGCCGCGCACCACCGCGCCGTCGCAGGTGCGCCCGTCGCGCTCGACGTAGAAGTGATCGCCCACCAGGGTGACCGAGAGCCGGCAGCGGCGCGCCTCGTTCCTGGCCAGCTCGGTGGGGAGCGCCGGATCGACCGCCAGCAGCTCCACCCGGCCGAGCCGCGAGAGCCCTTCCGTCTGCGCGGCGGCGACGAAGGCCTCCAGGCGCCGGGGCGACTCGAAGAAGACCGCCACCCGGGCGCGGGCGTTCTGGTCGGCGACCTTCTGCACCCGCGCCGGCTCGGCCTTGCCGGTGCGGATCCAGAGCGAGAGGACGCCGGTGAGATCGCGCGCCTCGAGGTCGGGCGCGTCGGGATCGCTGAGCCCCGCGCCGAACACCAGCCGCTCCTCGCGGAACCAGCACCAGGCGAGCACCCGCAAAAAGACCCGCTCCAGCGTCTCGGAAGGATGGCGCGCGGTCCGCACCTGGACCTGCGCGTCGAGGCCGCGGTCGACGTGCGCGAGGGCGATGTCGAAGTCGTAGAGGATGGGCGCCTGGGACACCGCCGGGTTCTGCGGGGAATTCCCCCGGGCGTCAAGGAGCCGGTTGGCCGCTTCCGGACATCTCGTTAACACAGCGGGCCGCCGGGGGGTCGCGGAGCCGCGCAAAAAGCGGCATCATGAGAATCGCGGCGACCTCGCCGCCAAGGAGCGTTCGATGGCGACCGGGATCGTGAAGTGGTTCAACGATGCGAAGGGCTTCGGCTTCATTACGCCTGACGGCGGCGGCAAGGATGTCTTCGTTCATCACACCGCCATCCAGGCTGAGGGCTTCCGCAGCCTCGCCGAGGGCCAGAAGGTCGAGTTCGAGGTCACCGAGGGCCCCAAGGGTCCGCAGGCGGCCAACGTGCGCAAGGCCGGCTGAAGCCGATCGCCGCTTCGCACAGTGCGCCCTGCCCCGCTTGACGGGGCAGCCGCCGTGATCCAGCCTCCGCACTTCGCTGCGGAGGTCGCATGAAGCTGGACGTCAACGGGGCGGTGCGCGAGGTGGAGGCCCCGGAGGAGATGC
>JAYWAJ010000418.1:0-3619 GCA_043782525.1 Deltaproteobacteria bacterium | reverse complement strand
GCGCAACGTAGGCTCTGCCGGATCGGGCCACGGCAAGGTTCGTGTTCGGGCGGTCCTTCATCCATTGGGGCGCGGGCTGTGCTCCAGGCCGCCCGGTTGCGACCGTCACCAGCCACTGCGCGGTCCGGTATGGGCGGCCGTCGACATCGTCCTGTTGATCGACGCGACGGACGGCGAGGCCGCCGCCGATCAGCTGGGCAGTCTCGAACCAGGTGTTCGCGCCGGGCTGGAAGCCGCCAATCAGCTCGAACTCGCCGGTGAGCGGCGTGCCATCCCCATCCAGCCACTGCGCCGTGATCGCGCCTGCACCCTGGGTGATGATGAGAGCTCGATTGGAGGAATCGGCGCCGAGGCCGACGACCACGCCCGCCGCCGCCAGTTCCTGCCTCCACCCGAGCGTGGCGTCGTCATTCAGCTGGATGGCGGCGTGATGAAGGCCGGGAGGCGCACCGTCCCAGTAGAAGTCTCCGGCGCCGATCGCTCCCCCCAGCGGGGCCGCGACGAACGAGCCATCGCCGAGAACCGGTTGCGGTGCCAGCGACTGTGGCCGAAAGACGCCGCCGTGATCCCAGTGGAGCGCAGTGAAAGCGTTCGCTTCGTGGAAAATCCCGATCACGCCGTCGGGCTGGGCCAGAAAAGTGCCCCTGGACACGCTGTAGTAAAGCGCATTCTTCTGGCGACCGTTTTCTTCGTCGACCAGATACATGATGAGGCCCACGCCGCCCGTGGTCGAGTTGTAGCCCGGGAGCCCGAGGGTCCCCTGCGCGTCGCCGATCGCTGGCGCGCAATCCCCGATGGTGAAGGCGCCGAGGGATGTCGGGGGCCCGGCGATGTCCGGCGAGAGGCCGAGGCATGCGGCCGGCGGCGGGGCTGGCGGCCGCGCGTTGCTTTCGAACGTGGCATAGACCGTCAAGTTGGCGGCGCCGCCCATGCACCAGATGGACGGGCCTTCGCAGTCGCCGCTCCAGCCGGTGAACCTGGAAGCATCGTCGGCCTGCTCGAACAGGTCGAACGGCGTTCCCGGCAACAGGCTCAGGGAGCACGAGCCGGGACAATCGATTCCGGCTGGCGTCGAGAGGATGCGCCCGGTCCCGGTGCCCTTCACACCGACGGTCAGCACGACCGTCGTCGCGGAGGGGAAGCTCGGCGTTGCGGGCGCGACTCCGGTTGAGCTGCCGCTGTTGGCGCTGGACGGTGCCGGAGCCCGCGGCTGGCAGGCCATGATCAGCAGAACGACGACGATGCCAGCGGCTCTCGCGATCGCCATGAATCCTCCACCGGCACGCTAGCGACTGCGGGTTGCAACGGCAGAGTTTCGTGCGGGTGGCTGTTCTGCCCCAAACTACATTCGGGGCGCGCCGGCGGGTCAGCCCCTGCCGGTGTGGCCGAAGCCGCCCTCGCCCCGGCCGGTGGGCGGCAGCGAGACCGACTCGAGCAGCTCGGCGCGTTCGACCCGGGCGATGACCAGCTGGGCGATGCGGTCGCCGCGCGCGAGCGACACCATCTTCTGCCCCAGGTTGGCGAGGATGACGCCCACCTCGCCGCGGTAGTCGCTGTCGATGGTGCCGGGCGTGTTCAGGCAGGTGATGCCGTCGCGCAGCGCCAGGCCGCTGCGGGGGCGGACCTGTCCTTCGTACCCGGGCGGAATGGCGAGGGCGAGGCCGGTCGGCACCAGCGCCCGCTCGCCCGGCGCCAGGGTGACGGAGAGGTCGGCGCGCAGGTCGAGTCCGGCGGCGCCCTCGGTGGCGTAGGAGGGAAGGGGCAGCGGCGCGCCCCGCGCGGGGAGGGTGCGGATGAGGTCGATGCGAAGCGCCATGGTCGGGCTACTCCTTTACCACGGAGGATTGCCCTTCCGCAGGGGGCGCGCACGTGCGAAAGGGGAGCCATGCTGGACGTGGCCATCGTCGGCGGCGGGCTGATCGGGCTCGCCAGCGCGCTGGAACTGGCGCGGCGCGGGAAGAAGGTCTGCGTCGTGGACGGCGCGGATCCGGCGGGCGCTTCCTGGGCCGCCGCCGGCATCCTCGGTCCGCAGTCGGAGGTCCACGCGCCCTCGCCGATGCTGGAGCTGTGCCGGCGATCGTTCGCCCTCTATCCGGAGTTCGTCCGCGGGCTGGGCAGCGAGGTCGGCTTCCGTCCCTGCGGCACGCTGCACCTGGCCTTCGACGAAGCCGGGGAGCGCGCGCTCGCCGAGGTGCGCCGCTGGCAGACCGACGCCGGCCTGCGCATCGAGGAGCGCAGGACCGACGCGCGCCTGGCGCTCTTCTTTCCCGACGAAGGGCAGGTGGACAATCGCAAGCTGGTGGTGGCGCTGCGCGACAGCTGCCTGCGCGCGGGCGTCGAGCTGCGGCGGGCGGTGGCGGCGCTGGGCGAAGCAGGCGCAGGCGCAGGCGCAGGCCTCAGGCTTCAGGCCTCAGGCCTCAGGCCTGAAGCCGAAGAGATCGAGGCGCGGCAGGTGGTGATTTGCGCCGGGAGCTGGTCGGGGAAGCTCGCGGCGCTTCCGGTGACGCCGGTGCGGGGGCAAGCGCTGCTCCTCGAGGTCACTCCCCCGGAGTGCGTGGTCTTCGGCGGTGGGGGCTATGCCGTCCCCCGCGGTGGGCGCACGCTCATCGGCGCGACCGCGGAGAAGGTCGGCTTCGACGCCAGGCCGACGGCGGAGGGCCGCGCCTTTCTGGTAGGGGTCGCCGCGAAGCTGCTGCCCGGCGCCCATCCCGTCGTCGATCACTGGGCGGGCTTGCGCCCGGCGACGCCCGATCAGCTGCCGCTCCTCGGCTTTCTGCCGAGCGGCGTCATCGTCGCCACCGGCCACTACCGCAACGGCGTGCTGCTCGCGCCCGTCTCCGCGCAGATCGTCGCCGCGCTCGTCGAAGGGCGGCCGCCGCCGGTCGATCTGGCGCCCTTCAATCCGCTGCGATATGCAGCCGTCTCCGCAGTTGCTCTGGAGGATCGCCCATGACCGATGCAGAGCGTCTCTTCAAGGTGCCTGAGCAGTTCGCCAAGCGCGCCCACGTCGGCAGCATCGACGCCTACCGCAAGCAGTACCAGCGCTCCCTGCAGGACTCCGACGGCTTCTGGGCGGAGCAGGCGGAGCGGCTCACCTGGTCGAAGAAGTGGGACCGGGTCTCGAAGTGGGACTTCGACCAGGCGCAGATCGGGTGGTTCCTCGGCGGCAAGCTCAACGCCTCGGTCAACTGCCTCGACCGCCACCTGACCACGGCGCGCAAGAACAAGGCCGCGCTCATCTGGGAGGGCGACTCCCCCGACGAGTCCCGCACGCTCACCTACCAGGACGTCTACCGCGAGACCTGCCGCTTCGCGAACGGCCTGAAGAAGCTGGGCGTCAAGAAGGGCGACCGGGTGACGATCTACCTGCCCATGGTCCCCGAGCTGGCCATCTCCATGCTGGCCTGCGCGCGCATCGGCGCCATCCACAGCGTCGTCTTCGGCGGCTTCTCGGCAGAGTCGCTCAAGAACCGCATCCAGGATTGCGGGAGCGACATCGTCATCACCGCCGACGGCGGCTTTCGCGGCGGCCGCGTGGTGCCTTTGAAGGCCACCACCGACGAGGCGCTGAAAGAGTGCCCGGGCGTGAAGCAGGTGGTGGTCCTCAAGCGCACCGGCA
>JAYWAJ010000417.1:0-9592 GCA_043782525.1 Deltaproteobacteria bacterium | reverse complement strand
CCATGCTCAAGCCCGGCCAGGCGCTGCCTCCGCCTCCGCCCCGCAAGCCCGTCAAGTCCACCGACACCATGCCCGACGCGTCGGAGGAGCCGGGGCAGCCTCCCGACGGCGCCACCGCCTTCCTCGGCACCGCCCCCGCTCGCCCGCCGGCGAAGAAGGTCCCGCCCCGGCCGGCGCCCAGCGGCGGCTCGACCAACATCATGACTGCGGAGCAGTCGCAGATTGCGCAGCAGGAAGCGCTCGTCAAGATGAAGGAGTCGGAGAAGAGCGTCATCCGCACCCGCACGCGCGCCGACAAGCGCGACGAGATGAAGGCCCAGAAGAGCAACAAGGGAATGTGGATCGCGGTGGGCGCCGGCGGCCTGGTGGCCGTGGGCGGCGTCGTCGCGCTGCTGCTCTTCCTGGTCGCCGACGACTCGGCGTCTTCGCCGCGGCGGAAGAGGACCACGCCCGCAGAGGTCGAGCAGGCGCAGGTGGCGCCGGTTCCCGATCCAGCGCCGGAAAAGAGCGCTCCCGCCGAGGAGCCGAAGGGTGCCGCGAACAGGGACGCCCAGCCCGCCCCCGCCCCGGCGGAAAAGAGGAAGGCGCCCCCCGCCGAAAAGGCCGAGCCGGCTCCCCGGAAGGTCGCCTCGTCCGGCAAGATGCTGGGCACGCTCACCTTGAATCCCGGCCCCAACATCCCGGTGGTCTACGGCGGCAACCGGATGCCGAAGCAGGTGGGCGCCTTCAACCTGCCGGTGACGGCGGAGAGCGGCACCATCGAGGTGGGCGACGACGCCTCCCAGTTCAAGGTCTGGCTCGATTACACGGTCGCGGGCGGGTCGATGAACCTCAAGGTCAACTCGGTGCCCTGGGCCATCGCCAGCGTCAACGGCCCGTCGCGCGGCCGCACTCCGGTGGCGGACCTCAGGGTCGAGAAGACCATGACCGTGCTCGAGTTGAAGAAGCCCGGGTCGGATACGGGCATGACGCTGCGGTTGTTGTACAAGCCGAATTAAGCAGGCCTCAGGCTTCAGGCCTCAGGCCTCAGGTTTCTTCGGCGCGCTGCCTGGCTCTCGGCAGCGCGTCTTTTTGGCTTCTGGCCTGAAGCCTGAGGCCTGAGGCCTGAGGCCGCACCTCCTCCCCCCTTGCTCCAAGCCCCACAAGCACGATATCTCTCGGCCTCCCGAGAGCTTGTTCAGTCAATCTGCAGCTTCGATGCTGAATGCTTCGGCACGTCGAAAAGAGGCAACGCGCGACATGGACGAGCACGCCGAAGATCGCCTGGCCTCACTCGAGTCGGTCTGGTACGAGATCATCGAGGCGGTCAACGCGGGACGCACGGCGGGACTCATCTGCCCGGAGTGCAATGCGCCCGACGGGCTGTCGGTTGAAGAAGGGCAGGGCCGCGTGATCGTCACCTGCCCCAATTGCAAGCGAGTGGTGGAAGTCGGGATCGCGACCGCATAGTCGCGAAGGGAAATCGGGACACCATGAGCAACTTCCTCGGCGTCGGCTTCAAGTTCCCCTTCACCGTCGGTCCGAACGGCGGCATCCAGCTCAGCAAGTACGAGTCCAACATCGAGGAGTCGGTGCGCGTCATCATCGGCACCGCCCTGGGCGAGCGGCAGATGCGCCCGGAGTGGGGCTGCCGCATCCACGACTTCGTCTTCGCCCCCAACAACACCTCGACGCAGACGCTGGTCGCGCACCACGTCGAGGAAGCGCTCGCCAAGTACGAGTTCCGCATCCGCAACATCGAGGTCGAGGCCATGCCCGATCCCGACTCGCAGGAACGGATCCTCGTCGACGTTCGTTACGAGATCCGGGCGACCAACAGCATCCACAACCTCGTTTTCCCGTTCTACCTGACGGGCAGCTAGACCTTCCTTCCAAGAACCGCTTTTGCAGCTCTGAGGTCCCATCATGTCCCTGCCGGTTCCGAATCTCGACGACCGATCGTGGAAGCAGATCGTGGACGAGGCCATCCGCCTCATCCCGCGCTATTGCCCCGAGTGGACGAACCACAACGCCTCGGACCCCGGCATCACCCTGCTCGAGCTCTACGCCTGGATGACGGAGATGGTCATCTACCGGCTCAACAAGGTGCCGGAGAAGAACTTCCTCACCTTCCTCGACCTCATCGGCGTGCGCCTCAAGGCCCCCGAGCCGGCCCGCGTGGTGCTGGAGTTCACGCCCAGCGAGGGCGCCGAGGGCGAATTGGTGGTCCGCAAGGGGACCCAGGTGGCGACGCTGCAGGCGGCCGGCGGCGATCCGGTGACCTTCGAGACCCTGCGCGACCTTTCGCTGCTTCCGGTCCACGTCACCCGCGCCGCCTCGAGCCACCGCGCCACCGTCGCCGACCACACCGAGGCGCTGGCCGGAAGCGAGGCCAAGGAAGCGCTCTTCACCGGGGTGCAGGAAGTGGAGCGGTTCATCTACCTCGGCGACGACCGCCTCAACGCCTTCAACGAAGAGGCCGCCATCGACCTCTTCTTCGAGGCCATGCCGGGCAGCGCCGGCCCGCGCGTCCCCACCATCACCGAGTGGCAGTACTTCGACGGCAAGCGCTGGCGCGACATGACGGTGAACCGCGCCGAGTCGGACGCGCGCCGGCTCAGCTTCGGCTCGCACCCGGGCATCGAGAAGCAGATCGTCAACAACGTGGAAACGTTCTGGGTACGCGGCAAGCTGGCCGAGCCTTTGAAAGAGCCGGCGGCGGTCCAGCTCGACAGCGTCTCCCTGCGCGTCGAGATCCTCGGCGAAGGCATGGCGCCCGAGAACGCCTTCGTCAACATCGGCAGCTACATCTTCCTGCCGGTCGACCAGGGCAAGAGCTTCCACCCCTTCGGGGAAGAGCCCAAGTTCGACTGCGCGCTCTACCTCGGCCACCAGGAGCTGTTCGCCGCTCCCGAGGCGCGCATCCGCGTCGAGGCGCAGATGGTCGAGCCGTCGGTGGTGCCCAGCCCCGAGGGCAGCCCGGATCTGATGGTCATCTGGGAGTACTGGAACGGCCGCAAGTGGGCCGAGCTCGGCAAGACCTCGCCGATGGGCGTCTCCGGCGTGCAGGGCGCCTACAACTTCCTCGACTCCACCGGCGCCTTCACCCGCAACGGCGCGCTCAGCTTCGACCGCCCCGCCGACATGATGGAGACCGAGGTGGGCGGCCAGAAGAACTTCTGGGTCCGCGCCCGCATCAACTCCGGCAACTACGGCGCTCCCGGCAGCTACGAGCTGGTCGGGCAGAACTGGGTCTTCAAGGAGGACCGCCCGCTGCGGCCGCCCTGCCTCAAGTCGCTGGTCTTCAAGTACGTGCGCGAGCCCAAGCCGCTGGCGCACTGCCTGAGCTACAACGACTTCCAGTACCGCGACCACACCGAGGACCTGCTCACCCCCTACGTCTACTTCCAGCCCTTCCTGCCCGATCAGGACGAGTCGCCCGCCTTCTACCTGGGCTTCGACCAGAAGTTCCCGCAGCGCACCGTCCACCTCTACTTCGAGCTGGACGACTCGGCGGTGGGCGGCGGCGAGCAGCTGGGCGGACCGGCGCCGGGCGCCGCCGAAGACGACGTGGCGCAGAAGGGCCCGCGGGTGGTCTGGGAGTTCTGGGACGGCAACCGCTGGGCGGATCTGTTGCCCCAGGACCGGACCTACGGCTTCACCCGCTCGGGGTACCTGACGTTCACCGGCCCGCGCAACTTCGACAAGCGCAGCGTCTTCGATACCGAGGCCTTCTGGCTCCGCGCCCGCCTCGAGTCCGGCTCCTACGACCTGGCGCCGGTGCTGCGGGCGGTGATGGTCAACGCCGTCGACGCGCTCAACGGCGTCACCGTCGAAGAGGTGATCGGGTCGTCCGACGGCTCCATCGACCAGGGCTTCAAGCTGGCCAACGCGCCCATCCTGGGCGGGCCGCAGATGTGGATCCTCGAGCCCGACGCCCCCTCTGCCAACGACAGGAAGATCATCCAGATCGAAGAGGGTCCGGAGTCGATCAAGGCGGACGAGGACGGCAACGGAACCTGGGTGCGCTGGCACGAGGTGGAAAACTTCTTCGACTCGCTCCCCAACTCGCGGCACTACCTCTGCGATCCCATCAAGGGCGAGATCTCGTTCGGCGACGGCCGCAAGGGCTGGGTGCCGCCCACCGGGCGCGACTCGGTGAAGTGCGAGTACCGCCTCGGCGGCGGCGTCGCCGGCAACGTGGGCGCCAGCACCCTCACCGTCCTCAAGCAGAGCATCGCCTTCGTGCAGGGCGTCACCAATCCCTTCCCGGCGCTGGGCGGGGCCGACCCGGAGACCCTCGACGAGGCCAAGCGCCGCGGCACCTACGCCATCAAGAACCGCGACCGCGCCATCACCGCCGAGGACTACGAACAGCTGGCGCTCGCCGCCAGCCGCCGCGTCGCCCGCGCCAAGTGCGTGCAGGCCTCCGACGGCAGCATCTCGCTGCTCCTCGTGCCCAAGGCCGAGCGCGAAGACGGCGACGCCCGCGCCGTGCCCAGCCGCGACCTGATCGATCGGGTCGCGAGCTACATCGACAAGCGCCGCCTGATCACGGCGCGGGTCAACGTCGGCAAGCCGAAGCTGGTGCCGGTCTCCCTCGAGCTGACCATCTCGCTCAAGGCCGGCGCCACGGCGGACCGGGTCAAGGCCGACGTCAAGGACAAGGTCAAGCACCTCTTGAATCCGCTCAAGGGCGGTCCCAAGGCCGACGGCTGGCCCTTCGGCCGCGCAGTGGGCAAGGCCGACCTCTACCCCGTGGTCGAGGGCGTCGAGGGCGTCGATCGCATCACCGACCTGGTGATCATCGACGAGGGCCGCCGGCTGCGCGTGGAGATGCTCAAGCTCACCGACGATGAACTACCAAACCTGATTGGCGTCGAAATCTACGACCGCGGCTGACCGGAGCCTGGACATGGCCGAACAACCGATCCACACCGCCGCACTCGCGCCGCCGCTTTTGGGGCTCCCCCTCGGCGAGGCGCGCCGCGTGGCCAGGAAGCGCGCGCAGGCCAAGATCGAGTTCAAGCTGGTCGACAGCGAGCAGAAGGCGCTCACCGTCGTGCGCCAGTTCCCCGAGGCGGGCGACGAGCTGAACGACGCCCGCGTCATCAAGGTGGAGATCGCCACCCGGCCGGCCATCAACTATTTGCCCGGCATCTACCAGGACGCCGACGAGGAGAACGCCGACTTCCTCCAGCGCTTCCTGCTCATCAGCGCCCACCTCACCTCGGGCATCGAGGAGAACCTCGAGTTCGTCCACGAGATCTTCGACCCGCGCATCACCAACGAGAAGTGGCTGCCCTGGCTGGCCTCGTGGCTGGCCATGCCGCTCCTGGAAGGCTGGGACGAGGAGAAGCGCCGCGAGATCATCCAGCGCACCCCGGAGCTGTACCGGCTGCGCGGCACCGCTGCCGGATTGAAGCTCGCGCTCCGGCTGTTCGCCGACGTGAAGGCGGAGATCCACGAAGGCGACTGGCCCTATCCGGGGCTGGTCATCGGCCGGTCGAGCACCATCGGCAAGGACACCATCCTCTCTCCGCCGGTCTTCATCAGCCAGTGCTTCACCGTCGAGCTGCCCGACAAGAAGACCGAGATCTCCCGCGAGCGCCTGCGCACGGTGCAAGCGCTGGTGGAGACGGAGAAGCCGGCGCACGCGCACTACGCGCTGGTCTTCGAGGAGACGGAAGAGACCTACCCGGCGGTGCCGTTCCTGCACGTCGGCAAGACCGGACGCATCGGCGTCGACGCACGAATCGGCGGGCTCGGGGACGTGCCGGCAACCCAGGACGAGGAGCTGCAAAAGCTCGGACTGGGCAAGAAGTAAGCAAAGATTTTCCGGAGGAGCTTCAACCCTTTTTCTGATTTGACAATAGTGCCGCTTCGGTTGTTTCTGGAGGAGCAGGCCGTTTTTCGGAGGATGCAATGGCGGAGCAGGCCAACTTCAAGCGGATCAACTTCTTCGAAGGCTTCTTCACTACCGACGAGGACTGGAATGCATCCGAGGCCTACCACCTCGAGAAGCGGCGCCTGCACAACCGCGTCCTCCACACGCCGGGGGTGGTGCCGGTCTCCGGTGGAGGCCTCAAGGTCCAGGCGCGCGGCCGCGGCGATCTCTCGTTTGAAGTCGCGCCGGGCTTCGGCATCGACGGCCGCGGCAACGAGTTGGTGCTGCGCGATCCCGGCGTCAAGGTCATCGAGGCCGACAAGCTCAAGCTGCCGCAGACGGTCTACGTCGCCATCCGCTACTTCGAGGAGCCGACCGACTTCATCGCCTACAAGGAAAACCCGCGCTTCAAGGGTCACCGCCGCATCGAGGAGAAGGTCAAGATCGAGGTGATGGCGCGCGAGCCCGACGGCATCGAGGCGCTGGAGCTGGGCCGGGTCCGGCTGGAAGAGGGCGTGCGCGAAATCCGCGACGCGCTCGACCCGCGCGTGCCGGGCCCCGGCGAGATCGACCTGCGCTACGTCCCGGTCGCGGGCTACGCGGGCAGCCACGCCTCGCCGCAGCTGCGGGTGGAAGTCGCCAACGGCCTCTCCGAGAAGGCCGCGCTCGCCGCTCTCCTCTGCAAGATGGGCGTGGTCCCCGCCAACTACCTGCGCCACGCGGTGCTGGCGGCGGAGATGCTCAACAGCTCGAACAGCATCGGGCCCTTCAACCTCGCCGACGTGCTCCTCGGCATCGTCGAGCTCGAGCGCGAGATGACCGAGGCCATCGAGAAGGACTTCCCCAACCTGGCCGCGCGCAAGGGCTTCGCCGAATACAAGAAGGCGCTCGAGGCGCTCACCAAGGTGGTCCGCGACCGCCCGCGCGACGCCGAGGGCTGCATGGGCATTGCCCGCTTCCTGAACGCCTCCAACCAGGCCCTGACGCCGGTGGTGAAGGAGAAGCTCGCGCCCTCCGCCAAGAAGGACGTCAAGGGCGAGCAGACCAGCTGGAAGGACATCGTCATCCGCAGCAAGGACTTCCCCGAGGAGCTCAACATCGACGGCTCCAACTTCGTGCGCGTCGATCACCTCCAGCTCGTCAACGACGAATCGGAGAAGGCGCACAAGTTCCGCATCGAGGGCCAGAAGGACATGTGGAAGAGCCGCCAGACCTTCACCTATCCCGACAAGGAGTCGGTCTCCGACTCGGGGGTCGCCTATATCGGCGGCGAGGCGAAGTGGAACGTGCTCAACCTCAAGGCGGGCAAGGACCTGATCATCATCAAGCGGTTCGACGCCATCCTCGGCGAGCAGATCTGCGACATCAACGTCGACGGCAAGAAGGTCGGCCAGTGGAAGGTCACCGAGGCCGACCGCAAGCACCGCTGGCGGAACCACTACTTCCTCGTGCCCGGGACGTTCATCACCAACGACAACATCGAGATGTCGGCAAAGGCCGTCTCGGCCGAGCGGGACATCAACATGTTCCAGCTCTGGTTCTACCAGCCGGCCTAAGGGAGCCTCACCGTGTTCATCACAGTGTTCCGAGAGGTGATCGGCTTGTTCAAGGGTCGCGAGAAGGCGCAGGGCAAGGTCTGCCCCAACGGGCACGTCATGCATCCCAGCTGGGACTCGTGTCCCTACTGCCTCGAGATGCAGCAGGCGATGGCCAACGGCGGTGGCGGCGGAATGCCGATGCCGATGGGCGCTCCCGGCGCTGGCACCGCCATGATGAACATCAGCCAGATGGGCAGCGGCGGCCAGGACAAGGGCCGCGGCTCCACCGACAAGACCCGCGAGGTGTGCGGCTGGCTGGTGGCGCTCAACGGCCAGCACAAGGGCGAGGACTTCCGCCTGCGGGTGGGCAAGAACGTCATCGGCACCGCCGCCGACTGCGACGTGGTGCTCTCCGACAAGAAGCTCTCGCGCAAGCACGCCACCATCCGCTTCGAGGGCGGCGAGTTCCAGATCGCCGACCTCGACAGCTCCAACGGCTGCTTCGTCAACGACGAGAAGGTCCAGAAGCACGACCTCATCGACAACGACATCATCAAGCTGGGCGACATCGAATTCGAATTCAAGTGCCGGGCCATGCGCCAGCACCGCGAGTAAGAACCGACTCCTTGCCGCGCCACCCCAGGCGGCGCGTGAATCCCCGGAAGGCAATGCCCGTGATGAAGCACCTCGTGAAGATCCTCGCCGCGGCGCTGCTCGTGCCTTCGGTCGCGCTGGCGGCAGGCGCGCAGCTCAACATCCAGCAGGTGGAGCTGTCGCAGAAGAAGTGGCCGCACGCCCGCGGCTACGTCAACGTCATCGGCGCCTCGGGCTCGCCCATCCAGGGCCTCTCGCAGGATCTCTTCAAGGTCTACGAGGCCGGCAACCAGGAGAGCTCGCGGATCGAGAAGGTCGAGTCGCTGGAGGCCGCGCAGACCGGCGCCTCCATCGTCATCGTGGTCCAGGCGTCCGGCGCCATGATGAACATCCAGGAGGATCTCAAGAAGGCGGTGGCCGCCTTCGTCAACGGCCTCGGCGAAAAGGACCAGGTCGCCGTCGTCGACTACGCCGAAGCCGCCGAGACGGTGGCGCCGTTCGCGGAGGACAAGGGCGAGGTCGCCGGCAAGGCCGGCAAGATCACCTTCACCGGCCGGTCGTTCTTGCTCTACGACGGGCTCGGGCAGGCCATCTCGCTCTACGCGTCGGCGGCGGCGCCCGGCAAGGGAGGCCAGGCGGCGGCGCTGCTGCCGGCGGCCAAGGCCATCATCGTCATCTCCGACGGCCGCGACAACGGCAGCGCCACCGACGTCGAGAAGGTCATCTCCGACGCGATGAAGCGCAAGGTCCCCATCCACGCCATCGGCCACTCCGAGCTGGATCAGGACTCGCTGGCGAATCTCGAGGCGATCTCCAGGCGCACCGGCGGAACCTACAAGGCCGCCGCCGCGCCCGAAGACATCAACAAGGCCCTCACCGTCATCAAGGACTACATCAACAAGATGTACGTCATCCAGTGGAAGACCCAGCTGGATCACGACGGCAAGGAACACAAGATCGACATCGCCATGGAGAACGAGGGCGGCGCCTCGCTCAAGTCCAGCATGATGGTGAAGACGCCCAACTACATCGACTGGATCAAGATCGCCGTCATCACGGGCAGCATCCTCCTGCTGCTCATCATCGGCGCGGTCATCTACGTTCTGACCCGGCCCAAGCCGCCGCCGGTGCGCTTCTGCGCCGTCTGCAAGCGCGCCCAGATGCCCGAGTGGGACGTGTGCCTCTTCTGCCTCAAGTCGGCGAAGGCGCGGGTCATCGTCCAGAAGGGCGCCACCAAGGGCAAGACGTACCCGCTGGTGGGAAAAGTGGTCAGCATGGGCAGCGCGCCCGAGAACAGCGTGCGCATCATGGACGGCGCCGTCTCCGGCAAGCACGCCGGCATCGCCGTCGACGGCGACAAGTTCGAGATCGTCGACCTGAACTCGAAGAACGGCGTGCTGGTCAACGGCAAGAAGACCGCCCGCCGCTTCCTGCGCAACGGCGACATCATCACGCTCGGCATGACCGAGTTCAAGTTCGAGTCGAGCGTGGCGGCGTCGGACGACGAGGCCGAAGACTAGCTCCTGCGCTTCGCCTTCTTGTTCTTGCGGGCCCCGGACTTCGCACCCGGGACCCGTTTCGCCGCCTTCGTGAT
>JAYWAJ010000416.1:0-3639 GCA_043782525.1 Deltaproteobacteria bacterium | reverse complement strand
CTGCTGCAGCGCCTGGGGCACGTAGAAGGCGGGCTGCGCGCGCACCGCCTCGGTCTTGATGCCGAGCACCGCCACCCGGCGCGCGGCGCGCAGCAACTCGAGCAGACGCGCTTCGTCGTCCACGATCAGGTTCCGCTGCCAGCCGTCTTGCATCCGGCGGAAGATAGCCCCGGGCCGCGCGATCCACCACCATCCGTAGTAGAAGGCGCCCCCATGGCGCACACGGTGAAGGCGGCCCGCGGCACGTCGCTGTCCTGCAAGGGCTGGGTGCAGGAGGCCGCGCTGCGGATGCTCTGCAACAACCTCGACCCCGAAGTCGCCGAGCGGCCCGAGGACCTGGTCGTCTACGGCGGCAGCGGCAAGGCAGCGCGCGACTGGCCGTCCTTCGAGCGCATCTGCCAGACGCTGCAGACGCTCACCGACGAGGAGACCCTGCTGGTGCAGAGCGGAAAGCCCGTGGGCGTGCTGCGGACGCATCCGGACGCGCCGCGGGTCCTCCTCGCCAACTCGAACCTGGTGCCGAAGTGGGCCACCTGGGAGAAGTTCCGCGAGCTGGAAAAAGCCGGCTTGACCATGTACGGGCAGATGACCGCGGGCTCCTGGATCTACATCGGCACGCAGGGGATCCTGCAGGGCACCTACGAAACCTTTGCCTCGGCGGGGCGGGTGCACTTCGGCAGCGACGATCTGTCGGGCCGCCTCATCGTCAGCGCCGGGCTGGGCGGCATGGGCGGTGCGCAGCCGCTGGCGGCGGCGATGTGCGGCGCGACGTTTCTGGGCATCGAGATCGATCCGGCCCGGGCGCAGCGGCGCGTCGAGCAGGGCTATCTCGACTGGCTGGCGCCCTCGCTGGACGCGGCGCTGGTCGAAGTGGCCCGCTGCCTCGAGAACGGCTGGGGGAAGAGCATCGGCGTGGTCGGCAACGCCGCCGAGATCCTGCCCGAACTGCTGCGCCGCAAGATCCGTCCGCCCGACCTGCTCACCGACCAGACCAGCGCGCACGATCCATTGAATGGATATATACCCAGTGGATTATCCTTAGAAGATGCAGCCGCCTTGCGCGTCCGCGACCCCGGCGCATACCAGAAGCGCAGCATCGAGAGCATGGCCCGCCACGTCGAGGCGATGCTGGAGTTCCGCCGCCGCGGCAGCCACGTCTTCGACTACGGCAACAACCTGCGCGCCTTCGCCGAGGAGGGCGGCGTGCGCGACGCCTTCGCCTATCCGGGCTTCGTGCCCGCCTACATCCGGCCGCTCTTCTGCGAGGGCCAGGGCCCCTTCCGCTGGGTGGCGCTCTCGGGCGATCCGCAGGACATCTTCGAGACCGACCGCGCGCTGCTCGAAGCCTTCCCCGACAAGCCGCACCTGCACCGCTGGCTCAAGCTCGCCGGCGCACGGGTCAAGTTCCAGGGCCTGCCCGCGCGCATCTGCTGGCTGGGCTACGGCGAGCGGGCCAAGGCGGGCCTCCTCTTCAACGACCTGGTGGCGAGCGGGCGCGTCAAGGCGCCCATCGTCATCGGCCGCGACCACCTCGACTGCGGCAGCGTCGCCTCGCCCAACCGCGAGACCGAGGCGATGAAGGACGGCTCGGACGCCATCGCCGACTGGCCCATCCTCAACGCCCTGGTCAACGCCGTGAACGGCGCCTCGTGGGTCAGCTTCCACCACGGCGGCGGCGTCGGCATCGGCTACTCGCTGCACGCCGGGCAGGTGATCGTGGCCGACGGAACTCCGCAGGCGGCGAAGCGCCTGGAGCGCGTCCTCACCAGCGACCCGGCCATGGGCGTCCTGCGCCACGCGGACGCCGGCTACGAGCACGCCATCGAGGTGGCCCGCGAGCGCGGCGTCTCGATTCCGGGGATCAACCGTGGCTGAGGCGTTGCGCCCGCGGCGCTCCGGCGCAAGAGTGCGCCATGCTCGTGATCCGGAACGCCCGCGTCGCCGCCATGACGGGAGAGCAGGCCGGCCCGGCGCCGCTGGGGCTGATCGAGGACGGCGCGGTCGCCTGCGAAGGCGGGCGCATCACCTACGTCGGACCCTCGGCGCAAGCTCCCCCGGGGGACACGGTCGACGCCGCCGGGATGCTGCTGACGCCGGGCCTGGTCGATCCGCACACGCACCTCGTCTTCGCCGGCGACCGCGCCCACGAGCATGCGCTGCGCCTGGGCGGCGCGACGTATCTGGAGATCGCCGAGGCGGGCGGCGGCATCCGCAGCACCGTGGCCGCCACCCGCGCGGCGACGGACGAGACGCTGCTGGCCGACGCGCGGCGCCGGCTGCGGCGGCTGGAGCGCAGCGGCGTCACCACCGTCGAGGTGAAGACCGGCTACGGGCTCTCCGTCGAGGAGGAATTGCGCCTGCTGCGGCTGGCCTGTGCGCTGGGCGACGGGGTGGTTCCGACGCTGCTCGGCCTGCATGCGGTGCCGCCCGGGGTCGAGCGGGCGCGCTGGGTCGCGCAGGTGGTCTCCGAGCTGACTCCCGAGGCGGCCCGGCAGGGAGCGCGCGGGTGCGACGCCTTCTTCGAGCAGGGCGCGTTCACCGCCGCCGAGTGCCGCGCGGCGCTGGAGGCGGGCGCGCAGGCGGGACTCGCCGGGCACCTGCACGCCGATCAACTGTCCGCTGGCGGCGGCGCGCAGCTTGCCGCGGAGCTTCGCTGCCGGAGCGCCGATCACCTCGAGCGCACCACTCCCGAGGGCGTCTCCGCGCTGGCGGGCGCGGGCACCGTCGCCGTGCTCCTGCCCCTGGCCGCCTGGTTCCTGCGCCAGACGGCAGCGCCGGCGGCGCCGTTCCTCGCGGCGGGTGTGCCGGTGGCGCTGGGGAGCAACATCAACCCGGGCAGCCAGCGCATGGAGAGCGTCTCGATGCTGCTCGCCGCCGGCTGCCTGCTCTCGGGGCTGACTCCCGCCCAGGCGCTCTGGGCCTGCACCGCGGGCGGCGCGCGGGCGCTCGGCCTCGCCGACCGCGGCACCATCCAGGCAGGGCTGCGGGCGGACCTGGTGCTCTTCTCGACGCGCGATCCGGACCACCTGCCCTACCACGCCGGCGTCGAGCACGCGGCGCTGGTGATCCGCGGCGGCGCGGTGATCCACGACGCGCGAGGTTCATCCTGCTGACGCACCGCTCCGGCGAGCCAACTGTATTGTTTGATACATTATTATTGGGTACTCAATCCAGCTTCAGGCACAGCAAGCGCCCGGCTGTCCGCCTCTCGAGATAATCACCCGGCCCATCCGGTTGAATACGTAAACCATGGTATGGGCTCTCCTTCCAAAAGAGAGAGAGCATGCCAATGGCGGCGTTGAAGACCCGAATTCCCGAGGTGCTGGAACGCTACGAAGCCGAGATCCTCGCGGAGTGGATCAAGGAACAGCTGGCCGCGGTCACCCAGCGGCCCGATCTGATGAAGGAATCCGAGCTGCACGTGCAGTCGACCAAGTTCCTCAAGCTGCTGCGCGACGGCATCGGCGGCGACATCTCCCTCGACATCCAGCGGCCGAGCTGGGAGCCGGTGCTCGGCTTCATCGGGGAGGTCAGCCGATCTCGCGCCATCCAGGGGTTCACCCCCACCGAGACGGCGACCTTCGTCCTCTCCATGAAGCAGCCGCTCTTCGTCCGCCTGCGCAAGATTCACGACGGCCA
>JAYWAJ010000415.1:0-3639 GCA_043782525.1 Deltaproteobacteria bacterium | reverse complement strand
CGCCCCTCGGCGACGCGCACGGTGACCAGCGGCTGCCCGTCCTCGAACGACAGCCGCCGCGAATAGAGCAGCTCCAGCGGATCGTCCGGCGCCGGCGCCCCGGAAAACAACTGCTCGCTGCCGGCATCAGGCGGCGCCAGCGCGGCGGGCAGACCGGCCTCAGGCGTCGGACCCCCTGAGGCCTGAGGCCTGACGCCTGAGGCCTGCGCGGGCCGCGCCGCCGCCCGCGCGCACGCCGCCAGCGCGCCGCCGAGCAGCGAGAGAAAGCGCCTGCGCGGCGTCTTCATCGGCGCAGGTGTTTCTCTTCGACGTACCTGTCGAACGCCGCCCGCAGCCGCTGCGTGATCGGCCCGGGCTTCCCGTCCGCGACCGGCCGCGTCTGCTCTCCAGGCGACTCGAGATAGACGAGGCTGGTCACCGGCATCACCTCCCGCAGCGTGCTGGAGACGAAGACCTCGTCGGCCGCCGCCAGCGCCTCGGGGCCGTGGGGCTCCTCGCGCACCAGCAGCCCCTCGCCGCGCGCGATCTCGATGACCACCGCGCGGGTCACGCCTTCGAGCATCCCCAGCTGCAGGGGCGGCGTGACCACCACGCCGCGCTGGACGAAGAAGACGTTGGAGGTGGTCGCCTCGGTGACGCGGCCCGAGAGGTCGAGGAGGATGGCGTCGTCGGCGCCCGCGTCCACCGCCTCCCGCAGCGCGAGGATGTTGTTGAGGTAGTTGCCCGTCTTCAGCGCCGGGTCGAGGGAGAGGGGCGAGTTGCGGCGCGTCCTGGCGATGGCCATCTGCAGCCCCGCGGCATATTTCTCCGCGGCGGGAAGCTGCAGCGGGCGGACGATGAGGATGAGCCGGTGCGCGCTGCCGGCGAGCTGCGGCGCGAGCCCGAACTCCCCGTCGCCGCGGGTGACGATGATGCGCGCGTAGGATTCAGCGTTCTGCGCCGCCGCGAGGGTGCGCTGCAGCTCGCCCTCGATCTCCGCCCGCGGCGGCAGCGAAAGCCCGATGCGCCCGGCGCTGCGCTCCATCCGCTGCAGGTGCCGCTCCAGCTCGAAGGGCCGCCCCGCGTAGGTGCGCACCACCTCGTAGACCGAGTCCCCGTAGAGGAAGCCGCGGTCGAGCACGGACACCGACGCCTGCTCCGGCGGAACCAGCTTCCCCTCGACGTTGCAGAGCACGGGCACGGCAGCGTGGTACCGCCCCCGGCGCGCCGGCGCAACCTCCGTTCGATTCCGTATTCGACGCCGCCGGCAGACCTGCCAGCAGGGAGCCCATGCCGCGCCTCGTCCTGCTCGCCCTCGTCCTCGCCTGTGCCCGGCCCGACCACATCGAGATCGATCCCCGCGCCCCGCGCCTGTCGCGCAAGGGCGAGTCGGTGCACCTGCACGCCAAGCTGATGGACCGCGCCGGCCCGCTGGAGGTGGACCTGGTGGAGGCGCTGCAGATCGACCCCGGCACGCTGGAGCTCGCCCAGAGCGCGGAGCCGGTGAAGATCAAGGTGGTCGCGCTCGGGCTCGACGGCCACCCGCTGCGCGACCGCAAGGTCCACTTGGTCCCGGCCGACCCCAGGGTCGCGCGGGTCGACCCGGAAGGCCGCGTCTGGCCGGTGGCGCCGGGCGACGCGGTGGTGCGGGCGAACATCGACGACAAGGAGGGCGAAGTCGCCGTCCACGTGCGCGCGCATTGATGGCCCAGGCTCTCTGCGCTATACACGCCGCGCGAGCCGCTAGCTCAGCTGGTAGAGCACCGGCCTTTTAAGCCGAGGGTCCTGGGTTCGATCCCCAGGCGGCTCACTCTCTTCCAACGCTGTTTGCGCGCAGAGTCCGAGCCCGACCGCGGCGCGGCCTTCAGGCCTTCAGCCTCAGCCGGATGGGCCCGCGCGCGGTGCTCGGGTCGACCACCCTGCCCTTCTGTAGAATCTCGATCCGCCCCTCGTGGACCAGCCGCCGCGCCGCCTGCCGCACTTTCTCCATCTCGGCCTGGTCGCTCTTCAGCTCGGGAGGCAAGACCTCCGACGGACAGATGGTCGCCTCGCGCGCGCGCAGGCCCAGGAGGTGCAGGATCGACTCGGCAAGCTCCGGCCTCACCCCGCCTTTCGCGGCCCTGCACCGGTCGCTGCAGTACTTGATCTCCGGCCAGCTGCGCTCCCACTTCTTGCGCCACTCGATGGCGCGGCCACAGACCGCGCAGCTCTTTGGGGCCGGCCCTTTCGGCCTGGCCGGCTTCATCGCTGGCACTTCTCGCAGGCGTAGGCCCAGCGGCCCGAGAGCTCCCAGCGGCGCACCGGGCCCTTGCAGCGGGGGCAGCGCGACGCCTTGTAGATGTTCAGCCGCTCCTCCCTCGAGAGCCTTGGCCGCTTGCCGCGCTCCGCCCCGTCCACCGTGATGATGCGCTTGTCGCGAACACCCCTGCGCAGCGCCAGCACGAGCCAGCTCCAGAGCGCCTCGAACTCGGGCTTCTCGAGCGAGCTGGCGGGACGCTCGGGATGGATGCCGTGGACGAAGAGCACCTCGGCCCGGTAGACGTTGCCCACTCCCGCGAGCACCGACTGGTCCATCAGCGCTGCGCCCACCGGCCCGCGCCGCCGCTGCAGGCGCGCGAAGGCCCGCAAGGGCTCGGCGTCCTCGCGCAGCGGATCGGGCCCCAGCCGGGCGAGCAGCGCACGCAGCTCTTCCCGATCGATGAGCGCGCACGCGGTCGGGCCGACCAGATCGAAGGTCGGCCCGCCCTCTGCCGCGAGCCGCATCCGCGTGGTCTCGCGGGGCGGCGGCGCCTTGCGCACGAAGCGGAAGAAGCGCCCGAAGAGCCCCAGGTGCACGTGCACGACGTGCCCGTCATCCCAGTGGTGGAAGAGGTGCTTGCCCCAGGCATCGGCGTGGGCGAAGCGGGCGCCGTCGATCAGCTCGGCGCCCTCGAAGCGGCCCTGTGGCGAAGCGACGCGGACGCGCTTTCCGGCCAGCTCCTTGGTGTGGTCGAGCGCGAGCCGATGAATGGTGTGACCTTCGGGCACGGTCGGCAGATGCCGCGAGCGCCGCCTCGGTGCGCAGAAGAGCGCGCCGCTCGCTAGACGCGGCTCTCCGCTGACCTGGCCGGACGCGGAGCACCCTCACGCGATCGAACGTCGCAGCGCCTCGTAAAGGCCGGCCCGGGTAAGCACGCCGAGCGGCCGCGTCGGATCCGTCGTCGAGACGACGACCAACTCGTCGACGCCGTCCCCGGCCATCCGCTCGAGCGCGGCGGCGAGATCCTCGTCCTCGGCGATGGTCGGCGGCGGGCGGCGGCAGAGGTCTGCGGCCACCGCCAGGCCGTGCAGGTCTTCCCCCAGCACCGGGCGCAGGTCCGAGATGGAGAGCAGGCCGACGAGACCGCCGCGCTCGTCCACCACAGGATGGGCCTCGTGCGCGCCGCCCCTGAAGGCCGCCAGCACCTCCTGGTAGGTCGCGCCGGCGAGCAGCGGCCGCGGGCGCGCCATCGCCGCCTCCGCGCGCACGCCCTCGAGGGACTGCGTCACCGACCGCCGACGGTGCGGGAGGTGGATACCGTCTTGTTCGAGAAGCGCCTCGTAGATCGGCGTCGGCCGCCAGTGGCGCGCGAGGCCGTACGAGGTCATGTTGGCGATCATCAAGGGCAGGACCAGGCCGTA
>JAYWAJ010000414.1:0-3644 GCA_043782525.1 Deltaproteobacteria bacterium | reverse complement strand
CCCGGGAGATCGGCTACGCCAACGAGGGCGATCGCTGGCGCTCGGGCTACGAGCTCTCGCCCGACGCCTTCGAGGCGGAGGTCGATCGCCTCTGGGGGCAGGTGAAGCCGCTCTACGACGACCTGCACTGCTACGTCCGCGGGCAGCTGCAGAAGACCTACGGCAAGGACAAGGTCAAGGACGCCGCGCCCATCCCGGCGCACCTGCTCGGCAACATGTGGGCGCAGGAGTGGACCCACGTCTATCCGCTGGTCGAGCCGTATCCGGCGCAGGCCGCGCTCGACGTCGACGGCGCGCTGCTGGCACAGAAGTGGGACTGGAAGAAGATGGTGCAGACCGGCGAGGGCTTCTACACCTCGCTGGGCCTCGACCCGCTGCCGGCCACGTTCTGGGAGCGCTCGATGTTCGTCAAGCCGCGCGACCGCGAGGTGATCTGCCACGCCAGCGCCTGGGACGTGCAGAACGACAACGACCTGCGCATCAAGATGTGCATCAAGCCCAGCGAAGAATCGCTGCAGACCATCCACCACGAGCTCGGCCACAACTACTACCAGCACTACCACTACCAGCTGCCCTATCTCCTGCAGGGCGGCGCGCACGACGGGTTCCACGAGGCCATCGGCGACTCGATCGTGCTCTCGATGACGCCGGGCTACTTGAAGCAGCTGGGGCTGATCCAGAGCGTGCCCGGAGGAGCTGGCCCTGCCGGCGACGGGCGCAGGCCGGAGGCCGGAGCATCGCTCGACGACCGAGGCCTCATCGACGTGCAGCTCAAGGACGCCCTCACCCGGGTCGCCTTCCTGCCCTTCGGCCTGCTCATCGACAAGTGGCGCTGGGACGTCTTCTCCGGAAAGATCAAGCCCGCCGACTACAACAAGTCCTGGTGGGAGCTGCGCCGCAAATACCAGGGCGTGGACGCGCCGGTCGCGCGCAGCGAGGAGGACTTCGACCCGGGGGCCAAGTTCCACGTCGCCGCCAACGTGCCCTACACGCGCTACTTCCTCGCGCGGATTTTACAGTTCCAGTTCCACCGCGCCATGTGCCAGGCGGCCGGCTTCCAGGGCCCGCTGCACGAGTGCTCGGTGTACGGCAACAAGGCGGCCGGCGCGCGGCTCAAGGCCATGCTGGAGCTGGGCCGCAGCAAGCCCTGGCCCGAGGCGCTGCAGGCGATGACCGGGCAGCGCGAGATGGACGGCTCCGCCCTGCTCGACTACTTCGCCCCGCTGCAGAAGTGGCTCAAGGCGCAGAACGCCGGACAGAAGTGCGGCTGGTAGTCAGCGCCGCTTCTTCTTCGGCAGCTCCCAGAGGACGACCTCGAGGTTGTGCCCGTCGGGGTCGAGGACGAAGGCGGCGTAGGGCGCGTAGCCCTCGCGCGGGCCCGGCGCGCCGTTGTCCTTGCCGCCCGCCTCGAGCGCGGCGGCGTGGAACGCGTCGATGGCGCGCTTCGAGCTGGCGAGAAAGGCAACGTGGGTCGGGGTCCCGACCTTTCCCTGGGTGACCCAGAAGTCGTGGCGTCCGGCGCTGTCCCTGAAGCCGAAGGCGTCGCCGAACTCCATGTCGCAGGCGTAGCCCAGCGGCTTGAGCGCCGCCTGGTAGAACTTGCGGCTCTTCTTCGCGCTGCTGCAGCGCAGGCTGACGTGCTCGATCATGTCGTCCTCCTCATCTGGCCTCCACCAGGCGGCGCGTCACCCGCTCCGCCCACTCTTTCTCGATCTCGCTGCAGGCCGCCCGCCGCCCCAGCCGCAGCGCCGCCGCCGGGATCGAGCCGCTGCCGGCAAAGGGATCGACCAGCAGCTCCCCCGGCCGCGACCACTGCCGCACGAGCGGCTCCAGCACGCCGAACGGCTTGTGGTTGGGATGGGCGAAGAAGCGCTGCGCCTCGCCCTCGTCGTCGTAGCCGGCCGCCACGCACCAGACGCGCTGGGGATCTTCGGGCGAAAGCGCAGGCAGCGGCGCCTTGGAGAAGACCAGCGCCGTCTCGTAGACCCGCAGCAGCTGCTCGTTGCCCTCGTGCTCGGTGGTCTTCTTGGCCCAGACGAACTCGCCCGCTTCCCGGTAGCCGAGCCCCAGCGCCACCGTGCGGATGGGCTGCTTGCCGAGGAAGTTAGTCCAGATGACGAGCGCGCCGTCGCAGCGCGCGGCCGCCTTGGGCAGCCACTCCTCGGTGAACTTGCGGTAGCCGCGCACGTCCTCGAAGCGGACCACCGGATCGCGGTCGATCTTCACCCCCGCCCGCTTGTCGCGCAGGTCGCCGCCCTTGCGGCGCCGGGTGAGCAGGCAGTAGGGGGGGTCGGTGAGGAGCAGGGCCGCCCGCTCGCCTTTGAGCGCTGCGTCCCAGGTGGCTTCGAGGCGCGCATCGCCGGCGACACAGGGCACTCCGGCACCGTAACACTTCTTGCACACGTGATAGGTTCAGGTAAGGAGAGTTGGCCCCGAGTCCGGGCCCTGATCTGGAGATCCACCCATGGCATTTATCGTGGCCGAGCCGTGCGTCGCCTGCAAGTACACGGACTGCGTGGCGGTCTGCCCTGTCGACTGCTTCTACGAAGGCGCGAACTTCCTCGTCATCCACCCCGACGAGTGCATCGACTGCGGCGCCTGCGAGCCGGTCTGCCCCACCAAGGCCATCTTCCCCGAGGACGACCTTCCCGAGAAGTGGAAGGAGTACGTGGCCATGAACGCCGACCTCTCCACCAAGTGGCCCAACATCAACAAGCAGAAGGAGCCGCTGCCCGGCGCCGACGCGCTCAAGGAGAAGGAAGGCAAGCGCGACCTGCTCTTGATGGAGCCGTTCGCGGGCTAGTCAGTGAGCGAACTCGCGCCAGGAATCCTCATCGCCGTTCCCCAGATGGACGATCCCAACTTCGCCCGCTCGGTGGTGCTGCTGGTCGAGCACAACGAGTCCGGCGCGATGGGCATCACCTTCAACCGGCCGAGCGACGTGGCGCTGGAGGAGATCGCCAAGGAGCACGGCATGGACGTGCACAAGGGCGCGGGCTACGCCTTCATCGGCGGGCCGGTGCAGCGGGAGCGCGGCTTCCTCGTCCACCGGCGGCCGGAGGTCGGCGACTCGGTCGAGCTGGAGGAGGACGTCTTCCTCAGCGTCTCCACCGACGCCATGCGCACGCTGCTCGCCGGCGAGCCCGAGTCGTACCGCCTCTGCCTCGGCTACGCCGGCTGGGGCCCCGGACAGCTGGAGCAGGAGATGGTGGCGGGCGGCTGGCTGAACTCGGGGATCTCCTCGAAGCGCATCTTCGACACGCCGGTCGAGAAGATCTGGGAGGCGGTGATCCGCGACCTGGGGATCGAGCCGGCCTTTCTGGTGCAGGGCGGAGGCAAGCAATGAAGAACCTGTTCGGGCTGGGGCTGCTGGCAGGGCTGGTGGCGTGCGGCGGCGGCGGCAAGAGCGTGCGCGCGGGCGGCGCGGGCGACGACACGCCTGCCTGGGTCGCGCAGGGCTCGGGGGCGTTCAACGGCGAGTCGGGCAAGAAGATGCAGGGCGTCGGCCAGAGCCGGTCCTCCGACCCCAAGGGCCGCAGGCAGTCCGCCGATGCGGGCGCGCAGCGGCAGCTCCGGGGCAGCCTCGACGCCTTCTCGGCGGCGCTCGGCAAGCTGAGCGAGTCCACCAAGGTCAACGTCGGCGA
>JAYWAJ010000413.1:0-9653 GCA_043782525.1 Deltaproteobacteria bacterium | reverse complement strand
AGTCCCTCACCGACTACGGCGCCTTCGTCGACCTGGGGGGCATCGAGGGCCTGCTGCACATCACCGAGATGAGCTGGAGCCGCATCGGGCATCCGCGCGAGCTGCTCACGGTGGGCGACGCGCTCGAGGTGATGGTGCTCAAGTACGACCCGGCCACCGGTCGCGTCGGGCTGGGCCTCAAGCAGACCAGGCCCGAGGGCGAGGCGCAGGCGAAGGCGAGGCGTCCGGGCCTGCGCCCGCTCGCGCCCAACCCCTGGTCGCAGGTCGAGGAGCTGTACCCGATCGGGTCGGTCATCCGCGGCAAAGTTCGCAGCGTCACCGACTTCGGCGTCTTCGTCGGCGTGCAGGAAGGCGTCGACGGCCTGGTGCACGTGAGCGAGCTGAGCTGGACGCAGCGGATCAAGCACCCCGGAGAGCTCTACAAGAAGGGCGATACCGTCGAGGCGATGGTGCTCGACATCGACGTGCCCAACGAGCGCTTCTCCCTCGGCATCCGGCAGCTGAAGCCAGATCCCTGGACCGAGCTGCTCACCACCCATCCGATCGGCAGCGTCTGCAAGGGCAAGGTGACGCGGGTGGTCGACTTCGGCTGCTTCGTCGAGATCGAGCCGGGCATCGAGGGCCTCGTTCACGTCAGCCAGCTTCGCGACGAGCGCATCGAGAACCCGCGCGACGTGGTCAAGCCGGGCGACGAGGTGACGGTCCGGGTCATCGACATCGAGTCCGACGCGCGCAAGGTGGCGCTCTCGATGAAGGCCGCGCAGGACGAGGAGTTCGACTACCGCGAGACCATGCGGAATCTGGAGAAGGAAGGGCGCGCCTCGTTCGCCGACGTGCTCGCCGGGAAGCTGCCCAGGCCCAAAGACGGGGAGTAGGCCGCCCGTGACGCCCCCATGACCTGCGCCGGCTAGGGTGTCGTCCCCATGTCGGCGACCGCCAGCGTCCGTTTCCTTTCCGGAAGCACCTTCCACTCCGACCTCAAGGCGCGCGTCCAGGCGCACTTCGATCGCACCGGGCACGCGGCGGACGGCGGCTGGGCCATCCGGCTCAAGACGGCCATCCTCGGCGCGTGGCTGCTCGGCTCGTACCTCCTGGTCCTCTTCGGCGGCTTCGGCCCCCTCCTCGCCGCGCTCCTGACCATCTCCATCGGGCTGGCCATGGCGGGCATCGGCTTCGGCGTCATGCACGACGCCAACCACGGCAGCTACGCCAGGAGCCCGCGCCTCAACCGCGTGATGGGCTTCAGCATGGACCTGCTGGGCGCGAGCTCGCACGTGTGGCGCCACAAGCACAACATCCTGCACCACACCTATACCAACATCGCCGGCTTCGACACCGACATCGAGGCGAGCTCGATGCTGCGGCTGGCGCCGTCGCAGCGGTGGCTCCGCTTCCACCGCTTCCAGCACCTCTACATCTGGTTCCTCTACGGCGTCTTTCCGCTCAAGTGGTGGTTCCTCGACGACACGCGCGAGCTGGCGAGCGGCAAGATCTCCTCGCACAGCTTTCCTGCCGCGCGGGGCTGGGCGCTGGTGCGCGCGGTGGCCGGCAAGGTGGCCTTTCTAACCTGGGCCTTCGCGGTGCCGCTCTTCCTGCACCCCACCTGGAAGCTGGTGCCGCTCTGGCTCCTGGGCGTGGCCACGCTGGGGGTGGTGACTTCGGTCGTCTTCCAGCTCGCCCACTGCGTCGGGCGCGCCGGCTTTCCAGAGGCGAGCGCGAGCGGCGAGATGCAGGCGGGCTGGGCAGAGCACCAGGTCGCCACCACCGTCGACTTCGCGCGCCGCAGCAAGGTGCTCGCCTGGTATCTGGGCGGGCTCAACTTCCAGGTCGAGCACCACCTCTTCCCGCGCATCTGCCACGTGCACTACCCGGCGGTCTCCGCCATCGTGCAGGACACCTGCCGCCATCACGGCGTGGTCTACAGCGCCGAGCCCACGCTCTGGAGCGCGCTCGCCTCCAACCTGCGCTGGCTGCGCGAGATGGGCCGCGGACCCGCGCAGGCCGGGCTCAGCCTGCAGCGCTGAGGGGCGGTCCCCCGCGCAGGTTTTGCCGGGGAGCACGCAGTCTGCGCAACGGTTGCGGGCCTCGCTGCGGTCTCGCTGGCGTCCTCGCTGGCTCGGGTCTTGCTGCCCTGTGGCGCAACGCCACAGCGCCCGCTCGCGCTCCCACCAAGGCATCCCCCATGACCAGGTATTGGGCCGGCTTCATCTTCGTCACCTTGACCTCGTTCGCGGTTCTCGGCTGGGTCGGCACCCGCATCTACCAGGAGGCGCCGCCGCTCCCTTCCCGCGTGGTCTCGACGGATGGCGCGGTGGTCTTCGGCGAGGACGAAATCCAGCACGGCCAGAACGTCTGGCAGGCCATGGGCGGCATGGAGGTCGGCTCCATCTGGGGCCACGGCAGCTACGTCGCGCCGGACTGGACCGCGGATGCGCTGCACCGCGAGTCGACCGGGATCCTCGACGCCTGGGCCCGCGGCGACGGCGCCGCTTCCTACGACGCGCTGGGGCGCCCCGCCAAGGCGGCGCTGCGCGAGCGCCTCATCGAGCTGATGCGCTCCAACACCTATGACGCCTCGGCGCGGACGATTGTGGTCGCGCCCGTGCGGGCCCGCGCCATCGAGGTGGTCGCCGCCCATTACGCGGAGGTGTTTTCAAAGGGCAATCATGATTACGCCATTCCGGCGGGCGCGCAGACCGATCCGGTCAAGCTGCGCCAGCTGGCGGCGTTCTTCTGGTGGTCGTCGTGGGCGGCCAGCACCAACCGGCCCGGCGACACCATCTCCTACACCAGCAACTGGCCGCACGAGCCGCTGGTGGACAACCACGTCTCCGCCGACGCGCTGGTCTGGACCGGCGTCAGCATCGTCCTGCTCCTCGGCGGAGTGGGCGCGCTCGCCTGGTGGTACGGCTCGCGCCGCAAGGAAGGACTGCCCACGGAAGCTCCGGCGAGCGATCCGCTCCTCAACCTCAAGGCGACGCCCTCGCAGCGGGCCACCCTCAAATACTTCTTCGCGGTCTCGGGAATGATCCTCGCCCAGATCCTCCTCGGCGTCATCACCGCCCACTATGGGGTCGAGGGCGGCGGCTTCTATGGAATTCCCCTCGGCAGCGTGCTGCCCTATTCGCTGACGCGAACCTGGCATACCCAGCTGGGCATCCTCTGGATCGCCACCGCCTGGCTGGCCGCGGGCCTCTACATCGCGCCGGCCATCGGGGGCGTCGAGCCGCGCGCCCAGCGGCTGGGCGTGAACGTGCTCTTTGGCGCCCTGCTCGTCGTCATCGCCGGCTCGATGCTGGGCCAATGGCTGAGCGTGATGAACCACCTGCACAGCGAGACGCTCTGGTTCTATTTCGGCCACAGCGGATATGAATATATCGACCTCGGCCGCGCCTTCCAGATCGCGCTCTTCGGCGGCCTGATCTTCTGGTTCTGGCTGGTGGCCCGCGCCATCTGGCCCGCCCTGCGCCGCAAGGACGAGCAGCGCCACATCCTCATCCTCTTCGTCATCTCCGCCGCCGCCATCGCCGGCTTCTACGGGGCCGCGCTCGGATATGGCCGCCATACCAACCTGGCCATTGCCGAGTATTGGCGATGGTGGGTGGTGCACCTCTGGGTGGAAGGCTTCTTCGAGGTCTTCGCCACGGTGGTGATCGCCTTCCTCCTCGCCCGCCTCGGTCTCGTCCACCTGCCCTCGGCCGGGCGCGCGGTGATCCTCTCCTCCACCATCTTCCTCTCCGGCGGCATCATCGGCACGCTCCACCATCTCTACTTCTCCGGCACCCCGACCTTCGTGCTGGCGCTCGGCTCCGTCTTCAGCGCCCTCGAGGTGGTCCCGCTGGTCTTCGTCGGCTTCGAGGCCTGGGAGAACCTGCGCCTCGCCCGCGCGCGGCCCTGGGTCCGGCACTACCGCTGGCCCATCTACTGCTTCGTCGCGGTGGCCTTCTGGAACCTGGTGGGAGCGGGGCTCTTCGGCTTCATGATCAACCCCCCGGTCGCGCTCTATTACATGCAGGGGCTCAACACCACGGCCTCCCACGCGCACACCGCGCTCTTCGGCGTCTACGGAATGCTGGGCATCGGCCTGATGCTCTTTTCCCTGCGCGCGCTGCGCCCCGCCGACGAGTGGCGCGAAGGCTGGATCGCCACCGCCTTCTGGCTGATCAACGGCGGCCTGCTCGCCATGGTGGTGCTCAGCGTGCTGCCGGTGGGGCTCTTGCAGACGCGCGCCTCGGTGGGCGTCGGGTATTGGTATGCGCGCAGCGCGGAGTTCATGCATACGCCCGGCATGAACACGCTGCGCTGGATGCGGGTGATCGGCGACACGACGTTTGCAGCGGGCGCGGTGGCGCTGGTGCTCTTCGTGGTCGGGCTGGCGACGGGACATGCCGTGCGCAAGCCGCCTCCCCTCATCCTGCCGGTGGGCCTGCGCGCGGCAGCAGCACGGTGAAGCACGTGCCGGCCGCAGCCGTCGATTGCACCGAGGCGGTGCCGCCGTGCGCGCGGACGATCTCCCTGACGATGTAGAGCCCGAGCCCCAGCCCGCCGGAGCGGGTCTCGCTCGTGGCCCGCTGGAACGGCTCGAAGATGTCGGGCAGCAGCTCCGCGGAAATGGGCTCTCCCCGGTTGTGGACCTCGATGCGCACCGCCTCGGCGGTGCCCGCGACGGTCAAGCGGATCTCGCTCTCGGGAGGGCCATACCGGAGCGCGTTCCCGAGCAGGTTGCCGAGCAATTGGTGGAGGCGATCCGAGTCCCACCGGCCCGAGACGTCGCCGCGCAGGTCCAGCCGGATGGCGCGGTCGGGGGCCGTGACCTCCAGCTCTTCGAGCAGCTGCCGGCAGAGCGCGGCCAGGTCGACCAGGACCGGATGCAGGGGCAAGCCGCCGCCCAGCCTGGTGCGGGTGAAGTCGAGGACGTCCCCGATCATCCGGCTCATGCGCTCGGCGCTCGCGGAGATGCGCGCGAGCGGGCGCAAGTTGCTTCCCTCCGCGTTCTTCAGCAGGAGCCTGGTCGTCATCGAGATGGATTGCAGGGGCGAGCGGAGGTCGTGGGCGAGGATGCCGATGAACTGCTCACGAAAGCGGCCCGTCGCCTGCAACTGCTCGAGCAGCGCGCCGCGCTCGCGCTCCGCGGTCACGTCGGCGAGGAAGACCAGCCGCTCCGGGGGCCCTCCTCCTTCGTCGACGCGCGAGGCCGTCAGGTCGAGCAGGCGGGCGTTGCCGGCCTCCAGCACCATCCGGATGCGGGCCGCGGGGTCTTCCGCGATCGACGCGCGCCAGGACGCGCGCGCCTCCGCGGGCAAGAGGTCGGGAAAGCTCTCGCCGACCCTCTTGGGGTCGCGTCCGAGGAGGACGTTCCCGAGCCGGTTCGACGCCACGATGCCATCGGCGGCGTCGAGCACCAGGACCCCCAGCGGGGCGTCCTCGAGCAGGCGTCCCAGGTCGCGCGCGGCGCGCGGCGGTGCCTGCTGCTGGCGCAGCACCTGGTTGGCCGCCGCCAGCTGCGCCTCGTGCGCTTGGCGGAGCTTGCCGGCGCGGACGGCCTCGGCCACCGCCTCGACCACGGGAGCGAGCGGAAACACCGGCAGGCAGCGCACGCTGTTGCCCCGCAGGGTGTCGCGCTGCAGCGCCTCGGCCAGCTCGCGCTCGCGGGCCGGCTCCGCCAGGAGCAGCAGGGGGAGGCGCGGCAACGCGTTGCGGACCCGGAGCGCGGCGACCAACGGCTCGCTCTGCCAGGTGCCGATGACCATCGCTCCGATGCCGCCCGGCTCCCGCTCGGCGAGCCCAAGCGCCGTCTCGAGATCCGGGGGGGGCCACGACCTCCGCGCCCGCACTCTCCGCGAGGGCCGCGGCAGTGGTTCCGTCCACGTGGAGCAGCAAGATCCTCTGCACGGCCTACTCCGCCAGCAGGGGCAGGCCGAGGAGCGCGCGTCCCATCCAGGTCTCCAGCAACAAGGTGGTGGGCGCCATGACGTGAGCGGCGCGCGCATCGCGCAAGCTGCGCTCCAGGCTGCCGCCGGCGCGATAGCCGATGCCGCCCACCAGCGTCATCGCGGCGTTCACCGCTTCCACGGCGCAGTCGGCGACTTCGGCCTTGGCGGAGCAGAGCGCGATCAGGGACTCCGCGGAGCCGGCGTCGCCCTCGGCTGCCGCGTAGTAGACGAGCCGCCGCGTGCGCTCCACCTTGCGCCAGAGGATGCCCAGCTCCCGCTGCAGGACCGGTTGATCGGCGAGCGCCGCGCCGGTGTGCTCGTAGCGCCGCGCGGCCAGGTGCGCCCGCGCCGTCTCCAGCGCGTTGGCGGCGATGCCGAGATAGGTGCCCGCCATCGCGATGAGGAAATAGGGAGCGACCACGTTGAAGACGTACCAGATCTGATCGCCCTCCTTGCCCAGGAGGTCGGCCGCCGGCACGCGGGCGTCCAGCGTCAGCCCCCGCGCCGAGTTTCCCCGCATCCCCACCCCGGCCCACGGCTCCTCCCAGTGCAGGCCGGCCGTCCTTGCTCCCACCGCCACGCAAGAGAACTGGCCGGGCGGGGCGTCGGGCTCGGCCGCGACGGTGGAGACCACGTAGGAGTCGGCGTGTCCGCCATTGGTCACGAACGACTTCTTCCCCACGATGTGGAGCGTGCCGTGCGGCAGGCGCAAGAGGCTGGTCTGCGGGAAGTAGAAGTGCGAGCCGGTGCCGGGCTCGCTCAGCGCCAGCGTGGTCCAGTGCCTGCCGGCGGCGATGGGGCGCAGGTAGCGCTCTTCCTGATCCGGCGTGGCCCGTGCCGCGATCACCGCCGCACCGACGCAATGCATGCCATATCCGATGGCCGTGGATGCGCACGACTTGCCCAGCTCCTCGCAGACGCGGGCCAGCGCGAACAGCCCCTGCCCGAGGCCCCCGCAGGAGGCCGGCACCACCAGTCCCCCGAGCCCCGCCGCCTGCAGCGCGCGGAAATTTTCCTCCGGCCAGCGGCGCTCTTCGTCGGTGGCTTGCGCCCGCGCGGCGACGGGCCCCGAGGCGAGGTCGCGGACCCGCTCGAGCACGGCGCTCAAGCCCAATTCGCTCAAGCGTGAGTTCGCCCGCTCTTGCACCGGATGAAAGATGTGGGCTGTCCCTCGCCCCAGCAATCCGAAATCAGGTCCCGACGCCTGGGCGTGAACAGTTCACGGCCCCAGCGCGGGGGGCTTCCGATCGAGCGCTCGCGTCAGGGCGCCTGAGGCGGCGAACAGGCCCCAGGCCGAAGGCTCCGTCCTCGAGCTAGAAGACAGTCGGCTTCGCGTCGGCGGGCAGCGGGCTCAGGTACGGCTTTCCCTTCGTCGCCCGGGCGAACTCCGCCTTGGCCGCCGCGACCAGCGCCGGATCGGAGAGCAGGTCGACGAGCGACGCGCCCAGCACCTTGGATGCGACCTCCATGCCCTTCACGCCCACTGGATGCAGCGAACAGCTGGTCGTCGCCCAATGGTGCGCCGCGGTGCCGAGCGGCCGGGTGGCGACGCCCAGCTCGGCAAGCGGCGCCGCCGCGCTCACCTCGCCGATGTCGGAGGAGGCGGTGCTTCCATGGACGCCATAGGGGGTCACCTCGGCAGCGAGGCCCGCTTCGGGAGCGCCCAGCTCCTTCTGCAGGCTTTTGGCGAAGGAGGTGTCGCGCTCGTCCCAGTGCGGCGCGCCCACCCGCTCCAGCTCCTTCTGCAGCAGGCCGCCCAGCACCTGGTTCGCGATCGGGTCGCGCACCGACGCCAGCACCGTGACCTTGGCCCGCGTCTCCGTCGCCAGCGCGGCGCCGTCCGCGGCCTTGCGCATCCGCGCCAGCAGGTCTTCCACCGCGCCGATGTTCGCCTCGCGCAGCCAGACCTGGACTTTCGAATAGTCGGGAATGATGTTGGCCACCACGCCGCCGTTCTTGATCACCCGGTGGATGCGCGCGGTCGGCTGCACGTGCTCGCGCATCAGCGACATGGCGTGCTCGAAGAGCTCCAGCGCATCGAGCGCGCTGCGTCCCAGCCAGGGCGAGGCGGCCGCGTGGGCGGTCTTGCCGAAGAACTCCACCTCCGTCGCGGTGAGCGCCAGGCGCTTACCGTTGGAGATCTCGTTCTTGTCGCCCGGGTGCCAGGAGAGCACCACCTCGGTGTTCCGGAAGGCGCCGGCCATGAGCATGAAGGTCTTGCCGATGAGGATCTCCTCGGCGGGCGTGCCGAACACCTGGATGGTTCCCGGCAGCTTCCGCTGGAGGCGATCGGCGTTCGCCGCCAGCGCCGCGGCCACGGCGGCAGTGCCGAGCAGGTTGTGGCCGCAGCCGTGCCCGGGCTCGCCGGCGGCAGCGGGATCCTTGCGCGCCTCGCCAGCCTTCTGCGACAGCTCCGGCAGGGCGTCGTATTCGGCGAGGATGGCGACCACCGGCGACCCCGAGCCCGCGGTGGCGACGAAGGCCGTCGGCAAGAGACCGACGCCCCGCTGCACCTGGAAGCCTTCCTTCTCGAGGACGTCCTCGAGCAGCGCCGCCGACTTCTGCTCGCGCAGGGAGGTCTCGGAAAACTCCCAGAGATGGCGCGAGAGCTGCTCCCAGCGGGCGCGGGTCTGATCGAGGTACGCGTCGGTCGGCGCCCCGAACAGCAGGGCCATCGTCATCGCCAGCATGGTGGTTGCTCCCGGGAGGCCGGTCAGCGGTCGAAGAGCTTCTGCAGATCGGGGGCCTTGCTGGTCGTCTGCAGCGCCAGCATCAAGAGGATGCGCGCCTTCTGCGGCGAGAGGTTGTCGGCGAAGACGGCGCCCGCCTGCTGGAGCGTCTTGCCGCCGCCCTCGAAGCCGTAGTTGGGCAGCACGCGGCCGTTCCAGACCCGGGTCGAGATCACCACGGGGATGCCCTTCCCGATCTGCTCCTTCACCGCCTCGAACATCGGCACGTTCATGTTTCCCCAGCCCAGCGCCTGGATGACGAGGCCCTTGGCGCCGGCCGCCACCGCGGCCCGGACCAGCGCGCCGTCGGCGCCGCCATACATCGCGACGATGTCCACGCGCGGCAGGTGCAGGCCCTCCGCCAGCGTCTGGAGGGGGACGTGCTGCCGCCGCAGCGGGGCGCGATACCAGACCACGCGATCGTTGTCGGCCATGCCCAGCAGCCCGAAGTCGCCCGACTTGAAGGTCTCCACGTCGGAGGTGTGGGTCTTGACGGCCTCGCGGGCCGAATTGATCTGGTTGTTGAGCGCGATCACCGCGCCCATGCGGCGGGCGCCAGGCGAGACGCAGATGCGCGCGGCGTTGAGCAGGTTGCGCGGCCCGTCGAAGTCCTTCTCGCTGGCGTTGCGCTGCGCGCCGATGAGCACCACCGGCTTGTCGCTGTCGACGGTGAGGTCGAGAAACCAGGCGGTCTCCTCCAAGGTGTCGGTCCCGTGCGAGACGATGACCCCGGCCACCTCGGGGCGCAGAAGGGCCACGCTGACGGCTTTCTGCAGCTGGACCCAGCGATCGGGATCCATGTAGTCCGAGGGCACGTTGGAGAGGTTCTGCACCTCGACCCGCGCCACCTGGGCGATCTCGGGCACCGTCGCCACCAGGTCCTCCCCGGAGATGGCGGGAACCGGCGCCTTCTTGACCGGGTCGATCTTCATGGCGATGGTCCCGCCCGTCGCGATCAGGCGCACGACGGGAAGCTCCGGCGCCTTCGCCG
>JAYWAJ010000412.1:0-9740 GCA_043782525.1 Deltaproteobacteria bacterium | reverse complement strand
GGAAGCCCTTGGGCCCGCCGCGGTGCTGCACGTAGGGCTGGCCGTGCCCGTTGGCGGTGGCGAGATAGAAGCTGTCCAGCCCTGCGATGAAGGCAGCCAGGTTGGCGGTGACCTCGGTCTCGAATCCGCCCCGCTGCTCCATCCGCTCGTACCCGTGGCGCGACCCGCGGGCCGACTGCGCCGCCTTGACCGCGGGCGTGAAGGCGACGTCGCTCGACGGCTTGCCCATGGACTGTTGATGCACGACGCGCGGGCGCGGTGCAGGCTCCGGGTCGACAGGCGCAGCCTATCGATAGCCAGGCAACCCTGTCTTGGCGGTGCGCCCAGGAGCCGGCGTCGCCGGTCGCTCAGTCGTCCTGGCCCGCCAGCACCGCCGACATCAGCTTGAAGAAGACGTCGGTGTTCCGCTGCACGCCGACGAATCGCGTCCAGGCGTTGCCGCTGCTGCTGTACGCCGAGATGGGGATGTCCGAAGCGGTGTGCACCGCGTTGGTGACCCCGCCCGCCTGGCCGCGGAGGAAGAAGCCATTCTGGTCCTCGAGGCTCCCTTTGGTCCCGCGCTGCGCAGGCTCGCCGACGTAGCCCTTGGCCTTCAGCTCCGACTTGATGCCGCTCGGGAGCAGGCTGTCGATCACCGGCTGCGGCTTGCCGAGCCAGGTCTCGTACCGGTCGGCGCTGGCGCCGTAGCCGAAGAGGAGCTTGCCGTCGATGTCCTGCGAGGCCGGGTAGCCGTCCGGCTGGATGTCGTATCTGGGGAAGCCGGCGGCGTCGTAGGTGCCGACCACGTTCTGCCGCGCGGGCGCGACGGCGGGGTCGCTGACGGCTGCGTCCGAGGGAAGCGCCCGCAGCGCCGCCACCCCGCCCTGGAGCGCGCCGATGATGCTGAAGCCCGAGCACTCATGGTCGGCCACCACGATGACGAGGGTGTGTCCCAGCCGGTCGGCCCACTCGCGCGCCTGGCCCACGGCGCGGTCGAACTCCAGCACCTCGCCCACCGCGCGCTCCGCGTCCATCAGGTGCGACTGCTTGTCGATGTGCGCGCCCTCGACCATGAGGACGAAGCCCTTGCGATTCCTGCTCAGCACCTGGAGCGCGGCGTCGGTCATCTCGTCGAGCATCGGCTGGTCGGGCGCGTGGTAGTCGTCCACCACCGGCGAGACCTGCGCGTTGCGGCGCCTGGCGATCTTGTCGAGGGCGACGTTCATGTTGCCGTAGCCGAAGAGCCCGAGCAGCTTCTTGGGCGCGCGGCCCGCGGCGCTGGTGAGCTCGGCGGCGGTCTGGACGTATTCGAACCCGGCGTCCCGGAACTCGCTGGTCAGGTCGCGGGCGGGATCGTTGGTGCTGGTCCCGGGCGTGTTCCAGGCCGCGATCAGGTCGGCCGGCAGGGAGTCGTAACCCGGAGTGCTCCCCGCGGTCGGCGCCGAGCGGCTGGAGCCAGAGGTGGTGGAGGGCAAGAACCAGCGGCGGCCGCCCCCCATCAGCACGGCGAGGCCGGTGTTGTCGCGCTCGTCGAGGTACTGGTCGACGATGCCCTGGCCCTTGTTGCGGTCGCCGGTGTGCACCGCGTTGGCGGCGGGCGTGGCGTCCTCCAGGTCGGCGGTGGTGACGATGCCGGTCGAGGTGCCCTTCGCCCGGTGCAGGTACTCGGACAGGTACTCGACCCGCGGCTGGTAGAAGACGTTGGTGACGTTTGCGGGGTAGACCCCCTCCTGCCCGTTCCTGGCGTGGTTGCCGGTGGTGTAGCAGGCCATGCCCGGGGCGGAGTCGGTGACGATGCTGTTGAGCGAGTGGGTGCTGACGAGGCCGGTGCCGGGGAACTTGTCCATGTGGAGGTAGTCGTTCGGGTCGCCGGCGGTGACGCCGTAGCGCACCAGGCGCGCGGCGGTGCGGTGCGCAGTCCCCATGCCGTCTCCCAGCATGATGATGACGTTGCGGATCTTCCCGTCGCTCTCCTGCCCGCGGAGGGTCTCGACGAGGAGGCTCTGGCTGGCGCGGGCCGAGCCGGTGGCGTCGGTGACGGTGGCGCTGACGGTGTGCTTGCCGGGCTGGTCGAGGGAAAACCCGCGCAGGTTGAAGCCGCCGTAACCCGGCTTGCTGATGCCGTCGGTGCTCGCGGAGGGCGTGGCGGCGTCGGCGGGTGAGGTGAAGGCCCGCGGCGCGCCGTCGACGGTGAGCGTGGCCGAGAAAGGCGGCGTCCCCTTGGCCTCGACGCGCAGGTCGAAGCGCTGGCCCGGGAAGAAGCGCGCTCCCTGGGGCGGGGTGACGGTGACGCTCGGCGCGGCCGCGGCCGCTCCGGCGAGGGTGAGCGCCGCGAACAACGAGGTCAGACGGGTCATTGCTTCTCCTTCGGGGGCGCCGGCCGCGGCGGTGAACTGGAGGTGACGAATGGCCGACGTTTTGCTGGACACCTGCCTGCTAGGCGACGCGGGCGGCGAAGATCTTCTGCAGCGCCGGCGTCTCGCGCACCAGGTCGAGCGCCAGCCGCGCGTGCCCGCGCGCGTAGCCGTTGCCAATGGTGAGGCGGACGTCCTTGCCGACTCCCTCGGCGCCGAGCGCCGCCGCGGTGAACGAGGTCGCCATGCTGAAGAAGAGCACCTCGCCGCCGTCGCGCGCCGAGAGGATGCTGCCCATCTCGGTGCCGGGCACGCTGGCGCAGTTGACCACCAGATCGAAGGCGCCGCGGGTGGCCGCGTAGACCTCGAGCGGCCGGGTGGCGTCGAGGGCCAGCCAGGCATCGGCGAGGCCGTCCTGCACCAGCCGCTCCGCCGGCTCGCGGCGGTAGTCGAGGGCGGTCACCTGCGCGCCGTTCTTGCGCGCCTGCGCGCAGGCGAGAGAGCCGCTCTTCCCTGCCCCGAGCACCAGCACGCGTGCGCCGCGCGTGGCGAGCCGCGCCACCCAGGCCGGCGCGCCGCAGACGTCGAGCACGGCCAGCGCCATCTCCAGCGGCAGGTCCTCGGGCAGGGGCGCCCAGAGCCCGCTGGCGAAGAGCACCGCCTTCCCCCGCACGTCGAGGCGCTCCGCGTGCGCGTGGACGGCGCTGATCTCCTCGAGCAGGAGCGGCGTCAGCGTCAAGGAGACCAGCGTCGCGATGCGGTCGCCGGGCCGCAGCTCGGAAAACGCCGGGTGCTGCGCGCCGACGGAGGCGACGCGCCCGATCAGCATCCCGCCCGAGCCGGTGACGGGGTTCTGCATCTTGCCGCGGGCGCGGACGATCTCCATCACCTGCGCGGGGATCTCGCGCCCGGTGGACTCCAGCTGCCGGAAGGAGGCCGCGTCGATGTTGAGGTGCTCGACGTCGATGAGGAGCTCGTCGTCGCCCAGCGGCAAGAGCGGGTCGACCACTTCCGCCTGCTGCGGCAGCACGCCGCGCGGCCGCACCACCCGCCGCAGCCCGTAGGGATCCAGGGTCACGTCGCCTTCGCCGGCAGGTCGAGCTTCTTCATCACCTGCTTCAAGTCGTCCCAGACCTTTCCCTTCTCGCCGGGGCTGCGCAAGAGGTAGGCGGGATGGAAGGTCGGCATGAGCGGGATGCCCTGGTAGGCGCGCCACTGCCCGCGCAGCCGCGAGATGGGCGTCTCGTCGCGGAGCAGCGCCTGGGCGGCGAACTTGCCCAGCGTGACGATGACCTCGGGCTTCACCGCCTCCAGCTGCCCCTTGAGGAACGGCTCGCAGGAGGAGAGCTCGTCGGGCTCGGGGTTGCGGTTGTTGGGCGGCCGGCACTTCACCGTGTTGCAGATGTAGACAGTGTCACGGGAGAGGCCCATCGCCTCGATCATCTTGGTCAGCAGGCCGCCGGCCTTGCCGATGAAGGGGATGCCCTGGAGATCCTCGTCCTCGCCGGGCGCCTCGCCGACGAACATCAGCCGCGCCTGCGCGCTGCCCGCGCCGAAGACGATGCTGTGCCGCCCCTTGTGCAACTTGCACCGGGTACATTCCCCAAGCTGGAGGCGCACCTCTTCAAGAATTTGCAGCTTCATGGAAGCACCTTGCGCAACCGGGGCCTCAGGCTGCTTCTGGCCTGAAGCCTGAGGCCTGAGGCCTGAGGCCAGATTCTCCAGTCCCGCCTCCTCCGCCCAGGCCACGTACGCCCGCAGCTCTTCCGCCAGCTCCCGCATCCGCAGCCATGTACCACTAGAGCCGGGCGCGGACCATGTCCCAGATGGCGTGCGCGACGGACCGCTTGCTGCCCGAAAGCTCGCTGCGGGCGCCGTCCTTCGCCAGCACGATGGCGCGGTTGGTGTCGAGGCCGAAGGCCTGGGCGATGTCGTTGGCGACGATCAGGTCCAGGTTCTTGCGCTGCAGCTTGCCGCGCGCGTTCTCCTCGACGTTCTCGCTCTCGGCCGCGAAGCCGACCAGCAGCGGGCGCTGCGGCCGCGCGCCCAGCCCGGCGAGGATGTCGGGGGTGCGCACCAGCCGCAGCAGCTCTTCGCCGGGAGGCTTCTTCACCTTGTGCGGCGCGCGCTCGGCGGGCCGCTGATCGGCGACGGCGGCGGCCATGATGACCACGCGCGCGGAGCCGACCTGCGCGTCCACCGCGCGGGCCAGCTCCTCGGCAGACTCGATCGGTACGAAATGCACGTCGGCGGGCGGGGACAGCGCCACCGGCCCGGAGATGAGCGTCACCCGGGCGCCGCGGTCGCGCGCCGCCTCCGCCATCGCGTAGCCCATCTTTCCGCTGGAAGGATTGCTGAGGAAGCGCACCGGATCGAGCCGCTCCCGCGTCGGCCCCGCGGTGACCAGCACCGCAACGCCCTCGAGGTCGGGCGGCGCCGAGAGCTCCTCCGCCGCGGCGACGATCTCGGGCGGCTCGGCGAGGCGCCCGGGACCGACGTGCGACCGCTCCGCCATCTCGCCGACGGCCGGCCCCACCGTCCGGGCGCCGCGGTCTTTGAGCACGCGCAGGTTCTCCAGGGTGGCCGGGCTCGCCCACATCTTCTCGTTCATCGCCGGCGCCAGGAGCCAGCGGCGCGGCGGGATGGCCAAGAGGGCCGCGCTGGCCGCATCGCTCGCCTGGCCCATCCGCAGGCGGGCGAGCAGGTTGGCAGTCGCCGGTGCGACCACGGCAAGCTGCGCCCAGTCGGCCAGCGCAATATGACCGGCGGCAAACTCCTGCTCGGTGGAGAAGAGGTCGCGGGCCACCGGATGCCCTGAGAGCGCCTGGAAGGTCAGCGCGGTGACGAAGCGCTCCCCCGACGGCGTCAGCGCCACCCGCACCTGCGCGCCGGCCTTGACCAACAGGCGGAGCACCTCGCAGGCCTTGTACGCCGCGATGCCGCCGCCGACGCAGAGCAGGACCCTGCTTCCTCGAAGAGCCATGCCCGCATGATCGCAGACACGCGCGCCTTGCGCGACTTCTGCTATATGCCGCCCGTGCAAAAGCGACGCCCCGTCTCGCCCGGAATCCTCGCTGCCCTCAAGGCGCGCAAGATCGCCGTCGCGGCCCTCTACTGGGGCCCCAGCATCTTCCTCCTGGCCACCTTCGTGCTGGTGATCTCCCTCTGGCGCGGCGTCAACCTGGGCGGCCTGCTCTACGCGGCGGTCCTGCTCCTGGCCGCGGGCGGCGTGGCCTCGGCGTGGAGCCTGCAGCGGCGGCTCGCCGAAGTGGGCGTCGCGCTCGAGCGGGCGCAGCGCACCAGCACCGTCGGCCTGCTCACCGCCGGCTTCGCGCACGAGATGAAGAACGCGCTCACCGTGGTGCTGGGCTTCGCCGAGCTGGGGCGCACCGCCGCCGAGCGCACCCAGGCCGACGTCAAGGTCATCCGGCACCTCAAGGAGCTGGAGAACGAGACGCGGCGCACGGTGGCGCAGCTGCAGACCTTCCTCTCCTATTCGAGCGGCGAGAAGGTTCCCCGCCGGCCGCAGGACGTCAACGAGCTGGTCAACGAGGCGCTGCAGATGGTCCGGCCGATGGCCCGGATCAAGGATCTGGTCGTCGACCAGACCGCGGGCGAGCCGCCGCGCGTGGACGTCGATCCCTTCGCCATCCGCCAGCTTCTACTGAATGTATTGCTCAACGCCCTCGACTTCGGGCGCAGCCGCATCACCATCAGCACGCGGAGCGCGGTCGACGGGCGCGCCGAGGTGCTCATCTCCGACGACGGCCCGGGCGTCCCCGCCGCCGACCGCGCCCGCATCTTCGAGCGCTTTGTCACCACCCGCGCCGGCGGCAACGGCCTCGGCCTCTCCACCAGTCGCCAGATCGCCGAAGCCCACGGCGGCACATTGACCCTGCAAGACAGCCCCGGCGGCGCGACGTTTTTGCTGCAGCTCCCCCCGGCCTGAAGCCTGAGGCCTGAAGCCTGAGGCCTGCTTCACGTCACGTACTTCTCGATCTGCTTGAACAAATCCAGTCGATCAACAAGGTCCGTCAGGTAATCCAGCCGGTCCGTCTCCAGCTCGATGACCGGCGACAGGGAGTACTTGGCGCGCCACTCTGCGTAGAGCGCGTTGAGGCGGTGAAGATATTCAGTGGGGACCTCGATCTCCATCGCCCGGCCCCGCTTGAGAATGCGCTTCCGCAGCGTCTTGAGCGGGCACTTGAGGAAGATCATCAGATCCGGCGGCGCCAGCGAGGCGCAGGTGGTGTCGTAGAGCTCGCGGTAGGTCCGGTAGTCGCGATCCGAGATCATCCCCGAGCGGCGCAGGTTCTCGCAGAAGATCTCGGCGTCCTCGTAGATGGTCCGGTCCTGCACCACCGTGCCCGGCTCCAACATCAGCTCGCGGTGGAGGCGGAACTTGTGGGTGAGGAAGTAGATCTGCGAGTGAAAAGCCCACTTGGGCATGTCGGCGTAAAAGTCCGCCAGGTAGGGGTTGGTGTCGTTGGGCTCGAAGAAGGGCTTGAGGCCGTACCGCCTGCAGAGGAAGGAGACGAGCTCGCTCTTGCCCGCGCCCATGTTCCCCGCAACAGCGATGAACCGCTTCTTCGGTGGGCTCTGCCCCGCTCCTGGGCGGGCTACGCTTGCTTCGACGTCGGGCATGTTCTCGATTATCCTCCGCGCCCCATGAAGCTTTCATCAGTTTTCGCGATTCTCCTCGTCGCCTCCTGCAACACCGACGGCGCCGCGCCCCACCTGGCGCGCGGCAACGTGCTGGTCAACAACGGCCACAAAGACGAGGCGGCGCAGGAGTACCGCGAGGCGGCGCGCCTCTCGCCCAGGTCCGCGCTGGCCCGCGAGCGGCTGGGCGACACGCTCTACGACCTGGGCCGCCTCGACGAGTCGCTCGCCGCCTACCGCGAGGCCGCGGCCCTCTCGACCGAGAGCGCCTTCACCGCCCGCATCGGCGCCGCCCGCGTGCTCGAGGCCCGGGGAGACTTCACCGGCGCCCGCGCCGAGCTGACGGCCGGCCTCGAGAAGGCGCCCACCAACCTCTTCCTGCTGCTCTCGCGCGGGAACCTCGCGGCCAAGAGCGGCGACAAGAAGGCCGCCCTCGCCGACGCCGAGCGCGCCGTCCACCTCAAGTCCGACAACGTGCCGGCCCTCTACCAGTACGGCCTCGCGCTGCTCGACGACGGGCAGGTGCCGCAGGCGGGCGCGACCTTCGACCGGCTGCTGGAGATCGCGCCCCGGTCGCCCGAGGGCTACTACGGGCGCGCCCGCTATTTCGCCGCCCGTGGAGAGGGCGCCTTCGCCGCCGAGGCGCTGGCCGCCGCGGGCAAGCTGGTGCAGGCCGACGCCCGCACCCGCCTCGAGGAGCAGGGCCTCAAGGGCGAGGCGCTGGACCAGGCGGCGCGCGCGGCCGCCAGCAAGTCGCTGCTGGGCATGCAGAAGGATCCGGCCTTTGCCCGCTGGGCGCACGACGACGGATTCCGGCGCGGCGCCGACTGGCCATGAAGCGCCTCCTGCTGCTGGTCGCGATCCTCTGCGCCTGCGCGGGCAGGAAGCAGCAGGACACAGCGTCGCTCCTGCGCGAAGCCCAGGCCGACCTCGCGGCGGGCCGGGGCGAAAAGGCGCAGCGCGCGTTCGAGGAGGTGCTCTCGCGCGACCCCCGCGAGCTGGCCGCCGTGCGCGGGCGCATCGAGGCGGCGCGCAAGCGGGGCGGGCTCGAGCCGCTCCTGCGCGAGCTGCGCGACGGGGCACGGGAGGCGCTCGGCTTCTATGCCCTGGGTCTCGCCGAGTTCGCCGCGGGCAACGAGGGCGCCGCGGTTCTGGCCCTGCGCAAGGCGGCGGAGCTGCGACCCGGCGAGCCAGATATTCAGTATCGACTGGGCGTCGCCCTCCTCGACGGCGAGAAGTTCGGCGAGGCCAAGGGACCTTTGGCGAAGGCAGCGGAGCTGGCGCCCCGGGTGGCGCGCTACCGTCCGGCGCTGGCGATGTGCCTCTCGCGGCTGGGCGATCGCAAGGCGGCGCTGCTGGCGCTGCACGATTTTGCCCGGCTCGAGCCCACGCCCGAGGAGGCGGCGCTGGCAGTGAAAGTCGCGCGGTCGTTGACCGACCTCTTCCGCGATCTGCCGCCGCCGGCGCGCAGCGACCTCGAGCAGGCGCTCGGGTACCTCCTGCGCGACGCTCCCGGCATCGCCGCGCCGCAGCTGGAGACGCTGGTGGCGCGGCTGCCCGACCTGGCTCCGGCGCACGCGCTCCTGGGACTCGCCGCCGCGCGCCTCGACGAGGCAGGCCGCGCCGTCACCGAGCTGCGCCGCGCCGCCGAGCTCGCCCCCGACCTGCCGCAGCCGCACGCCTGGCTGGCGGAGCTCTACGCGGCGAAGGAGAAGCCGGAGCTCGCCGCCGCCGAATACGCCGCGGCGCTGGAGCGCAATCCGCTCGATCCGGAGACGCTGCGCCACCTGGGCACTTTGCGCCTCGAGCGCGGGCTGCCCAACCCGCTCGAGCCCCTCGAGCAGGCGGCCCTGCTCCAGCCCGACGACGACGCCCTGCTGCTCCTCGTCGCCCGGGCCGAGATCGCCGGCGGAGAGCAGGCCCGGGCGATGGGCCGCCTGGAGCGCCTCGCCGACCGCCACCCGGAGGACGCCGAGGTCCTGCTCCGCCTCGCCATGCTGCTCTTCGACGAGCGCGCCCGGGCCGCCTCCCCTGCGCGCGGCGACCTCACCCAGCGGGTCGAGACCCTGCTCAAGAAGGTCCTCGCCCTCCAGCCCGAGAACGCCGCGGCGAACCGCCTGCTCACTGCCCTGCGCGAGGGGTGAGGACGGGCGGCTCGACCCAGCAGGGCCTTGCCATGCGGAGCGCGTCGGATACGATGGACGGCGTGAGCGAGATTTCCGCAGCACCTCCGCCCGGTCCGCAGAAGCGGCGCCCGTTCGACGGCCTGGGCGCGGCCCTGGGGAGCGGGCTCGCGGCGGCCACCGGCGCGCTGGTCGAGGTGACCGGCAAGCTGTTCGGCCAGGTCCGCGACCGGGGCCGCAGCTCGGTGGCCGGCTTTCGCGCCCGCCCCGAACATTCCCGCTGGCGGGCCTACGCGCTGGGCAGCTACGGCGCCATCGTGGCGGCGACGCTGGCCGGCCAGCTCTACACCGACAACGCGCTGCGGGCCTACGTCCGCGTGCAACCCGTCGAGCTGCCCGCGCTCACGCAGATCTTCGTCCGCAACGACTCGCACCACGCCTGGAAGAGCGTCAAGCTCACCCTCAACGGCATCTACATCTACGAGAAGGACGAGGTGCCGCCGGGCCTCTTCATCCTCCTGCCGGTGAACCGCTTCGCCGTCTTCGATCAGCAGGGGCGCCCGACCTATGCGCCCAAGACCATCGCGCCCCGGCTCCTCGCCATCGACACTTCCGACACGCA
>JAYWAJ010000411.1:0-9771 GCA_043782525.1 Deltaproteobacteria bacterium | reverse complement strand
GCTCAGGGAGACGAAAGCGTGATGTTCAGGCCTCAGGCCTCAGGCTTCAGGCCTCAGGTTTTTTCATGACGCTGGATCCGGCGCTGCTGGCGCGGCTGGGCCCGCTGCAAGTGCGGGCGCGGAAAGTCATGGAAGGGGTGCTCACCGGGCTGCACAAGAGCCCGCATCATGGCCAGTCGGTCGAATTTTCCGAGCACAAGGAATATGCCGCCGGAGACGAGATCCGGCATATCGACTGGCGGGCTTTTGCCAAGCTGGACAAGTACTACGTCAAGCGCTTCGAGATGGAGACCAACCTGCGCGCGCTCCTGGTGGTCGACGCGAGCGGCAGCATGAACTACGGGCGCGGGGCGATGACCAAGCTCCAGTACGCGGCGGTCTGCGCGGGCGCGCTCGCCTATCTCATGGCGCGGCAGGGCGACCAGGTGGGGCTGTGCATCAGCGGCGATCCCGCGCCGCAGAGCACCGAGCGGCTGCCGCCAGGAGTGCGCACGTTCTCGCCCTTCGCCTCCTCGCCCGCCCACGTGCAGGAAGTGCTCCGCCAGCTCGAGGGCATGAAGGGGAGCGGGCCGACGCTCCTGCCGGCGGCGCTCAACTTCGCCGCCGAGAAGGCGCCGCGGCGGTCGCTCATCATCGTCCTGAGCGACCTCTTCGACGCCACCGAGCGGAGTATACCAGCTCTAAAAATGCTCCGCTCCCGCCGGCATGACGTGCTGCTGCTGCAGATCCACGACCGCGAGGAGCTGGACTTCCCCTTCGACGACCCCACCCGCTTCCTCTCCATGGAAGACGACCGCGCCATCGAGGCGCAGCCGCGGCAGATCCGCGAGAGCTACCTGCTGGAGATGCGCAGCTTCCTCGAGGGGACGCGCAAGGATCTGGCCCGCGCCGACGTCGAGGTCCAGCAGATCGCCACCGACGACGCCCCCGACCGGGTGCTGCTGGAGCTGCTGGCGCGGCGGGAGGCAGCCTAGGTGCTGCAGTTCGCGCACCCGGCGTACCTGTGGGGCCTGTTGGCGGTGGCGCTGCCGATCCTGGTGCACCTCTTCAACCAGCGCCGGCCGCGGCCGCTGGCCTTCGGGGCCATCGAGTTCGTGCTGCGCTCGCAGCGGCAGAAGGCGCGGCGGCTGCGGCTGCGGCAGATCCTCCTGCTGGCGCTGCGCTGCCTGCTCCTCGCCGCGGTGGCGCTGGCGCTGGCGCGGCCGTCGCTGAAACCCAAGGGCGCGCAGACGGCGCAGGCCTTCGGGCCCCAGGCGACGGCGCTGGTCCTCGATGCCTCCTTCTCGATGCGCTACCGCATCGGCGCGAAGACCCTCTTCGAGCGCGCCCGGGCGGAGGCGCTCTCGGCCCTCGACCGCCTCGGCCCCGACGAGCCCGCCACCGTCGGCCTCTGCGCCGGCGCCTCGGGATTTTCCGGCGGGGGCCTCTCCGCGCCGTCGTTCGACCGCCTGGCCGCGCGCCGCCTGCTGCAAGGCGCGCAGCCGACCTTCGCCAGCAGCGACCTGACCTCCTGCATCGCCGCCGCCGCCCGGGCGCTGGGGGACAGCCCGGTGGCCGGAAAGCGCATCATCGCCTTCAGCGATCTGGCGGCGCACGCCATCCGCCTCGATGCCCCGCCGCCGCTGGTGCCGCCGCCGCCGGGGGCGCCGCCGGGCGCCGCGGGCATCAAGCCCAACATCGTCCTCGTCGATGCGGCCCAGGGCGCGGCCCTGCCCAACGCGGCGGTGATCGCGACGGCGGTGCGACCGGCGGCGTCCCTGGGCGCGCGCGGCTACGAAGTGGTGGCGACCGTCGCCAACCACGCGGCGCGGGCGGCAGCGGGACTGCAAGTCTCCTTGAAGATCGGCCCCACCGTCGTCGCCAAGGGCTTCGTCGACGTCCCCGCGCACGGCACCGCCAAGAAGACGCTGGCGGCGGTGCTGCCGGCGGGCGTGGTGCTGGGGCGGGTCGAGCTGGCCCGCGACGAGGCGCAGGGCCTCGACGACGACGATGGCCAGGACTTCGCGGTCCACGTGCCGCGCGACGTGAAGGCGCTCATCGTCGACGGCTCGCCCGCCTCGCTGCGCAGCCGCGACGAGGCCTTCTTCGTCGAGGCGGCGCTGGCTCCGGCGCGGACCTTCGGCCGCATCGTCGCGCAGACGCTGGATGCCGACGCCGCCGCCAACGCCCCCCTCGACGGCTACGAAGTCGTGCTCCTGCTCAACGTGCCCCCTCCGCCCCGCGCCTTCGTCGAGAAGCTGCGCAACGCCGTCGTCCACCGCGGGATGGGGCTCTTCATCGCCCTCGGCGACCACGTCGATCCCGACCCGTACAACGAGGCCTTCGGCGATCTGTTGCCGCGCCCGCTGCACCTGATCAAGACCGCCGCCGAGCCGGGCGCCCAGGGCGCCGAGGAGCACGCGGCCCGCTTCGGCGTGGTCGAGTGGGCGCATCCGCTCTTCCGCGTCTTCGGCCCGGCGGAGCGCGAGGGCCTGGAGAGCGCGCGCACCTTCCGCTACGCGCTGCTCAAGCCCGATCCGGCCTCGCAGGCGCACACCCTCGCCTTCTACGACGACGGCGCGCCGGCGCTGATCGAGAGCCGGCTGGGCGCGGGCCGCGTGCTGCTCTACACCAGCACCGCCTCGCGGACCTGGACCGACTGGCCCATTCGCGTCAGCTTCCTGCCGGTCCTGCAACAGGCGGTGACCTTCCTCGCCTCGGCGCTGGACGAGAAATCGCCGCCGCCCGCCGCGGTCGGCGCCGAGCGCGCCGTGGCCGCGACGCAGGGACTCACCGTCGCGCAGGTGCTGGGCCCGGACGGAAAGCCGGTCGCGCTGCGCCGCGAGAAGCAGGACGACTCCGGGGCCATCGCCGGCCCGCTCCTCTTGCCCGGGCTCTACCGTCCCCAAGTAGGCCCTCCGCACGGGACCGCGCACGAGGACCTCTCGCTCGCCTTCGTCGCGCTGGCCGATCCAAAAGAGAGCGACCTCTCCCGCGTCGACGAAGCCGAGCTCAAGGCCCAGCTGGGCGGCGCCGGCTCGGCCCAGGTGGCCGCATCATCGGAAGCAGCGCAAGGCGCCCACGGCACCCCTTTGTGGAGCGGCCTGCTTCTTCTCGGCGCCCTCGCACTCCTGGGCGAAGGCGCCTTGACGCGCCGCTGATCGCCCTCTCAAACGGCTTCAGGCCTGAGGCCCGAGGCCTGACGCCTGGCCTCACAATCCCTTCACATCCACCAGCTCCCACTGCGCATCCTCGACGAGGCCGACGCCCGCAACGTACGTCTCCGTGTAGCGGCGCACGACGCTCTTCCCCTGCTTCTGCACCACGGCGAGGACGAGGCAGTCGGCAAAGCTGCGGCCCGCCGCCTTGCAGGCGCCGCCCGCGCTCCGGACGGTGCGGTCCAGCTCGACTCCGCCGCGCGGCTCCTTCCAGGTGGCGCCGACCTTCAGCGGCGACGGCAGCACCAGCCGGTCCACCGCCTGCGGCGCCGGCATCCCCTGCTCCTGCACCTGCGTGTTCCAGATGCCGTCCTTGCGCAGCTGGTAGGTGAGCTCGGTCTGGCCCTTGGCCTTGCGGCTCACGATCATGGTGCAGCTCTCCTTCATCTCGCCGGCGCCGCCCGCGTCGCGGGGCTTGCTGGCCAGCACCTCGCACGAGGCCCCGGCGGGCGGCTCATCCTCGGCGTCGGGCCGGTTGCGGCCTTGATAGATGCGGACCAGGCCCGGATGGGAGGCGAAGAAGCGCGCGGGATCGATCTGCGCCCCCGCAGGCTTCGCCGCGTGCGCCTTCTGCGGCTTGCGCGCCAGCGCCGCGGAGGAGAAGAGCAGCGCTAGCAGAGCCAGCTGCCCAAAGCCCGCCAGCTGCCTCAAGCCCGCTTCTCGGTCGGGTCTACGAGGTTCGCGACCTTCTCGGCGGACTCGGAGAGCTGCGCGGCGAAGTGGCGGTGCTCCTCGGTGGCGCAGGAGGCGCCGGCGGCCATCGGGTCGATGCTGGAGGCGGGGCGGGCGAACTTTTGCAAGATTGCCACCCGCCCGGCGGCCTCGGCGAGCCGCTCCCGCGAGAGGGGACCTGCCCGCGCCCCCCGGGCGATGGCGTCGATGGAGTCGTGCTGGGTCGCGAGCGTGTGGCACACCAGCACCGCGTCGCAGCCGGCGGCGATGGAGAGCTCGGCGGCGTCGGGAACGCCCCAGATGTCGGAGATGGCCTTCATCTCCAGGTCGTCGGAGATGCAGCAGCCCTGGAACCCGACGTCCTTGCGCAGGAGCTCCAGCGACTGCGGCGAGAGGGTGGCGGGCAGCCGGTCGAAGGCCTCGAAGCGCACGTGCGCGGTCATCACCGAGGCGAGGCCCGCGCGGGCGGCGGCGACGAAGGGCACCAACTCCACTTCCCAGAGGCGCCGCTTGTCGTGGGCGAGGCGCGGCAAGGTCAGGTGCGAATCCTGCGAGGTGTCGCCGTGTCCGGGGAAGTGCTTCACGCAGGAGGCGACGCCGCCCCTCTCCAGGCCTTGCGCGAAGGCCACGGCCAGCCGCGCCACCCGCCGCGGGTCGCGGCTGAACGACCGGTCGGCGATGACCGGGTTCAAGGGGTTGGTGTCCACGTCGACCACGGGCGCGTAGTTGAGATCGAAGCCGCACGCCGACAGCTCGCGCGCCACCAGGCGGCCCAGCTTCTCGGCGACGGCGGTGCCGTTCAGTCCGAGGACGCCGCCCGCCTCGTCGATGAGGCCGATCCGGCGCATGCTCGGCCAGCCGGTCCAGAACGGGGGGCGCAGGCGCTGCACCCGGCCGCCCTCCTGATCGACGGAGACCAGGAGCGGCCCCGGCGCCGCGGCCTTCAGCACCCGCGACAGCTCGGCCACCTGGGCGGGATCCTGGACGTTGCGGGAGAAGAGGATGACGCCGCCGACGCCGCGCCGGACCAGCTTCAGTTCGTCCGCCGTCGGGGAGGTGCCGGAGATGCCCACGAAGACGCAGCGGGCTGCCTCGCGCTCGAACTCGTCCATGCGATTTCTCCTCGGACCACCCTGCTTGCGGCGGCGCACTCTCGCACGCCGGGATGTTGTGCGGAAGCCCGGTTGTTGTCCGGAAAGCCGCTCCATGTACGCCGGGCCTGTCGGGGGCCTTGCGCGCACACCCATGGATTCCCCGATAGTTGTTTTGCCGGGCGGGCAAGCGCTTGGTAAAATAGAGCTGGGCGCAGCCTTGGCCCGCAGAGGTTCTCAGTGCAGGAATGCCGCACCCTCGTCGTCCTCCTCGCCGCCGCCGCGCTGGCGTTGCCCTCGTCCGTGCGCGCCGAGAAAGCCGACCGCGAGACCCTGCGCCGGTCCGTCGAGCAACTGCTCTTGCAGCCGCCCCTCTCGGGCGCGCACGTGGGCGTCGAGGTCCAGTCGCTCGACGACGGCTCGGTGGTCCTCTCCAAGAACGCCGAGGATCTGCTCAACCCGGCTTCCAACACCAAGCTCATCACCAGCGCCGCGGCTCTCTTGCGGCTGGGTCCCGAATACCGCTTCACCACCGACTACCTGGCCGACCACCCGCTGCGCAACGGCCGGGCGGGGACGCTCTTCGTCAAGGGGCGCGGCGATCCGGCGGTCACCACCGAGCGGCTCGAGGGCCTGGTCACCGACCTCTGGCATCGCGGCCTGCGGGCGGTGGGCGACATCGTCCTCGACGACACCTTCTTCGACCGCGAACAGTTCGGCCCCGGCTGGGAGCAGGAGACCAGCGACAAGGCCTGGGCCGCGGGGGTGGGCGCGCTCTCGCTCAACCACAACTGCGTCGCCATCTACATCACCGCCGCGGAGCGGCTGGGGCAGCGGGCGCGGGTCGAGGTCGACCCGGACGCGCGCGACTACTTCACCGTCGATTCCAAGGTGACCACGGTGCGGACCAACGGCCGGCGCAAGCTGCGCCCGCGCACCCTCGCCGACGGAGAGCGCACCCGCATCGTCGTCGAGGGCCGCATCCCCCGCGGCGCCGACCCGGTGGTGATGTTCCGGCGCGTCGGTGACCCGACCTTCTACTACGGGCAGACCCTCAAGATGCTGCTCAAGCAGCGCGGCATCCGCGTCTCCGGCCGGGTGCGGCGCGGCCTGGTGCCGGGCGCGGCGGTGCTGCTCCAGTCCTACGAATCGCCGGAGCTCGCGGAAGTGGTCCGCGACATGAACAAGGTCTCCTCCAACTTCATCGCCGAGATGCTGGTGAAGACCCTGGGCGCCGAGCTGAAGGGCTCGCCCGGCACCTGGCCCAAGGGGCTGGAGGTGGCCGAGGATCTCCTGGCGGAGCTGGGCCTCCCGCGCGGCACCTACGTGCTGCACAACGGCAGCGGGCTCAACGACACCAACCGCTTCACGGCGCGGCAGATGGCCAGCCTGCTGCAAGCCGTCTGGAAGCGCTTCCCGGTGGCCTCGGAGTTCGTCGCCTCGCTCGGGATCGCGGCCCGCGACGGCACCATGCGGCTGCGCATGGAGGGCACCGACGCTGCGGGCCGGCTGCGCGCCAAGACCGGCACCCTCGAGCGCGTCACCGCCCTCTCGGGCTACGTGCAGAGCCTGGGCGGGGAGCGGTTCGTCTTTTCCGTGCTGGTCAACGACTGGACCGGCAAGAGCGGGCCGGTGGTCTCGTCGATCGATCGCCTGGGCGTGATGCTGGCCGCCGTCGGCGCGCCGGAGGCCTCGGCGCGGGAGGCGGCGCTGGCCTCGCTCTCGCAGCTGGTGCCGCAGGAAGCGCAGCCGGCCGAGCTGAAGGCGCGCATCGCCACCTATGCGGCGCTGGCGTCGTCGGCGGACAAGAAGAATCTGCCCTTCCTGCGCTCGGCGCTGCGGACCGAGCGCGATCCGCTCCTCCGGGTGGTGCTCGCCGATGCGCTCTACCGGAGCGATCCGGATCAGGGCGGCGGCGCGCTCCTCGAGGCGATGCCCGCCTCGCCCGAGCTCTTCCTGCGGCTGCGCAGCGTCGGGCGCGAGCTGGCGCTGCCCGTGCCGGCGGTCTCGTCGCTGCTCGACCTGGCGGTGGACGGCAGCTCCGAGGCGCTGGTGCGGCTGCTGGCGCTGTCGCCGCTGGCCCGGGGCCCACAGCACGACGAGCAGCTCGAGACCTTGCTCGCCGACGGCCTCGTCGAGGCGGGCGAGGCATCGCCCGACGAATTCCTCTCCGCCCTGCGGGGAGCCGCGGCTCCGCAGGCGCAGGCGGCGGTCGAGCTGATCGGCAAGGGCCTCCTGCAGGCGGCGACGGAGCCGGCGCAGTATCCGCTGGCGCAGGCGCTCAAGTCCGCGCTGCAGCAGCCGGGTTCGCCGGGACAGCAGCTCGACGGCTGGCTGGCCGTGATCGAGCACCGCCCCGCGCCGCAGAATCCTCCCGCCGGCGCCTCGCCCCTCGCGGCGCCGGCGACTCCCTCGAGCGCGGTCGCGACGGTCCAGGCCGCCGCCACCGGTGCCCAAGCCGCCGCCGGTGCCCAAGCCGCCGCCACCGGTGCGCAAGCCGCCGCCGGTGCAACCTCGCAAGGCGGGTCCGCCGCCGCCGGGCAGTCCGGCGCTGCCGGGGCGACGCCGGCCTCCTCCGCTCCTCCCGCGCCGGCGCCCGCTGCCCCCGCGGTCGCGCCGATTCCTTCCGCGCCGCCGCCCGGGCCCGCGAGCGACCCGTCGCCTTCCAGCGCGCCTTCGTCCGCAAGACCCACCTCCTCCTCGGCGGCTCCGTTCCGGGCCGTCCCGGCCTCGCTCATCGCGCCGGAGACCGTCAATCCGGCACCCTGCACCGGCGCCGGCTGCCGCGGCGGGGCCGAGAGCGCGCGCCCGGGCGGCGGCTAAGAGCCCGTCGCCGGATTCGGCAACGGCTCCTGTCCAGCGGCCAGGGCTCGGAGACGCCCGGCCGACGGGCTCAAACGGCGCTCCGCAAGGCCGGCCAGGCTGGGTGCGGGCCGGCGGCAACGCGAGGCCCCGTTGTCAGGCCCCTGTGCTAGGGTGCCGCCTTCAACTCGAAGCGAGGCAAAGCATGGCTGGCAGCGGCGTCAACAAGGTCATTCTGGTCGGCAACCTGGGCAAGGATCCCGAGGTTCGCTACACGCCTGGCGGTCAGGCGGTGGCCAACTTCACCATCGCCACCAACGAGAACTGGACCGACAAGCAGGGCCAGAAGCAAGAGCGCACCGAGTGGCACCGCATCGTCGTCTGGGGCAAGGTCGCCGAGCTGTGCGGCGAGTACCTCTCCAAGGGCCGGCAGGTCTATATCGAAGGCCGCCTGCAGACTCGCGAATGGAACAACAAGGAAGGCGCCAAGCAGTACACCACCGAGGTGGTCGCCAACCCGGTCGGCGGCGTCGTCTTCCTCTCCGGCGGCGAGCGCGGCCAGGGACGCGCGGCCGGCCGCAGCGGCGGGGCCCCTGCCGACGACTTTGGCGCTCCTCCTCCCGGCCTGGACGAACCACCTTCGGGCGGTGGCCCCGGCGGTGGCGCACCGGGCGGCTCAAAGGGTGGCGAGGACGACATCCCCTTCTAGGCCAGGGGCGCAGCAGACCTCCCCGCCGGCAGTGCGCTACGAAGCCGGCGCGAAGAGCGCCAGCCGGATCTCTGCCAGCGCGGCCGGGAAGGGCAGGCGCTTGCGAACGGCGACCAGATCATCTCCGGCGCCTGCCGAGGCCGCGCGGATGGCCGCCACGCGGTCGCTCCCGAGGAGCCGCAGCACATCCAGGCTGCGGCCCTGTCGCGCGCCGTCGGCGAGCTGCGAGGCGACCTCGGCGCTGCTCCTCCGCAGCCGCGTGCAGATCTCCCCGAGCGTCGCTCCCGAAGAGCAGAGCGACCACAACTCCTCCCCGCCGCGCGCCGGCTCGGGACGCGCCTGGGCGTCGCTGCCCGGCGGCGGCACCGCGTCGAACCGGGCCGGCGGCTCCGCCGACAGCGGCGAAAGTGGCGGCTCCTCGCGTCGCGCCCGCGTCTCCGGGAACGCCTCGCTCTCCTCGCGGACGAGCCCTGCTGTCTCCGGCACCGCTTCCGGCGGAGGCGGAGGGGGTCGCCCGGCTCCAGTGATGGCCACCACCCGCTCGCCGTAGCGTTGCCAGCGCGAGGGGCCCGCGCCTTTCACAGCGAGGAAGCTTCGCTCGTCGTGGGGCAGCGCCCGCGCCAGCTCGCGCAGCGTGGCGTCGTGGAAGACGACATAGGGAGGAACGTGCAGCTCGCGCGCGAGCGCGGTGCGCAGCCCGCGCAGCTTCTCGAAGACCTGCGCGTCGAAAGGCGACTCCGGCAGGGCGGTCCCGTCCGAGGCCGGGCGAGGCGACGATCTCGCCCTTTTCTGCGCGGAGACTGCCTCGGGCTCCGGCGCGCGGCTGCCGGTGCAGCCCTCACAGGCCTGGCACTCGCGGGGCGCCTCGGCGTCGCCGAAGTAGCGCAAGAGGTTGTGCCGGCGGCAGCCCCTCGTGTCGGCGAAGCGGACCATCCGGTCGAGCATCTGCCGCTCGCGCGCCACCCGCAGCTCGAGCAGCTCGAAGTCCACCGCCAGGTCCGCGGGCAGCACCGCAGGCGTCAGCACCACGAACTGCGCATCGCGTCCGCGGCCGCGCTCGAGGTGGCCGGCGCTCTCGAGCAGCCGCACCGCACCGGACAGCTCCGAGGCGCTGACCGCGCATTCCCGCGCCAGGTCGTCGACCGAGCCCTGCCGCAGCCGCCGCGCCGCCGCCCAGGCAGCCTCGACCAGGTCGCGCGACGGACGGCCCGCGTCGATCATCCGGCGCTGCATCATGACGTCGGCGTAGTTGAAGAGCAGGAGCGCAAAGCTCTCCTTGCCGTCGCGGCCGGCGCGCCCG
>JAYWAJ010000410.1:0-9853 GCA_043782525.1 Deltaproteobacteria bacterium | reverse complement strand
GGGATGTGGAACATCTTCCTCGTCGTCTTCTTCTCCACCCTCGCCTTCGCCTGCCTGGAGAGCTACTTCTTCATCGGCTACCTCATCTCCATCGCGCTTTTCGGGCTCTACCAGGCCATCTTCATGGCCAACGCCGGCGGCGCCTGGGACAACGCCAAGAAGGTCGTCGAGGTCGAGCTCAAGGCCAAGGGCACGCCGCTGCACGCCGCCTCGGTGGTCGGCGACACGGTGGGCGATCCCTTCAAGGACACCAGCAGCGTGGCGATGAACCCGATCATCAAGTTCACCACTCTCTTCGGGCTGCTCGCCGTCGAGCTGGCGACCGAGATGCAGACCTCGACGCGGCTGGTGCTGGCGGCCCTCTTCTTCGCCGTCTCGGTCGTCTTCGTCTGGCGCTCGTTCTACGGGATGCGCATCCAGTCGGGCATCCGCGCCAGCGCCTCCGAGACCTCGGCAGCGAAAGCAGCGTAAGGTCTGCAGCACTTCAATCTCACCGCGGAGGCGCGGAGGGCGCAGAGGTTTGTTTTTACAAAAACCGACTCCGCGAACTCCGCGCCTCCGCGGTGCGCTTTGAGACGCTATAGTACGCAGCGTGGACGACTCAGAACGCATTCGACAGGGCCTGGCTCATCTGCCCATCTTTCCCTTGCCCGGCGGCGTGCTCCTCCCGCAGGCGCTGGTGCCGCTGCACATCTTCGAGCCGCGCTACCGCAAGATGACGCGCGACTGCGAGGAGGGTGTCCGGATCCTGGCGCTCGCCCACATCCCCGACGAGGTCGCCGCAGGGGAGAAGCCGCCCCGGGTGCTGCCGGTCGTCGGCGTCGGGGTGCTGGTGCGGGTCGACCGCCTGCCCGACGGGCGCTTCAACATCGTGGTGCGCGGGGCGGGGCGGGCGCGCATCGCCGAAGAGCTGCGCTCAGGCGAGCCCTATCGCCTGGTGCGGGCCGAGCTGCTCCAGCCTTCGCTGCCCTTCTCGCCGCAGATCGCCCAGCTGGCCGACTCGCTCAAGCGGCTGGTGCTGGCGCTCTCCTCCGCGCAGCGCACGCCCGAGCTGCAGGCGCTGGCGCAGCTCGCCGCCCGGGTGCGCGATCCGGGCGACCTGGCCGACGTGGTGGCGGGAGCGCTCCTCGAAGATCCTGCCGACCGGCAGGCGGCGCTGGAGGCGGTGGAGATCCTCCCGCGCCTCGAGCTGGCCACGCAGGCCGCTGCCGCCGCGCTGGCGCAGACGGCTTCCCACGCCTCGGCGCCGAACTGATGCGCAAGGTCCCCCTCGCCGTCCTGCTCCTCCTGCTCGCCGCCTGTCCCGAGCAGGTCGGACAGCAGTGTCCGGCGCACGCGGTGGCCATCGGGCAGTTCACCCTCGACTTCAAGGGCACCCATCCCGCGGGTGAGTGCGCCGCCAAGCAGGCCGACGGCGGACGCGGCGTCCTCGTCCTCGACAACGGCGGCTCCCGCGGCGCCACTCTCTGCCTCGGCAGCGGCTCCGACGGAGGCCCCCAGCTGCAGCTGGTGGTAGCCGGCAAGGGGGAGCGGCCGAGCGACCTCCTCGCCGACGGTGGCTTCCACTTCGGCGGCCACAGCGACCCCGTGTCCGGCACGCCCTGCGGCTGCCCGGTGGCCATCGACGAGACCTTCGACGGCTTCCTCAAGGTCAGCCCCGACGGGCCGGTCGCCCTGCAGGCCGACGGGGGCCTCCCGCGCATCAACGGCATCGCCGGCTCGCTCACCGACACGCTCTCGGCCGACGCCGGCACGCCGGGCTGCCTCTGCGCGCTGCCCTGCCCGGTCACCTACGCCATCACCGGCACCCGCTTCTGATGCGGCCCGCGGTGGTGCTCTTCTCCGGCGGCCTCGACTCCAGCACCTGCCTCGCCATCGCCCGGGAAGACGGCTTCGCGCCCCACGCCCTGGCGGTGGGGTACGGCCAGCGTCACCAGTACGAGCTGCAGGCCGCCGAGCGCGTCGCCGCCGCCATGGGAGTGCCGCTCAAGCAGGTGAGCCTGGACCTGCGCGCCATCGGCGGCTCGGCGCTGACGGCGGCGATCGAGGTCCCCAAGGACGCGCCGATGGGCAAAGGCATCCCGGTCACCTACGTGCCCGCGCGCAACACCGTGCTGCTCGCGCTCGCGCTGGGCTACGCCGAGGTGCTGGGCTCCGAGGACCTCTACCTGGGCGTCAACGCCATCGACTACTCGGGCTATCCCGACTGCCGGCCGGCCTTCGTCGAGGCCTTCGAGAAGCTCGCCAACCTGGCCACCGCCGCCGCGGTCGAAGGCCGCGCCCGCTACACGGTGCATGCGCCGCTCCTGCGCCTCTCCAAGGCGGAGATCGTGAAGCGCGGCACCCGGCTCTCGGTGCCGTACGCGCTGACCCATTCCTGCTATGACCCGGACGCGGAAGGCCGCGCCTGTGGCCGCTGTGACTCATGCCGGCTGCGGGCGGCGGGCTTCCGCGAGGCCGGTATCGAAGACCCCACCTCCTACTCCCAGAGGTAACCATGCTGCCGATTCTCGCCGCGCTGCTCGTCGCCCAGGCCCACGTCCACGACGCTCCCGCGCACAATCCGCCCCCCATGTCCAAGGAGGCGGCCCCCAAGCCGCGGGGCGCCGCGGTCGAGCTCAAGGTCGACGGAAAGACTTCGCCGGCGTATGTGGCCCGGCCCAAGGGCGCTCCCAAGGGCGCGGTGCTGGTCGTCCACGAGTGGTGGGGGCTCACCGACTGGGTGAAGCACATGGCCGATGAGCTCGCCGCGGAGGGCTACCTGGCGCTGGCCGTCGACCTCTACCAGGGCAAGGCGACCGCCGATCCCAAGGAGGCGCAGGCGCTGATGCAGGGCAAGGACGAGAAGTGGGGCGACGCCGTCGAGGAGGCGGGCCTCGAGTGGCTGAAGGCCAACGGCCGGGGCGCAAGGATCGCTACCCTCGGCTGGTGCATGGGCGGGGGCGAGTCGCTCAAGGCCTCGCTCAACGACCCCAAGGACGTCAGCGCGACGGTGATGTTCTACGGCCATCCGGTCGAGGACGTGGCCAGGCTCAAGACGCTGCGGGGCCCGCTGCTGGGCCTCTGGGCCAACGAGGACAAGGGCATCCCGCCCGCGACGGTCGCGTCCTTCGACAAGGCGCTCACCGAGGCGGGCGTCAAGCACCAGTTCCACGCCTACGACGCGGGCCACGGCTTCGCCAACCCGTCGAGCGGCGCCTACCAGACCGCCGCCGCCAAGGACGCCTGGGCCGAGACGAGGAAGTTCCTCGCCGCCAACCTCAAGAAATAGAGGCGCGCGGCTTGCGATCCGGCAGGGTGCGGATGGTGCCGTAGAAGCGCAGCGCGGCCTCGCCGGCCCGCTGCAGGTCGCGGTTGTTGAGCCAGGCGACCAGCGGAGAGGCCAGCACCGGCACCGCGCGGCCCAGCTGGGAGAGGCCGCGCTTGGCGAGAACTTTTTCGGCGATCCGCGCCAGCACCTTGGGTCCGGCGCGGGAGCCCAGGTTCACCGTGTCGGCGCCGTTGGAGTAGCCGAGCACCTCGAAGATCTCCTCCCGGGCGCGCTCGGACTTGAGGTTGATCTTGTGCACCAGCGCGATCTCCATGATCAGCGTCAGCTGCAGCACGGTGACGAAGGCGAGGTCGGCGGGAATCAGCGCCAGGCCGAAGAGCCCGGAGACCGCGCCACCCATCGAGGCCCAGGACTTCTTGGTGTCGGTGAGGCGCTGGGCCAGCTCCTCGGTCTGCGCGCTGGGGTACTTCAGCCGCACCTCGTCCACGCGCGCGCGGCAGCGTCCGATCTCGTCGACGTACACGCGCCAGAGGCGCTCTCTCACCGGGGCGGGCAGCACAGTCCCCGGATTCTAACCCCGCAGCAGGGCTGCGCGCATCAGGGCGTTGGCAGGTTGGACGGCACCAAGAAATTCCCGACGGCGTCGAACTCCACGTCCACCGGCACGCCCGCGGGCGAGGCGGCGCCGATCACCCCGGCGAGGCCCAGGCACTCTCTGACCATGCTCGGGAACGGTCGGGTGGGCTGGCCCGGGGTCAGCGTCAGGCTCCTCGCATCCTCGGCGGACCGGTCGTGGAGTTCTAGGCGGGCGAGCAGACCTGCCGGAGGATGTCGAGCTCCTCGAGCGCCTTGCCGGCGCCGATGACCACCGAGCTGAGCGGATCTTCGGCGAGGAAGACGGGCAGGCCGGTCTCCTCGCGCAAGAGCGCGTCGAGATTTTTCAGCAGTGCGCCGCCGCCCGCCAGCACGATGCCGCGGTCGGCGATGTCGCCGGCGAGCTCGGGCGGCGTGCGCTCCAGCGTCACCTTGACCGCCTCGACGATGGCGTTGACCGGCTCGGCCAGCGCGTCGCGGATCTCGTCTGAAGACACCGTCAGGGTCCGCGGCACGCCGGCCACCAGGTCGCGCCCCTTGATGTCCATGGTGAGGACTTCGTCGGTGGGGTAGGCGTTGCCGATGCCCATCTTGATGAGCTCGGCCGTCCGCTCGCCGATGAGCAGATTGTACTTGCGCTTGATGTGCTGGATGATCGCCTCGTCCATCTTGTCGCCGCCGACGCGCACGCTCTTCGCGTAGACGATGCCGGCCAGCGAGATGACCGCGACGTCCGAAGTGCCGCCGCCGATGTCGACGATCATGTTGCCCGACGGCTCGGTGATGGGCAGGCCGGCGCCGATGGCCGCCGCCATCGGTTGCTCAATCAGGTAGACTTCTCGTGCGCCGGCGCTCTCGGCCGCCTCGCGGACGGCGCGCCGCTCGACCTCGGTGATGCCCGAGGGAATGCCGATGATGATGCGCGGCTTCACCAGCGTCGAGCGGTTGTGGGCCGCGCGGATGAAGTAGCGGAGCATGGCGGCGGTGATCTCGAAGTCGGCGATGACGCCGTCCTTCATCGGCCGGATGGCGACGATGTTGCCCGGCGTGCGGCCGAGCATCTCCTTCGCTTCCTTGCCGACCGCGAGGACTTTCTTCCCGCCGCGCGAGTCCTGCTGGACCGCGACCACGCTGGGCTCGTTGGAGACGATGCCCATGCCGCGGATGTAGATGAGCGTGTTCGCGGTGCCGAGATCGATCGCCAGATCCCTGGAAAAGAGCTTGTAGATCCCGTTGAACATGAGGAGCGCGCGTCCTGGAAAGGGGCGAGAGAGCGCGGACCGTAGCAAACACCCGCAAAGCCCGCAACGAATGGTCGCCGGGGTTTATGCCGGCGAGCGCCCGTTCGGCGGCAAGATTGCACATCGGTCGATCGGGCATTGCCCGCAAGAGCGCGCCCGCAGTAGGTTCGCCGCCCGCCGCGGACAGAGCGGCGCGGTGAGGAGCCGCAGATGCAGATCCCCCGTGGCGACGAGCGCAGGCAGAACCTGATCGGCGGCGAGTGGCGCGCGCCTTCGACCGAGAAGTACGAGCCGTGCCTCAATCCCGCCGACACCCGCGAGGTGCTGGGCCACTTCCCGAAGAGCGGGGCCGCCGACGCCAAGGCCGCCGTGGACGCGGCCGCCAGGGCCTTCCCGGCCTGGGCCGCCACGCCCGGCCCCGAGCGCGGGCGCGTCATCGGCCGTGCCCACGCCATCCTCAAGGCCAAGGTCGACCTGGTCGCCGAGGCGCTCTGCCGCGAGGAGGGCAAGGTCTTCTCCGAGTCGAAGGGCGAGGTCCTGAAGGGCCTCAACCTCCTCGAGTTCTACGCGGGCGAGGGCTTTCGCCAGCACGGCAAGACGCTGCCCTCCGAGTCGCGCTCGACCCTGACCTTCACGCTGCGCCAGCCGGTCGGGCCGGTGGCGCTGATCACGCCCTGGAACTTCCCCTTCGCCATCCCGGTGTGGAAGACCGCGCCGGCGCTGGCGGCGGGCTGCACGGTGGTCTTGAAGCCCGCCTCGCTGACGCCCCTCTGCACGCACCTGCTCGCCGAAGCCTTCGTCGAAGCGGGGCTGCCCGCGGGCGTCTTGAACGTCATCACCGGGCCGGGCAGCGCCGTCGGCGACGTGCTGGTCGACGACCCGCGCATCCGCGCCATCAGCTTCACCGGCTCGAACGAGATCGGCACCCGGCTCTACCAGCGGGCGGCGGCGCGCGGCGTGCGCGTCACCGCCGAGATGGGCGGGAAGAATCCGGTCGTCGTCCTCGACGACGCCGACCTCGACCTGGCCGCCGAGGGGATCTTGCAGGGCGCCTTCGGCTCCACCGGCCAGCGCTGCACCGCGACCTCCCGCGTGGTGGTGACGCCGGGAATCGCGGCGAAGCTGACCGAGGCCCTCGTCGAGAAGGCGCGCAAGATCCGCGTCGGCAACGGCATGGCCCAGGGCATCCAGATGGGGCCGGCAGTGGATCTCGGCCAGCTCAAGGTGGATCTGGAGGCCATCGCGGCGGCGAGGTCCGACGGCGCCCGCATCCTCTGCGGCGGCGAGCGCCTCTCCCAGGGCGAGTTCGAGCACGGCTTCTTCTGCGCGCCGACCATCTTCGACAAGGTCGAGCCCGGCACGCGGCTGGCCCGCGACGAGGTCTTCGGGCCCGTGCTCGCCATCCAGTCGGCCCGCGACAACGACGAGGCGCTGCACCTCGCCAACGACGTGCAGTTCGGCCTGACCGCGTCGATCTACACCCGCGACTACTTCCAGGTGATGCGCTTCGTGGAGAAGGCCGAGGTCGGCATGGTGCACGTCAACCAGCCCACCGTGGGCGGCGAGGCGCAGCTTCCCTTCGGCGGGATCAAGGCGACCGGCGTCGGCGAGAAGGAGATGGCGGAAGAGGGCGCCAACTTCTTCACGCACCTCAAGACCGTGTGGCTCGACTACACCGGCGCCAAGCGGACCAGCAACATCTATTGAGCAGCCCGGCTTGACCTTGCGCTCGCTCCCTGAGAGCCTAGGTTGTTTGCAGGGGAGGGAAGCGCATGCTGCGTCGACTGCCCGCGATCGTCTCCGCCGTCGCCGGGCTGGCCTTCGGGCTCCTCGGCGCGGAGCTGTCGTTCGGCGCGCTGCGGCCCGACGAGCAGCGCCCCGAGGCCGTCCTCTACTCCATCGAGGTGCGCAACGACCGGGGCGACCTGCTCGCCAGCCCCATGCTGGTCGGCGAGGAAGGCCGGCCGCTCCACCTCAGCTTCGCCGGGCCCCACTCCGAGCCGATGGCCATGTCGCTCGACCTCGACCCGCAGTCCACGGGCGGCGACAACCTCTGCCTCGGCTACCGGCTCTCCATCGACGACGGCTTCGCGCACGCGGGCCGCCTCGGCGTCTCCTACGGCGAGCCGCGGTCGGTGCGGCTGCGCGGCGGCGGAGAGTCGCTGCGCCTGTCGCTGGTGGTCACTCGCGCCCACTCGCCCCAGTTCGAGCGCCTGCTCTCGCGGCGCCGCCGGCCGACGACTTAAGGACGCCGGCCGCTTTCAAGACTCTGCCGCCCCTCGTTCGCCTTGAGCGGCTCGTGGTACATCCGGCGGATGCCGGACCTCGCGCTCTCGCCCCAGGAACGCCGTCTCGCCGCCTTCTGCCGCGTCTTCGCCGGGGTCTACGCGCTGGGAGCGATCGCGTTTGCGGCGCTGCCCCGGCTGACCTTCCGCCTCGTCACCCTCGACGGCGCAGAGCAGGGCTGGACGGCGCAGGCCATCTTCTGGAACGCCCTCGCGGTCGCCATGATGACCGCCATCGCCACCTCCTGCGCGGTGGTGGCGGCGCGGCCCCGCGAGCGCCGGCATGCGCTGCTTCCGGTGGTCGTCGCCATGCTCACCTCCAGCGTGCTGGCCGCGCTCCACCTCATCCACCTCCATGGCCCGGGCTCCCGCGCGCTCATCGCCATCCTGCTCACCGACTTCCCGCTCTTCCTCCTTACCGCCTGGGTCTACCGCTCGGCGGCGCTGGGCGTGCACAGCGCGCCCGCCCGGGAGAACCCGCCTCCCGACGATGCGCCCCGCGTCCAGCTGGGCCTGAAGAAGAGCGGCTCCGGCGGCAGCTGAATCCGCCCGCGCGCCTCGCCCGGCTGCTGGCGCCGCACCCGCGCTTCGCGCTCTAAGTCTTTCCTTTCCGCGCAGCGGCGTTACATTGCGCGCGCGGATGGGAGCGGGAGTTCATGAAGATGATCGGCGTCGTGCTGGCCACCCATGGCCACCTAGCGCAGGAGATGCTCCGCACCGCCGAGGCGGTGGTGGGCAAGCTCGCGCAGGTGGCGGCCGTCAGCGTGGTGGCCACCGAGCCCGACGTGCGCGGCTCCATCGAAGCCGCCATCCGCAGCGTCGACGAGGGCGAGGGCGTCCTGCTCCTCACCGATCTCCTCGGCGGCTCGCCCACCAACCTCTGCCTGTCGTTCCTGACCGAGCGCAAGGTCGAGGTGGTCACCGGCGTCAACCTGCCCATGCTGCTCAAGCTGGGCGGGCTGCGGGCGACGGGAAAGTCCATCGAGCAGGTGGCGCACGAGCTGGCCGAGGCCGGGCAGAAGTCGATCGGCCACGCCAGCGACCTGGTGCGGAGGATGACGTGACCAAGGTCCCCGCCGCGCCGGGCATCGCGCTGGTGCGGGTCGACAACCGGCTGGTGCACGGGCAGGTGCTGGAGGCGTGGCTCCCCGCGCTCGACGCCCACGGCATCCTGGTCGCCGACGACGAAGCCGCGGGCAACGTGCTGGCGCGCTCGGCCATGTCGCTGGCGATTCCGCCCCGGGTCAGCTTCCAGGTGGTGCGGGTGCAGGCGGCGGCGGAGCTGCTCAAGCCGGGCGGCAAGGGGCCGCAGGGGGAGCGCACGCTGGTCCTCCTGCGCGACGTGCGCGACGCCGTCCAGCTGCACGAGCTGGGCGTGGCCATCCCGCGGCTCAACCTCGGCAACGTCCACTTCGGGCAGGGGCGCAAGCAGGTGTCGCCGTCGGTGTTCCTCGACGCCGGCGAGGTGGCGGCGCTGCAGCGCCTGGCGTCGTCGGGCACCGAGGTCGAGGTGCGGGCGGTGCCCTCCGAGCCGCCCATCCCGCTCTCCGCCATCCAGTCGCGCTTCGCCCAGCCGGTGTAACAAGCGATGCTTCCGCTCCCTCCCGGCGGCGCGCTGCACCTCTTCGCCCTCGCCGGCCTGGCGGCGCTGATCGGCGGGCTCTCCGCCGTCGAGCGCCGGGGCGCCTTCCAGCTCATGCTTTCGCGGCCGCTGCCGCTCGCGGCCGTCCTCGGCTGGGCGCTCGGCGATTCGCACACCGGCCTGATGCTGGGCGTCCCCCTCGAGCTGCTCTTCCTCGGCGGCGTCAACCTGGGCGGCAACCTGCCCGACAACGAGTCGCTCCTGGCGGGAGCGGTCACCTCGATGGTGGTGCCGGCGGCCATCGCGGCGCACCTCACCGCCGACCCGGCGCTGGCGGCGATGGGCCTCGCGCTGCTCTTTCCGCTGGCGCTCTACGGCCGGCGGCTGGAACGCGCCTCCGAGCTGCGCAACGCCCAGCTGTTGGAACTGGCCCTCACCCGCGCGGCCGGCGGCGACGCGAGGGCGGCGCGGATCAACCTGCGCGGCCTCCTCTTGCCCTTCGGCGCGGCGGCGGGGATCTGCGCGCTCGCGGTCTTCATCTCGCCGCTCCTCGCCTTCCTGCGCACCTCGGCGTCCGCGGGAGTGGTCCTGGCGCTGCAAGGGGGATGGCACGCCCTCTGGGCGGTGGCGGCGGCGTGCGCCATCCGGGCCATCCGCGATCACCGCGCGCCGCTGGTGGCGGCGGCGGTCGCTGCCGCGGTGCTGGCCGCCGGGCTCGCCGTGCGGGGATTCTTGTGATCGGCGCCGCCTCGGTGGTTCTTCCCGCACGCCGCGTCTCGGGGCTCGGGCTCTGCCGCGTCTTCTGGCGGTCGCTCTTCCTGCAGGCGGCGTGGAATCCGCGCGGGATGCAGAACCTCGGCTTCGCCGACGCCATCGCTCC
>JAYWAJ010000409.1:0-26223 GCA_043782525.1 Deltaproteobacteria bacterium | reverse complement strand
TTCGCCGGCTTCTATTGGTAGGATTTGCGAGGAAGCGGCGAAGCAGCGAGCGCGCGCGAGCCTCTGGCTGCTTCGCGCCATGCTATCGTCCCGCCGCTTCGCGCGACCGCTGCAGGCTGCTCGACCTAGAGCTGTGTACAGGAGACGAACCAGATGGACGAGACCAGGAGCGCCACGATCCGGAGGAAGCAGAAAGAGCTGCTCTTCCCCAACGTCGGCACCTACTACCAGGAGCCGCTGGTCCTCGAGTCCGGCAAGGGCATGTTCCTCAAGGACGTCGAGGGGCGCGAGTACCTCGACTTCTTCGGCGGCATCCTCACCGTCAGCGTCGGGCACTGCCATCCCCACGTGACCGAGGCGGTCATCGAGCAGCAGAAGAAGCTGGTGCACGTCTCGACGCTCTACCCGACGGTGCCGCAGATCCAGCTGGCGGAGAAGCTGGTGCAGATCCGGCCCATGCAGGAGAAGGCCAAGGTCTTCTTCTCCAACTCCGGCACCGAGGCCAACGAGACCGCCGTCGGCCTGGCCAAGGAGGCGACCGGACGTCAGGAATTGGTGGTGCTGCGCCACAGCTACGGCGGCCGCGGCGCGCTGGCGCAGAGCATGATGGGCAACAAGAGCTACCGGCCCAAGACCCAGAGCGAGATCCCCGGCATCCGCTGGGCGCACGCGCCCTACTGCTACCGCTGCGACCTCGGCCTCACCTATCCCGACTGCGGCATCGCCTGCGCCCAGGACCTCAAGGGGCTCATCGAGACGACCACCGACGGCGAGATCGCCGCCTTCATGGCCGAGCCCATCCAGGGCGTCGGCGGCTTCGTGACGCCGCCGAAAGAATATTTCCAGGTGGCGCTGCCCATCATCAGGAACGCGGGCGGCCTCTTCATCGCCGACGAAGTGCAGACGGCCTGGGGCCGCACCGGCGGGAAGTGGTGGGGCGTCCAGCAGTACGGCGTCGAGCCGGACATCCTCACCAGCGCCAAGGGCATGGCCAACGGGCAGCCCATCGGCCTGACGATGGCCCGGGCGTCGGTGGCCGACAAGCAGTCCTTCTCCAACATCTCGACCTTCGGGGCGAGCCCGCCCAGCATGGCCGCGGCCAGCGCGACCATCCAGGTCATCGAGGAAGAGAAGCTGCTCTTCAACGCGCAGATGATGGGCAAGGTGCTGCGCGAGGGGCTGGAGGGCTTCCAGGAGAAGTTCCCGGGCATCGGCGACGTGCGCGGCATGGGCCTGATGCAGGCCATCGAGCTGGTCAAGGATCGCGGCAGCAAGGAGCCGGACCCGCAGGCGGCCATGCGCCTGATGGAGGCGACCAAAAAGCGGGGCCTCCTCCTCGGCAAGGGCGGCCTCTACGGCAACGCCATGCGCATCGCGCCGCCCCTGATCGTCAGCAAGGGCCAGGTCGAGGACGCGCTCCGGCTCATCGGCGAGTCCCTCGCGGAGGCGCTCAAACAATGAGGACGCTGCTCGTCATCGCGGTCGTCCTCTCGGCCTGCAAGAAGGACGCGCGCCCGCCGTCCTTGGGGGAGGCCATCTCGGTGGAGCAGCCGGGCGGGTCGGTCTCGCAGCTCTTCACCCAGGGCAGCGAGATCCCCACCAGCGCCACCGAGAGCTTCACCACTGCAAAGGACGGCGACAAGCGCGTGGTCATCCACGTCCTGCGCGGCTCCGGGCGGACCTCGGACAAGCTGCACAGCGACAGCTGGTGGGAGGTCGAAGGCGTCACCTCCGGCAAGGCCGGCGAGCCGCGGGTGCTGGTGACCTTCGAGGTGGACCCGCAGGGCCAGCTCGGGCTCACCGCCCGCGAGGAGGATCGCAAGCTGGCGGTGAAGCGGTTCGAGAAGAGCGCGTCCGACAAGCTCCTGGCCTCGCCGCTCACCGAGCCCGACGACGACGAAGACACCGAGGACGACCCGGAGTAGGCCCGGCGCGGCCGCCCCGCGCCCGCTGACCGATGTCCAGCGCCCCCGCGCCGGGGGTAAGCTGGCGTCGATGCCAAACCCCATCGCGCTGGCCATCCCCTTCTTCTTCCTGCTCATGGGCGTCGAGCTCTTCTTCGCCCGGCGGCGGGGTCTCAAGGTCTATCGCTTCGCCGACGCGCTGGTCGATCTCTCCTGCGGCATGACCCAGCAGATCCTGGTGGTCTTCTCCATTGGCGTCCTGGCGGGCGGGTATCTCTGGCTCTATCAATTCCGCCTCTTCGACTTCGCCCGCGGCAGCCCCTGGCCCTGGTTGATCGCCTTCTTCGCCGTCGACTTCGTCTATTACTGGTGGCACCGGCTCTCGCACGAGGTCAACGTCCTCTGGGCGGTGCATGCGGTCCACCACCAGAGCGAGGACTACAACCTGGCGGTGGCGCTGCGGCAGGCGGTGCTCAGCGTCTGGACCATCTGGCCCCTGCACCTTCCGCTGGCGCTGCTGGGCGTGCCGCCGGCGGTCTTCCTCATCGTCAATTCGTCCTCGACCCTGTATCAATTCTGGATCCATACCGAATTGATAGGGAAGCTCGGCTGGTATGAATGGATTTTCAATACGCCCGCGCAGCACCGTGTCCACCACGCCGTCAATCCGCAATACCTCGACAGGAACTATGCCGCGACCCTGTCCATCTGGGATCGGCTCTTCGGGACCTTCGCCGACGAGGTCGAGCAGCCGGTCTACGGGCTGGTCAAGCCGCTGCAGAGCTTCAACCCGATGTGGGCCCAGGTGCATCACTTCTTCGAGATGGCCCGCCGCACCCGGGAGCAGCGCGGCCTCGACCGGCTGCGCGTCTGGCTCAAGGGTCCCGAGTGGGGCTTTCCGCCGCCGCCCCCCGCCACCCGCGAAGGGCAGAAGAAGCACGACGTCCAGCTCTCGCCGGCGGAGCTTGGCTGGCTCTCGACCACGCTGCTGCTGGCCATCGCCGGCACCACCGCGCTGCTCTGGTTTCAGGCGAGCTGGCTGTTTCCGCGCAAGGCCGCGGTGGGCGCGGCGCTGCTGCTGCTCATCGCCAGCTGGGGCCTCCTCCTCGACCGCCGCCTCATCTGGAGCAAGAGCACCAGCGCGCCGAGCACCGCGCCCGGACCCGCCTGAGCCTGCGAGCAGCCGCAGCCGCCGCCGTTGGACGCGCCCACCGGCGTCAGCGTGATGGGGTCGAGGTTGCCGGTCACCGTCTCCTTGCCCCGCGGATAGATGTCGCAGATGCCCTGGATGTCGTCGGCGCCGAGCACGCGCTTCGAGGTCTCTCCCTCGGGCGCCGTCGCGTACATGGTGGCGCTGGGATCGAGGGTGTGATCGAGGCCCAGCGAGTGGCCCGCCTCGTGGGTGATGGTGTTCTGCACGTCGAGCCGCACGCAGCTGGTCTGGTTGGGGTCGGTGCAGGGGGAGCCGTCCACCGCGGTGAAGGTGAACTTGGCGCCGTTGCCGTCGACCGAGTCGTTGAGCTCGATGTCGGTGTCGTTGATCTGCCCGGTGAACCGGTTCGAGGTGGTGGTGGTGGTGGCGATGACGCCGTCGCCGTGATCCCAGCAGTCGTAGGCGTTGCCGCAGCCTCCCTGGCTGAGGCACGGGTCGCCCGCCGGCACCACGCCGCCGTCCTTGCCGTTGCCGCAGCGGCGGGTGCGAAAGAGGACCAGGTTGCGGTTGTACTGGCCGGGAAAATACCCGACCACGCGGTCCTTCGGATTCTGGGAGAGGCCCTGATCCGGGAAGGCGAGATCGGAGCAGGTGACGGCCGCCCAGGTCTGGAAGCTGCGGCGGATGGCAGTGAAGGCGGCAGGGCCGGGCACGTCGGAGGTGCCGAGGGCGTCGATCTGGAAGGGATGGCCGCGCGTCGACCACCAGATCTTCACCCCGCCCTTGTTGACCGACTGCTTGTACGCAAACGCCGGCGCCGATGCCAGCACGAGTGCGAGCCAAGGCAAGAGCAAAGGCACACCGCGAAGACGCCAAGATCCGCGAAGGTGCGCGAAGTTTTGGTGGGTTGGGCCCCGGGCCACCTCCCAGCCGGCGCTTGGCCTCGGTCCCACCTCGATCCGCTCTACTTCGCGAACCTTCGCGCGAACTTCGCGCCTTCGCGGTGTGCTTTTGCTTTTCCGCACAGCGAACAGGACGAGCGGCAGAAGGGCGAAGAGCACCGGATCGCCGGTCGAGCAGCCGCGGGTGGTGCAGGCGTTGCGGATGTCGAGGGCCTCGAAGAGCACCGTCGCCTTCCCTGAGCGCAGGGAGAGCCGCGCGTCGAGGAGACCCAGGGCCCGCAGCGCCTCGGGCGGGAGGATGGCGACCAGCCTTCCGCCGGAGTCGCGGCCCAGTCCCGACTCGGCGAGGAGCGCGTCGCCCGCGAACAGCTCCAGCGCCACCGGGTCCACCGCCCTCCCGACCGAGAGCGTGAGGTTGCGCGAGAGCCCGGGGCCGAGCTGCCGGGACTCCTCGAGGCAGGCGGGCATCAGCGCACGCAGCTCGGGCGCGACTTCGGGCTGCGCCGACGGCTGCAGCGCGGTGAGGCCCGCCAGGTCGTCCGGCGACAGCACCCGCCGCGATCCCGGCGTGATCGACGGCGCCATCACGTCCGCGTCGAGCGCCTGCCGCACCGTGGGCGCGAGCGCGGTGCAGGACGGCGTCATGGTGTCGAGGTCGCCGCAGGGGTGCGCGAGCCCGAGCGCATGTCCCAGCTCGTGCTCGACGATCGACTGCACGTCGAGGGCCCGGTCGCTGCCGTCGGTGGCCCAGTCGAAGTCGGCGGCGTTGAGGTGGATGCGCGCGGCGGTGAGGTCGTGGCCGCTGCGCAAGAGGCTGGTGAACCCGGCGGCGTCGTGGCCGCCCGGGAACTCGGCGCCGGTGTCGAACTGCACGGTGACCTCGCCCGGCTCCGGCGCGCGCGGGCGGATCTGCCCCTGGTAGCGCACCGGCACGTGCGCGCTCTCCACCGCCTGCCAGGTCTCGGCGGCGCGGGCGACAGCACCGCGCAGGTCGCCGCCCGGCTTGAGGCGAAGTCCGGCGGGCGGATCGACGAGCCGGACGCGGAGCGGACCGCCGGCGAAGTTCCACCGCTGCGGCGTCCCGTCGGAGGCGAGGTGCGTCTCCCAGGCGGCGGCGGGGAAAGCACAGAGCGCGATGAGGAGCGCTGCCTTCACTTGCTCCCCAGCACGCGGACGCGCAGCTCGTCGAGGGAGAAGTCGTCCTGCTCGGCAGCGCAGCCCTGGCACTCGAGGCCGCGCCGGTCGCGCAGCGCCCGCTTGGGCAGCGAGGGAAGCGCGGCGCCGACGGCGAACTTGCCCAGCGCAAGTTTGGATATTGAATAGACTCCACTGGAGCGACGGACGAGGAACAGCACCACCTCCTCGCCCTCGCGCAGGAGGGCCGCGCCCTGCACCGTCTGCGACAGCTCGCCGACCTCCCCTCCCTCGACCAGCACCGCCAGCTGCGGCTGGATCTCGCCCTTCCAGGTCTCGAGGGGCCGCAGCACCGCGGTGGTGAAGATCTGCCCGCCGCCGACTCCGAAGGCTCTGCTGGTGCGCACCACCTGCGCGTGCACCACCAGGTCCGCAGCCGCGGTCAGGGAGGCCACGTCGGCGGGGCCGCGCACGATCGAGGCCAGCAGGAAGACGAGCGCAAGCATCGCGGTATCGTACTACGGGACCGCCCCGCCGCCGGGCTCCCGGGCGTCGCAGGAGGCCACGCGCCAGGCGGTGTCCGGGTCGATGCCCACGCCGCAGGCCTTGCCCCACAAGGACCCGAACATGCCGTGCTCCCGGCGGTCCTGGAACGGCTCGACGGCGAAGTCGAGCTGGTGGCCGCGCGCCTCGAGCGCCCGCGCCGTCGCCGCCTCCAGCGCGTCGGGCTCGGCGTGGACCACGTCGGGGATCAGATTGTGGTGGAGGCGGGGCGCGTTGATGGCCCGATCGACGGGCATGTGGTCGTCGACGACGTGGAGGATGGCCTGCGACACGCTGGTGGGAATGGTGGACCCGCCCGCCGCGCCGATGGCGAGCAGCAGCGTCCCGTCGGGGGCGAAGAGCAGCGTCGGCGCCATCGAGGAGAGCGGCACCTTGCCGGGACCGGGCGCGTTCTCGGCCTCGCCGCGCAAGCCGTAGACGTTGGGGACGCCCGCCGCGACGGCGAAGTCGTCCATCTCGTCGTTGAGCACCACGCCGGTTCCTTTCGCCACCATGCAGGCGCCGAAGGCGTCGTTGACGGTGGTGGTGAGGGCGATGGCGTTGCCCTCCTCGTCCACCGCCGCGATGCTGCTGGTGCCCTTGTCGCGCAGCTGGAGGACTTGCGCGGCCGGGGTGGCCTTCTCGCCGATGCCCTGCCAGAGCGCGCCGGCGAACTCCTTGCCGGTCATCTTGCGGACGCGCTCCTCGACGCCGGGGTTGAAGTCGGGGTCGCCGATCTTCTCGCGCAGCGCGAAGAGCCGCTTCTCCGCCTCGATCTCGACGTGGAGGAAGCGCTCCGAGCGGTAGCCGCCGGCCCGCGGGTCCTCGCGCTCGAGGACGTTGAGCAGGGCGCCGACGATGAAGCCGCCCGAGCTGGGCAGGCCCATGGTGACGATGCGGTGCCCGCGGTAGGTGGTCTCGAGCGGCGCGCGCTCGCGGACCCGCACCCGCGCCAGGTCCGACAGCTCGAGGATGCCGCCCTTCGACTTCACCGAGGAGACGATGGCCTGCGCGATGCGGCCCTGGTAGAAGGCGGCCGCGCCTCGCTCTCCGATGGCGTGCACCGTGCGGGCCAGCTCGGGCTGCAGCAGGCGGTCGCCGGGCTGCAGCGGCGTCAGGTCGCCGGCGGCGTCCTTGCGCAAAAAGAGGCGGGTCGCCTCCGGGTCGGCGGCCAGGCAGTCGAGCCGGAACTGCGAGGCGTGGTGGAAGTGCAGGTCCACCTGGAAGCCGCGCTGGGCGAGCTGCTCGGCGGCGCCGGTCAGAAGTGGGAGGGGCTGCGTGCCCCAGCGCTTGACCAGCTCCACGTAGCCCTTCACCGCCCCCGGCACCGCGACGGCGAGGGCGCCGGCGTTGGCGAGGTCCTGCCGCGCCTGGCCGTCCTTCAGGTACATGTCCGGCGTCGCCCGCGCCGGGCCCGTCTCGCGGAAGTCGAGGACGTGCACCTTGCGATCCTTCGAGGTGTAGACGATGGCGAAGCCGCCGCCCGCCAGGCCCGAGCTCTCCGGCTCGACGACGGCAAGCGTGAAGGCCGCCGCCACCGCCGCGTCGATGGCATTTCCTCCTCGACGAAGCACCGCCGCGCCGGCCTCGGCAGCGAGCGGATTGGCCGCAGAGACAGCGCCGCGGGGGGAGACGGCGGGGAAGGCGATGAGCAGGAGCGCGAGGAGCATGGCGGTTGTTCTTACTACAAGGGCGGAGGCGGGCCTCAGGCCTCAGGTTTCGGAACTCGATTTGTGGCCTCGGGCTACTGCCGCGAACTTCTCGCCTCAGGTCACGCTTCTGGCCTGAAGCCTGAGGCCTGAAGCCTGAAGCCTGCCTTTCTATGGTACTCCGCCGCTACCCATGCGCGTCCGCTTCGCCCCCTCGCCCACCGGCTTCCTCCACATCGGCGGCGCCCGCACCGCCCTCTTCAACTGGCTCTGGGCCCGGCAGCAGAAGGGCACCTTCGTCCTCCGCATCGAGGACACCGACCAGTCGCGCAGCACGCAGGTGTCGGAGCAGGCGATCCTCGACTCGATGAAGTGGCTGGGCCTCGACTGGGACGAGGGGCCCGGCGTCGGGGGGCCGCACGAGCCCTATTTCCAGATGAAGCGGCTCGCCACCTACGACCAGTACGCCGAGCGGCTCATCGAAGGGCGCAAGGCCTACCGCTGCAACTGCACCAAGGCCGACCTCGACGTGCTCCGCGCGCAGGCGCAGAAGGAGAAGCGCGGCTTCAAGTACCCGGGCACCTGCCGCGAGAAGAACCTGCCGCGGGGCACGCCCGCTGCGGTGGTCCGCTTCCGCATGCCGGAGGAAGGCGCGACCACCTTCCGCGACCTGGTCAAGGGCGAGATCACCACCCAGCACAAGGAGCTGCAGGACGAGGTCATCCTGCGCACCGACGGCGTGCCGCTCTACAACTTCGGCGCGGTGGTCGACGACATCGAGATGGAGATCACCATGGTGGCGCGGGGCGACGACCACGTCACCAATACGCCGCGGCAGATCCTCATGTACCAGGCGCTGGCGTATCCCCTGCCGGTCTTCGCCCACCTGCCGATGATCCTCGGCGCCGACAAGCAGCGGCTCTCCAAGCGGCACGGCGCGGTCAGCGTGCTGCAGTACCGCGATGACGGCTTCCTCCCCGGCGCGCTGGTGAACTATCTGGTGCGGCTGGGCTGGTCGCACGGCGACGAGGAGATCTTCACCATCGCCGACCTGGTGGCCAAGTTCGACTGGGCGCACGTCGGGGACACCGCGGGCGTCTTCAATCCGCAGAAGCTGGAGTGGCTGAACCAGCAGTGGATCAAGTCGACGCCGATCAAAGAGCTGGCGGAGGTGGTCCACGAGGCTTGCGTCCGGCGCCACCAGGTCGTCCCTGGCGCGCTGCTCTCTTCCTTCCTTCCGCTCATGCAGGAGCGGGCGCGCAACATCAATGAGATCGCCGACGCCTACGTCGCCTATCTCGACGGCGACCTGCCCCGCCAGTACGACGAGAAGTCGGTGGCCAAGCAGCTGACGGCGGAGACGAAGCCGCTGCTCGCCGAGGCGCGCAGCTTGATCGGGGAACATTTCGACGCGGGCGCGACGGCGATGGAGCACGCCTTCCGCACCCTGGCCGAGACGCGCGGGCTGGGCCTCGGCAAGCTGGCGCAGCCGGTGCGGGTGGCGGTGACCGGCACCACGGTGAGCCCGCCGCTCTTCGAGACCATCGTGCTCCTCGGCAAGGACCGGACCCTGCGGCGCATCGACGCCGCGCTGGAGAAGATCGGATGAAGGCATTTCTCGCCGCCCTGCTGCTGCTGGGAAGCGCCGCTCACGCCGCCGAAGGCTTCAAGGCGCGCGGCTTTTCCCTGCCCGACGGCGCGGTCAAGATCGACGAGGACCGCTACCGCCTCGCGCAGCCGTGGGACGAAGCCGTCAAGTTCTACCGGCGCGCCTATCCGGCGGCGAAGTACCCGCGCAAAAACCTCCGCAGCCAGTCGCCGGTGCGGGCCATCCACATCGAGAATCCAGGGGGCGGCGAGTGGGACGGCATCAACCTCTACGAGGCCAGCCGCGGCGAGGTTCGCCTCTACATCCTCGCCGGGAAGGAACCTGTAAAAGCGCCGGCAAAGTAGTCTTGACAGCCTCGCGCGGAATCGGCTACACAGCGCGTCCCCTGCACTGGGGGATCGTCTAACGGCAGGACCGCAGACTCTGACTCTGTGTATCTAGGTTCGAATCCTAGTCCCCCAACCACTGTGGTAGTACCTGCGGGTCAGAGCCGCGGGAGACGAAAGGAAAGTGGCCCCATCGTCTAGTGGCCTAGGACGGAGGCCTCTCACGCCTCAAACATGGGTTCGAATCCCGTTGGGGTCACCACTCTGGCCCGGCTCGTGAGAGAGCCGGGCCTTTTTTTTTGCAGCCTGGATGGAGGCGGGGGTCCGGGCGCAGTGACGTCTGTCACTGCTCCAGGCAAGCGAGTCTGCGATGGCACCGCGACGTCTCCCCGGAGAAGTCCCATGCGCCGACTCCCCCTGCTCCTCGTCACCTTGCTCGCCGCCTGCTCCCGCGGCTCCTCGCCCTCGGTCGCCTCGGCCGCCAGCGCCCGCCTCGCCGGAGCGCTCGCCCAGTCTGGCGTCCAGTGCCAGCCGCACCAGCCTCTCCCGGTGCTGGCGTGCGACGGCAAGAGCGCAGGCGTGATCTGCCATGTGATCGGAGACGACGGCACCCGCACCGGCACCTGCAAAGCCATCCCGGACGGCAGGCTGGTCTGCGCTGGCGCGCACGAGGATGGCGGCGCCAGCGGCGAACGCGGCGACCGCCAGCACGACGGCGGCGGCGATTTCGACGGGGACGGCGGCCACCACGATGACGGCGGCGATTTCGACGAGGACGGCGGCCACCACGATGACGGCGGCGTCGGCGAGGACGGCGGCCGTCACGACCACGCAGACGCGGGCGAACATCACGACGGTGGCGACTTCGACGACGACGGCGGCCACCACGACGCAGCGGACGGCGGCGAGGCGGAGGACGGCGGCGACGACCTGCTCCGCCCCGCGGTGGACGCCTGCGCCAACCTGGCCGTGGACGCCCCCTGCTCCTTCACCTTCGAGGAGCACCCCTTCAGCGGCGCCTGCGAGAAGACTCCCGCCGGCAAGCTGATCTGTGCCCCGATCTGCGGAAACTGACCGGGCTCAGGCGGCCTTGGCGGTCCGGTCGGTGCGGGTCCAGGTCTGCCCCTGGGTCCCGCGGCTGTACTTGACGAAGCCGACCAGCAGGGCCGCGTTCATCTCGACGAAGTGCGCGGCGGCGTCGGCCACCGAGCGGACCCGCCGCGGCGTCATGCCGAGCAGGCCCATCGCCGCCAGCGCGTAGGCGATCACCTGCCCGACGAGGAGCGCGGCATAGACGCGGCTGCCGCCGGCCAGCCAGAGGTTGGCGAGCAGCGCCACCACCATCGCGTGCGGAACGAACCAGCGCAAAACCTTGTGGGACCAGAGCGCGAAGGCGGTGAAGCCGTGCCGCGGAGAGAGCAGATCCCGGTGCTGCGAGAGCGCGCGGAAGCAGCCCGCCGCGATGCGGACCCGGCGTCGGTATTCGCCGGCGTGATCGGGCGCGGCCTCCTCGTGGGCCACCGCCTCGGGCTCGTAGTGGACCTCGCTGCCCAACTCGAGCACCCGCAGCGCGGCGACGAAGTCGTCGACCACGGTGCCCGCCGGCAGCGGAGCGAAGAGGTGCTTGCGCACGGCGTAGATACCGCCGTTGGCGCCCATCACGCAGCCGCGCCGCGACTCGTAGAGCTTGAGCAGGCTCTCCAGCTTCCAGTAGGCGCCCTCGGCCACCGGCGCGCCCACCGGCGAGTGGAGGCGCAGGCGGCCGCAGACGAGGCCGACCCGTTCGTCGCGCAGCGGCTGCACCAGGCGGAGGATGGCGTCGCGCTCGAAGTCGGTGTTGGCGTCGGTCATCACCAGCACGTCGCCCTGGGCCATGGCCACGAGGCGTCCGAGGACGCCGGCCTTCCCGCTGCGCGGACCGCGCGAGAGCTTGACGCCGCGCGCGAGGTACCGCTGGACGATGGCGTCGGTCTCGTCGCTGGAGGCGTCGGAGCCGACGAGGATCTCCAGCTTGTCGGCCGGGTAATCCTGCGCGAGGAGGTTCTCGATGCGGTGTCCGATGCAGGCGGCCTCGTTGTAGGCCGCGATCAGCACCGAGACCGAGGGCAGGCCGATCTGCGCCGGCGGATGGCGCCGCTCGTTGCCGCCCAGGTAGCTCCAGGCGGAGCGCGCCTGCGCCACCGCGTCCAGCGCGATGAGCAGGAGCGGATAGAAGACGTAAGTGTGGAGAATGCAACCGACCGCGAGCCAGAACAGGATGGCGAGCATGCGGTCGCGATGAGCAAGCGGCGTGCCGGGAGGGCAGGCCTCAGCCTTCAGGCGTCAGGCTTCAGGCCAACCGCTCGCTTGATGGGCAGCGGGTTTCACAACCTGGGCGTTGGATTCTCCACCCGCCACCCCCGACTTCATGCGGGGACAGCACAAGCTAAGGAGCGGGAGGCAATGACGCGAGCAGACGCTGGGCGCGCTCGTGCTTCGGGTTCTGCTGCAGCACGGAGGTGAGCTCGACGCGGGCCGGGCCGGGCTCGCCGCGCTCGGCCGAGATCGCCGCGACCTCAACCTGTGCCCGCAGCATGCGCGGCTCCGCCTTCCGGGCGACGGCCAGCGCCGCCAGCGCGGAATCCCGCCCTTCCCGCGTCGGTGGACCGGCGAGGAGCAGCGCCGCCCGCGTGTACGCCACCCAGGGATCCGCCGGTGCCCGCCGGGCGGCGCGGTCGAGCGGCCCCGCTCCCTGATCCGGCTTCCCGCTCAGCGCCGCGTGCAGCGCCAGCGCCCGCAGCGCCGCCGCGTCTTCGGCGTCGTCCTCCATCGCCGCCCGGGCCGCGACCACGCCCTCCTGCAGGAAGCGCAGCTCGCCGTGGTCGGCCAGCGCGAGGTGCGTTCCCCCCAGCAGCACCAGCGCGAAGGCCCGCTCGCCCTCCGGCTCCGCCTCGTCCGGCGACTGCCGCGCCGCCTTGGTGAAGAGCGCCGCCGCCTCCTGCAGGCTCTGCAGGTCGTCGCGCAGCAGCTTCTTGCGCGCCTCCTGCATCCGCGCCTGCGCCGCCCGCGTCAATCCGGCGAGACGGGCCCGCGTCACCGCGAAGGCGCCCAGCGCGAGCAGGAGCGCGGCGGCGACCCAGAGAGCCGGCTTCAGGCTTCGGGCGGCGGGCTTCGGGCTGGAGAGCTGCGCGCCGCGGCCTGCGGGAGGCGGAGAGTGCGGCCCGGTCTGGCGCGGCTTGAGGGCAAAAGCCACCTCGTCCGCGGTGGCCCGACGCTCGTTGCTGTCCGGGTCGGGGGCGCGCGGCGGCGGGGTCGCCGGCAGCGGCGGCGGGGTCCGGGCGGGCGCGGTGGCCTGGAAGACGTTCCGGCACCTCCCGCACTCGACCTTGAAGCTGCCCGCACCGAGGGCGACGCCGTCCTGCAGCGAGAAGATCGCCTGGCACTGCTGGCAGCGGATGAGCACCGCTTCAGCCTTTCTTGGCGGTCTCGGCCTGGTCCAGCCCGAAAGCGGTGTGGAGCGCGCGCACCGCCAGCTCAGCGTACTTCTCGTCGATGAGGCAGCTGATCTTGATCTCGCTGGTGGAGATGACGCGGATGTTGACGCCTTCGTCGGCCAGCACCTGGAACATCCGCGCCGCCACGCCCGCGTGGTTGCGCATGCCGACGCCGACGATGGAGACCTTGGCGATGCCCTCCTCGTGCTCGACTTTCCCGGCGCCGATCTGCTTGCCGATCTTCCGCACCAGCTCCCGCGTCTTCTCGGTGTCGAGCCGGCCGACGGTGAAGGCCATGTCGGTGCGCGCGTCCTCGTGCGCCGGCGTCTGGACGATGACGTCCACCACGATGTCCGCCTCGGCCAGCGCGCCGAAGACGCGGGCGGCGATGCCCGGCTTGTCGGGCACGTTGCGGATGACGAAGCGCGATTCGTCGCGGGTGACCGCGATGCCGCTGACCAGCACGTTCTCCATGGCTGCGTCCTCCTCCGTCACCAGCGTCCCGGGGTCGTCGCTGAAGCTCGACTTGACCCAGAGCGGAACCTTGTACTTCATCGCGAACTCGACGCTGCGGATCTGCAGGACCTTGGAGCCGAGCGAGGCCAGCTCCAGCATCTCTTCGTAGGAGACGCGGTCGAGCTTGCGGGCCCGGTCGCAGATGCGCGGGTCGGTGGTGTAGACGCCGTCCACGTCGGTGTAGATCTCGCAGGCGTCGGCCTTGAGCGCCGCCGCCAGCGCCACCGCGGTGGTGTCCGATCCGCCCCGGCCCAGGGTGGTGATGCTGCCCTGATCGTCGATGCCCTGGAAGCCCGCCACCACCGCGATCTCCTTCTTGCCCAGGCTCTTGCGCAGGTTGGTGTCGTCGATGCTGCGGATGCGCGCGTTGGCGAAGGCGGAGTCGGTGAGGATGCGCACTTGATGTCCGAGGAAGCTGCGCGACTTGCCCTTCAGCTCCTGGATGGCGAGGGCGAGGAGCCCCACCGTCACCTGCTCGCCGGTGGAGACGACCACGTCCTGCTCGCGCTGGCTGGGGCGCTTCGAGATCTCGCTGGTGAGCTTGAGCAGGCGGTTGGTCTCGCCCGACATCGCCGAGACCACCACCACCACGTCGTGACCCGCCTTGCGCGCGGCCAGCGCCCGGCGCGCGACGTTGCGGATCCGGTCGGGATCGCCAACCGAAGTCCCGCCATATTTCTGTACGATCAACATCTGGAGCCCGACATCCCCCGACCAGCCACACTAAGTGAATTCCTACCCGGGCGCAAAGCGTCCGGCCGAGGCGCCCCGCACCTGCCGAGAAACGTGTAGAAGCCCGGCATGACGATCTTGCTTTCCGGAGGAGCGCTGACGCTGGAGCAGGTGGGAGCGGCGGCCCTGGGCGGCGCCCGCGTGGAAGTGGCGCCCGCGGCGCGCGAGCGGGTGCGGGCGGCGCGGCAGCTGGTCGATCGCATCGCGCAGGGCGACGTGCCGACCTACGGCATCAACACCGGCTTCGGGACGCTGGCGGAGGTCTCCATCCCCCGCGCCGACCTGCAGCGGCTGCAGCGGAACCTGATCCTGAGCCACTCGGCGGGCACCGGCCAGCCGCTCTCGCTGCCGGAGGTCCGCGCGCTCATGCTCCTGCGCGCCAACGTCCTCGCCGGCGGCTACTCGGGCATCCGCGAGAGCACCCTCGACCTGCTCATCTCCATGCTCGAGCGCGAGGTGATTCCGGTGGTGCCGGAGAAGGGGTCGGTCGGGGCCAGCGGCGACCTGGCGCCCCTCGCGCACCTGGCGCTGGTGCTGATCGGCGAGGGCGAAGCCTTCTTCAAGGGCGAGCGGCTGCCGGGGCGCGAGGCGCTCTCCCGCGCCGGGCTGCAGCCCGTCGTCCTCGAGGCGAAGGAAGGCCTCGCGCTCGTCAACGGCACCCAGGCGATGCAGGCGGTGGGCGGGCTCGCGCTCCTCGAAGCCGAGCGCTGCGCCCGCATCGCCGACATCGCCGCGGCCATGACGGTCGAGGGGCTGATGGGCTCGCACAAGCCCTTCCTCGCCGCCATCCACACGGTGCGCGGGCACGCCGGGCAGTCGCGGGTCGCTGCCGAGCTCCGCGCGCTCCTCCAGGGCAGCCAGATCAACGCCAGCCACCAGGACGAGCACTGCCAGAAAGTCCAGGACCCCTACTCGCTCCGCTGCGCGCCGCAAGTCCACGGCGCCGCCCGCGACGCGCTGGAGTTCGTCCGCCGCACCCTCGCCATCGAGGCCAACGCCGCCACCGACAACCCGCTCGTCTTCGTCGACGGCTTCGAGGACGTGGCGGCGGGCACCATCGTCAGCGGCGGCAACTTCCACGGGCAGCCGGTCTCGCAGGCGCTGGATCTGCTGGCGATGGCCTGCACCCAGCTGCAGACCATCAGCGAGCGTCGGGTGGAGCAGCTGGTGAACCCGTCGCTCTCGGGGCTGCCGCCCTTCCTGGCGCAGAACAGCGGGCTCAACTCCGGCTTCATGATCGCGCAGGTGACCGCGGCGGCGCTGGCGGCGGAGAGCAAGATCCTCTGCCACCCGGCCTGCGTGGACACCATCCCCTCCTCGGCGGGGCGCGAGGACCACGTCAGCATGGGCATGACCGCGGCCCTCAAGGCGCGCACGGTGGTGCAGAACGCGGCGAGCGGGCTGGCGATCGAGCTGCTGGTCGCTGCCCAGGCGCTCGACCTGCGCCAGCCGCTGCGCGCAGGGGCCGGCGCGGAAGCGGCGCACCGGGTGATCCGCTCGCAGGTGCCGCACATGGAGCAGGATCGGGAGCTCCACCGCGACATCACCGCGGTGCGCGACCTGCTGCCCGAGATCGAGCGCGCCGCGCGGGCCGCATCTGGACTGACCTGACCCGGTCGCGTCTGGTACTCTTCGGGTCCGCCTCCGGAGCCGACCAGCATGGATCCCATCGTCACCACCGAGATTCCCCTTCCCCTCTCCCAGCGGGACCCCAGCGACGCCGACGTGCAGGCTGCCAGGGAGGTGCTGGCGCAGCTCGAGGCCGAGGCGCGCGCGCTGGGCCGGACCACGCAGGCGGCGCCGGTGCACTACGCCATGGGCCGCATCTTCGTCGAGCAGCTGGGCGACCAGAAGAGCGCGGCAACCTGCTACCAGAACGCCTTCCTCCTCAACCCCAACTACCGGCCCAACCTGGAGGCGGCGCGGCGGCTCTTCGCCAGCGCCGGGCGCTACGAGAAGACGCTGGCCCTGCACCAGCGCGAGGCGGCGCTTTTGCGCGAGCCGCTGCCCCGGGCCGAGTCGCTGCGCGCGCAGGCGGTGGTGCTGCGCGACCTCGGGCGCGACGAAGAGGCGAAGAAGCTCATCGGCGACGCCCTCCAGCTCGCGCCCGACCATCCGGCGCTGCTCAAGGCCTCGGTGGAGGCGGCCCAGCGCGACGGCGACCGGCTGCTCTGCGCGCGCCTCCTCCTGCGGTCGGCGGGCATCACCAGCGATCCGGTCTACAAGGCGCAGCTGCTCCGGCGGGCGGTGCTGCTCATCGAGGAGCTCCAGGCCGAGCCCGAGCCCTCCGCGCCGCCGCCCACCGAGCCGTCCCGCGCCAGCGCCGCCGACCTGGCCGTGCTGCACGAAGAGGCCGTCCGCAAGCTCTACCAGTCCGACGCCAACGACCAGGTGGGCTACCTGGGAATGCTCCTGCGGGCGCGCTCCAGCAACGACTGGGAGGCGGTGCTGCGCCTCTGCCAGAAGCGCGCCGAGCGGACCGGCAACGCCTCCGAGAGCTGGCTGGTCGCGTCGATCGCGGCCCACCGGCTCGGCCGCGTCTCCGAGGGCCTCGCCGAGGTCAAGGCGGCGCTCGAGGACAACCGGCGCGACGGCGCGCTCCTGGCGCTGCGCTCCGAGCTGGCCGAGCAGCAAAAGTCACCCGACCTCTCCGAATTGCTGCGGACGCGCGCCGAGGGCTGCATCGAGGCGAGCGAGCGCGGGCACCTCAAGTTCCGCGCGGCGCTGCTGCTGGCCGACCCGCTCGAGCGCGAGCAGCTCCTCTCCGACGCGCTGGCCGAAAATCCCGGCGACGCGGCGGCCATCGCGCTGCACGCGCGGCTGGTGGCGCAGCGGGACGCGGCGGCGGCAGGGGAGCGCTTCGTGGCGCTGGGTGCGGCGCTGGAAGCCCACGCCGTCGACGAAGCCGCCGCCCACTACCTGGAGGCGGGCGCCTGGCAGGAGCGCGCCGGCAACCGCGAGGCCGCCGCCGAGTTGGCCCGCCGCGTGCTGAAGCTCGCGCCCCGGCATCCCGGCGCGCTGCGCTTGTTGACCCGGACGCTGGCGGCAGGGGGCGCGCAGGCCGCGCTGGCCGACCTGCTCGAGGAGTCGTCCTCGCAGCTGCCCCGCGCGGTGGGGGCGGAGTTCCTCGCCCGGGCGGCGGCGCTGGTCTCCGAGGCGCAGCCGGGGCGCGCCCTGGCGCTGGCGCAGCGCGCTGCCGAGATGGCGCGCGGACTGACCAGCCCGCGCTGGCTGGAGACCTGGGCCATGCTCGCCTTCAAGACCGGCGACTTCGGGCAGCTCTCGCAGGCGCTGGAGGCGCGGGCCGACTCGACGCAGGGCGCGGACGCCGCCGATCTCCTGCTCGAGGCCAGCGAGCTCTCGCGGGCGGTGGGCGACGACGGGCGGGGCGCCGCGCTCCTGCACAAGGCGCGCGGGGTCGATCCGCAGTCGGCGGCGGCGCGCAATGCGCTGCTTGCCCTGCCCTCCCTGCCCGCCGCCGAGCGGGTCGATCTGCTGCAGGAGGAAGCGCGGCAGACCAGTCCCGAGCGCGCGGCGGCGCTGCAGGCCGAGCGCGCGGCGGTGCTGGAGATCGAGGGCCGCATCGACGAGGCGGTGCAGGCCTGCGCGCAGGCGCTGGCGCTGGCGGGCGTCGACCTGGCCGTCCTGCGCCGGCTGGCGCGGCTGCAGCTGCGGCGGGGCGATCACGCTGCGGCCTTGGCCGTCCTGGTGCAGATCGCGGAGGCCGTTCCCGAGGGCCATCCCCGCGCCGAGGCCTATGGACGCGCCGCCGAGCTTGCCGAGTGGCGGGTGGGCGACGCGCGCAAGGCCATCGAGCTCTACCGGCTGGCGGCGCAGGCGCACCCGCAGGCGGCCTTCGCCTGGGCGCAGCTGGCGCGGCTGCTCGCCTGGACGGCCAGGCACGAGGAGGCGGCGCAGGCTTTCGCGCAGCTGGCGGAGGCGGCGCAGTCGTCGTCGGAGCGCAACGAGGCGCGGCGCTGGTCGGCCTCGCTCTACGCCCACCGGGCCGCGCAGCCCGGCAAGGCGGTGGCGCTCTTGCGCGCGCTCATCGCCGACCTGCCCGGCGATCTCGAGGCCATGGCCGAGCTGATCGCGCTCATCGCCCAGGACAAGACCACCGAGGTGCGCCGCGAGCGCGCCGAGCTGCGCGGGAGGCTGGCGTCGCGCTGCCAGGATCCGCGCGTGGCCGCGCTGCTCCGCGCCGAATCGGCCGAAGACCGGCTGGCCGCGGGCGAGCGCGATCAGGGCATCGCCGAATACCGCCGCGCGCTGGCCCTCAATCCGCAGGATCGCGTCGCCCTCGACACGGTGGAGGAGGCGCTGCGCTCCTCGGGGCAGAGGCTGCTGCTCGCCGAGCACCTGACCTTTCGCGCGGCCTTCGCCGACCATGAGACTCGCGCCGCGCTCTCGCTGCAGCAGGCGGAGATCTTCACCGAGGAGGGCCGCATCAACGAAGCCGGCGCCGCCTACCGGCAGGCGCTGGCCAGCGACCCGGATTCGCTGCTGGCGGTGAAGGGCGCGCGGCACATCGCCGAGCTGCAGGGCGACAAGCCGGAGGTGATGCGCCTCCTCGCCAGGGAAGCCGCGCTGGCGCGGGATCCGGGCGTGGCCGCGGGGGCCATGGTCGAGGCGGCGCTCCTGGCAGCCGACATGGGCGACCGGGCGGAGGCCGTGCAGCACCTGAGCACGGTGCTGGAGAGCGACCCCGGCAACGCCGAGGCGGCGGCCAAGCTGCGCGGGATGCTGGGCGACGAGGCGCCGAAGACGCTGGCGGAGATCTACCAGCGCATCGGGCAGGAGCAGGCGGATCCCGGGCTGGGCGCTCGGGCCTGGACGCAGGCGGCGGACTTGAAGCTGCGCGAGCTGGACGACGCCGCCGGCGCCTTCTTCGCGGCGGGCCGGGCGCTGGCGCGCGACTCCGGGAATTCGCGGGCGCTGGAGCTGCGCGCTGAAGCGGCGGAGGCTTCGGGACGTCCGCAGGAAGCGGCGGAGGCGCTGCAGAAGCGGCTCTCGCTAAGTGCGGGAGACCCGCGGGAAAACGCCTGGAAGCTGCGGCTGGGGCGGCTCTTCGCCGAGCTGGGCCAGCCCGACCAGGCGCTGCCGCTCCTGGGCGCGTCGCTGGAGACGCTGGAGGCGCCGCTGCTCCTCAAGCTGGCGCCCGGGGCGGGCGCGCTGGGGCCCGCCGAGGCGGCGCGGCTCTACCGCCGGCTGCTCGACGTCTTCCCCGAGCCGGTGGACCCGGCCCCGACCCGCCCGCAGCTGGCGACCTTCACCGACGCGCTGGCGCGCGCCTACCTGGCGCTGGGCCAGCCCGAGGAGGCGCTGCAGGCCTTCAAGCGCGCCGTCGTTCTCGATCCCCGCAACGGCGGGGCGCTGCGGGACCTGGCCGACCTGAGCAGGCAGCGGGCGCCGGACGAGGCCATCGCCGCGCACCGCGCGCTGCTGGAGATGACGCCGCCCGCGGTGGAGTCGCTGCACGCGCTCTACGAGCTCTTCACCGCGCAGGGCAAGGGCGACGCGGCCTTCTGCGCGGCGGGGGCGCTGGCGGGCCTCGGCAGCGCCACTCCCGAGGAGCGCGTGCTGGTCGACGCCAGCGCGGCCCGGCCGCCGCCGGTCGAGCTGCCGCAGATCGCCGAGGGCGCCGCCATGCACGCTCCGGGAGACGACGGCGCCGCGCGGGCGCTCCTCGCCGCCGCTTCCGCCGAAGTGGCCCGGGCGCTGCAGACGGAGATGACCGGGCGCGGCGCGCTGGTCAAGGGCGACAACCCGGTGCGCCGCGTGGTGGCCGCCATCGCGCGGGCGCTGGCGATGCCGGAGCCGCAGCTGTTCCTCGCCCGCAACGAGCCGGCCGCCGTCGCGCCCATCGCCTCCGACGTGCCCGGCATCCTGGTCGGCGCCGAGGTGCCCAAGCGCTACTCGCCGCGGCAGCAGCGGTTCCTCTATGCGCGCGCGCTCGCCCACCTCCGCCGCGGGACGCAGGCGCTGGCGGGCATGCCCGCGGCGCGGCTGGCCACCGTCGTCTCCGAGCTGATCCGGCTGACGGCGCCTGCGGGCACCGACTTGTCGCGGCTGCCGGCGGGGGACGCGGCCTTGTCGGAGGTGCTGGCGCGGCAGGTGTCCGCCGAGGTCCGGGCGCGGCTGGCGCCCCTCGCGGCGCAGGCGGCGGCCGAGCTGCCCACCCACTGGGAGCCGCTGGCGCTGGGCCTGCGCGAGAGCGCCGAGCGCACCGGCCTCACGGTGGCGGCGGATCCGGCGGCGGCCATCGGCATCGTCGCCGCCGAGTGCCAGGGCGGGATGGAGCGCCCTGAGGTGGCGCGCCTGGTCCGCTTCGCGGTCAGCGACGCTTTTTTGGCGACGCGCTCTACTCCTCACGGATGATGGCTGCGGCGGGCAGCCGGGCGCGCAAGAAGGCCGCCGCCGCGCCGACCTCGGCTTGCGAGCGCCCGTCGAAGGTCACCTTCACGCGGTGGTCCGCCTCGTCGAACCTCGGATAGCTGCCGATGGCCACCGCTGGATAGCGGGCGACCGTCGCATCGAGGTGTTCGGCGAGCGCCCCTTCGCCCAGGGAGAAATAGAGCGCGCGGGAAAAGATGGGCGCCACCCGGAAGCGCTCGCGGATGCGCGCGAAGCCGTCCCGGAGGAGCGACGGCACGCCGGGCAGGATGGTGACGTTGTCGATGGAGAGGACCGGAAAGAGGTGCCCCTCGTGGAACTCGGCCCGCCCGCCCTCGGGGATCTCGGCGAGCCGCGTCCGCGCCGCGTTCAGCTCCGGTCCGTAGCGCTCGCGCAGGAGCTGCAGGGTCCGCTCGTCGTGCACCACCCGCCGCCCGAAGGCCTGCGCCACGGCGGCGATGGTGACGTCGTCGTGGGTCGGACCGATGCCGCCGCTGGTGAAGACCCACCGCGCCGAGGCGAGGCAGCGCTGGAGCGCATCGACGATGTGCGGGATCTCGTCGGGCACCGTCTCGATGCGCCGCAGCTCGACCCCGAGAGAGCGCAGCTCGCGGGCGAGGAAGGGACCGTTCTCGTCGGTCACCTTGGCGGAGAGGATCTCGTTGCCGATGACGACGATGGCGGCGGTGGTCACTCGCTCAGCCCGTAGTCGCGAATCTTCTTGATCAGCGTGGTCCGCGAGACGCCCAGCCTCCCGGCCAGCTTGCTCTTGTTGTTGTGCGTCTCGCGCAGCCCGGTCTCGATGATCTCTTTCTCGAGGGCACAGACGGCGGTGGCGAGGTCCGACCCGAGTCCCCGCTGGACCAGCGCCGCCAGGTGGGCCGCGGAGCCCGGCGCCCGCACCGCTGGCCGCGGCGCGCCCAGCTCGGGCGGGATCAGCTCCGCCTCGCCCGCGAGCACCGCCAGCCGCTCGATCTCGTTCTGCAGCTCGCGGACGTTGCCGGGCCAGTGCCGGTCGTAGAAGCCGGCGAAGAGCTCGGCGTGCAGACGCTTGCGCTTCTTGCCGGTGCGGCGGGCGTTGGCGTCGAGGAAGTGATCGACGAGGATGGGCAGGTCGTCGAGCCGCTCGCGCAGCGGCGGAACTTCCAGCGCCACCACGTGCAGCCGGTAGAAGAGATCCTCGCGGAACTCGCGCCGCACCACCGCCTCGCGCAGGTCCTGGTTGGAGGCGGCGATGATGCGGACGTCGACCTTCTCCGGCCGGGTGCCGCCCACCGGCACGAAGGTCCTTTCGTGAAGGACGCGCAAGAGCTTCACCTGCATGGCCGGCGACATGTCGGCCACTTCGTCGAGGAAGAAGGTCCCGCCGTCGGCGATCTTGAAGAGCCCCGGCTTGTCGCGGGTGGCCCCGGTGAAGCTGCCCTTGACGTGTCCGAACAGCTCGCTCTCGAGGAGCTGGTCGTTGAGCGCCGAGCAGTTCTGCGCCACGAACTGCTTCTCCTTGCGCGCGCCGTTGAAGTGGAGCGCCCGGGCGATCAGCTCCTTGCCGGTGCCGTTCTCGCCGTGGATGAGCACGGTGACGTCGCTCGCCGCCAGCTGGTCGAGGAGCGCGTAGAGCCTGCGCATCGGCTCGCTCTTGCCGATGATGTCGGCGAAGCGGTAGCGGCCGCCCAGCTCGTCCTGCAGGTCGCGGATGCGCTTCTCGCGGAGCGCGACGGCGCCGTGCCAGGCGTCGATCTCCTCGACGGTGGTGTCCATCAGGTCCAGCAGCCGCGGCACCTCCCGCGCCTCGATGGGCTGGATGGACTCGAAGGCCGTGGCCGGCTCGACCACCGGCAGCTTCAGCTCCTCCATCTCGAACCGGGCCGGAGCGCGCGCCGCCTGCGCCTTCTCGTCGACGAGGAAGCCGCAGGCAAAGAGCGAGCCCTGCCGCTCGCCGCCGAACGCGATGGGCGAGCCGACGATCTCGAGACCCATGTGGCAGGGGCCGAGCAGCCGGGTGCCGGAGCTGTCGAGCCTGGCCACCGCCGTCTCGATGCTCCGGTTGCAGCGGCGCAGGCCTTCCGGGTCGCCGAGGCAGGCGGTGCAGATGCGGTTCTGCGGCGGGATGATGATGCCCTTGCCGTGGTCGAGGACGAAGCCCTTGGCGTCGGTGAACGAGAGCTCGATGCCCCACCAGCGGCGGACCGTCTCGCGGATCTTGCGGACGATCTGCAGCTCATCCGGGCGGGCGGAGTCGATGGGCATCTTCAACCCAGCTGCTGCTGCAGCGCCGCGAAGCAGGCCTCGGAGACGTCGGCGATGGGCCGGGTGCCGTCGATGGAGACCACCGAGGCGAGCGTGCCCACCAGGCGGTGGTACTCGCGCTCGATGGCCTGCAGCTGGGCGGCGGTCTCGTAGCGCTCGAGCTTGGCGCCGCGCAGGCGGACGCGGTCGAGGGCGATGGTGGCCGGTACGTACAGGAACAGGGTCAAGTCCGGACGCCGGGCGAAGCGGTTGGCCGCGGCGATGAACTCGTGCGAGATGGTCGCGCCCTGGTAGGCGAGGGAGCTGAGCGTGTAGCGGTCGAGGATGACGTCCTCGCCCCGGGCGAGCCGCGGCTCGATCTGCGAGCCCAGGTGGTCGAGGCGGTCGGCGGCGAAGAGCAGCGCCATCACCCGCTCGTCCACCATGCCGAGCCTGCCGTCCGCCTGCGTGGTGGCGGCGCGGCCGGCGAGGATCTGCCGGGTGAGCAGTCCCACCGGACCTTCGCTGGGCTGGTGGGCGAGGTAGACGGAGCGGCCCTGCTTCTGCAGCCGCTCGGAGAGGAGCTTCGCCTGCGTGGTGGTGCCGGCGCCGTCGAGGCCCTCGAAGACGATGAAGCGGCCGGGGGCGCTCATGCCGCGCTCGTCAGGCGGGGGTCGATGCCCAATTCGCGCCGCAGCTCGCGGACCCGCGCCTCCAGCTTGAGCTCGCGCCGCAGGTCGGTGCGCGCCTGGCGGTAGCTGCGCAGGGCGTCCCAGAGGAGCGCCAGGTCGAGGAGCGCGAGCGGCCAGAAGAAGAGCGGCGGACGGGCCGAATCCCAGATCAGCTTGCCGCAGACGCCGCCCAGCACCGCCCAGCAGAATCCCGCCAGCGCGGCGCGCATGAAGAGATCCACCGACCGGCGCACCCGGGCGGCGGCGGCGAGGAGGTCGAGCTCTTTCTGCATGGCGGCGGAGTCCTGCATCGGTGGCGCGTGGTACCGCGGGTGCTCGAGGTTCGTCAATGCGGCTTCGGGTCAGAGCTCGACGACGGGAAAGGGCACGCCGCACTCGGTGCAGCGGACGCCGGGCGGAACGCGGGCAAAGCAGGAGGGACAGAGCAAGGTGTCGTCCTCGGCCTGGGCCACCGGCGCGCTGGCGACCGGCACGCTGTAGCGCAACCGGCGGCGCCCGCAGTTGTCGCAGACCGCAGAGGTGGCGGGGGCGGTGCACCAGGGGCAGAGGCCGGTGTCCTGCGGCGCCGGGGTGCGCTGGCCGTCGTCGGGCTCACGGCCGAGCTCGAGGTCCGGGTCGACGCCGCCGCCCCAGAAAGTGACGGCGTCGGGGTCGGATTCGAGCTGGGTGTGCTCGACGCCCGGCACCACTTCCTCGAAGACCTTCAAGTCCCTGCGCGCCAGCTGCGTCTGCTCCAGCTCCGCCAGCGTGGCGATGGGGCCGGTGGCGCTCTCGCGCGGATCGTGAATGGTCTCTTCCAGCCCTTCGATGGGCGCGACGTCGTCGACCAGGTCCGCCTCGGCGAAGAGGACCTTCCCGCAGTCGGTGCACTCGGCCGCTTCGTCGGAGTTGACGGTCTCGCAGACCGGGCACTTCACGGACATGGGCGGAGGGTACCAGTGCAGGCCGGGCCGGTCACGCCCTGTCCTGCCGCACGAAAATAAAAAATTATTTTTTCCCCGTGGACCCGGTGAGCGGCACGAAGCGCACCTGCATGAGCACGGTGCGCTCGAGCGCGCCGCTGCCCGGATCGCGGCGCCACAGCTCGAGCTGCTGGCTCTCGGGCGTCGCCCCGACCGGGATCACCAGCCTCCCGCCGGGAGCGAGCTGGTCGAAGAGCGGCGCCGGCACCTCGGTGGGCGCAGCCGCGATGACGATGGCGTCGAAGGGCGCCGCCTCGGGCCAACCCCGGGCGCCGTCGCCGACGCGGAACTCAACGCCGGCGTAGCCCAGCTCTTGCAGCACCCGCTGCGCCCGCTGCGACAGCTCCGGCACGATCTCGACGGTCCGGACCTTCGCGCCGGGCTCGAGCAGCTCGCAGAGGATCGCCGTCTGGTACCCGCTGCCGGTGCCCACCTCCAGGACACGCTCGTGCCCCGAAAGGCGCAGCGCCTCGCTCATGGCGGCGACGATGTACGGCTGCGAGATGGTCTGCCCGAAGCCGATCTCCAGCGGGTGATCCGCCTCGGCAGCCCGCTGCGACTCCTCCGGCACGAAGAGCTTGCGCGGCACCTTGCCGAACGCCGCCAGCACCCGCGGGTCGCGGATGCCGAGCTCGATCAGCCTCCGCACCAGCGGACCGTCGGGCCCGGAGGCGCCGCCGCGCGAGTCCATGCCGGCAACCTACGCTTCGTGGGGGAAGTGCGAAAGGCCGAGCCGGTTGCCCTCGGGATCGCGCAGGTAGAGTGTCCAGCGGGTGCGGTGGACGATCTCGACGCCCAGCCCGGCGAGCTTCTCTTCCCAGGCGGCGCGGTCGGAAGCGGGGATGCGCAGGGCTAACAGGTGCAGGCCGCCATGGGGGTCGCGGAAGGGAGTCGAGGGACGCTCGGCGTCGCAGAGCTCGAGGGCGAGAAATTCTTCGCCCGCGCCGACCGAGAGCCACAGCGACCGCTCGCCCGGGCCGTCCTCGCGCGGCCAGCGGTGGACGACCTTGAGGCCCAGCGTCTCGACGTAAAACCGCTCCGCCGCCGCCAGGTCCCGGACCTGGATGGCGAGGTGGTGGTGGCCACGGACGGCGAGGGTCATCGGACAGCGAGCATGCGGCGGACGCAGACGCGGCGCAAGCGTGTGCTAGAAGGCCTCCGCCCATGGGACTCGCCGTCGCCGCACTGCTCAACGGACGTGCCCGCAAGGTGACCCCTGCGGTCATCCGCGCGCTGCAAGGCGCCCTGCCCGGCTCGACCATCCTCGTCAGCGGCGACTTTGCCGAGGCGCGGCGCCACGTGCGCGAGCTGATCCGCCAGCGCCCCGAGGTGGTCCTCTCCGGCGGCGGGGACGGCGCGGCGATGCGCCTGCTCAACTTCTGGCGCGAGGAGGGCGGCGAGAAGCTCCCCACCCTCGGCATCCTCCGCCTCGGCACCGGCAACGGCTGGGCGCGCGCGCTCGGGGCCCCCGAGTTCTTCCCCCACGTGAAGCAGCTGTCCGGACTCGACGGGCCGCTGCCCGTGCAGGAGTTCACCCTGGTCGAGGTAGAGAAGCACCTCTGCCACTTCGCCGGCGTCGGCTGGGACGCGACCATCATCAACGACTACCAGCGCAACCTCGGCAAGCACGACGCGCACTGGCTCTCCGCCTGGCTGCACAAGGGCGTGCGGGGGTATCTCTACTCGGTGGCGCGGATCACCGTGCCGGAAGAGTGGAGTCGGCTGCGCCGGCTGGGCCAGGCGCGGGTGACGCTGGAGAACCTCGGGCCGCAGATCTTCGCGGGCCCTTCGCTGCGCGAGTTGCCCGGCGCCACGCACCTCTACGAAGGACCGGTCAGCGTCGGCGCGGCGGCGACGGTGCCCGAGTGGGGCTACGGCTTCCGGGCCTTCCCCAACGCGGGCCGCAAGCCCGGCTTCATCAACGTCCGCATCTACGATCGCCCGGTCTTCGACGCCGTGCGGGGCGTGGTGAAGCTGTGGCGCGGCGACCCCGCTGCGCCCGGCATGCA
>JAYWAJ010000408.1:0-9898 GCA_043782525.1 Deltaproteobacteria bacterium | reverse complement strand
CGAGAGGACGGCTGCGCCATACCGCCCGGCCCGCGTGCAGGACTCGAGCGGGTCCAGCCCGGCGGCGAGGAAGTACGTCAGCGCGCCGGCGAAGCTGTCGCCAGCTCCATAGGCCCCGCCGCCGAGCGCGACCGCCGCCGGAGCCGGAAAGCGCCGCACGCCGCCCATCGTCTCCACCCTCCCGCCGGCCGCGCCCTCCGTCATCACCAGCGCCGCCGGACGCTGCGCCTCGGGAAAGTCGAGGAGCGCGCAGGCCTCGCGCGGATCGAGCGCGCTGCCCACCACCACGTCGGCCCGCACGCCCGACTCGCGCAGCGACTCCCTCCGGCGCGCGGTCACCACCAGCACCCGCGCGGCCCGCGCCGCCTGCAGCGCCAGCGGGTCCTGCGCGGTGAAGTAGGCCGCAGCGCAGGCGGAGAGCCGCTCCCAGGGCAACGCGTCCGACCGGAGCGGGTGCAGCGGCTCGCCCACCACCACGATGGTCCGCTCGCCGTCCGGGGTGATCATCACCAGGTCGCGGGTGTGGGGCCGCGCCCGCGTGGCCGCGTGGATCTCCGCGCCGGTCTGCCGCAGCCGCGCCGAGACCTGCCGGGCCGCCTCGTCGTCGCCGAGCGCGGTGAAGAGCATCACCTGCGCCGCCGATCGCGTCAGCTGGAAGAAGGCGATGCCGCCGCCGCCGCCGGGCAAAAAGCGCGGCTCTTCGAGGTGCGCGATCTCGCCCGTCCGCGGCGCCGCCGGCACCCTCCCCAGCGTGATGTGCTCGACGTGTCCGACGACCGCGATGCGCACGGGCCTACTCCACCATCAGCTCGGCTTTGCCGAAGGCCAGCGCCGTCAGCGCCATCGAGCGGAGGTGCACCGGGAAGGGCGCGAGCGACTGCTCCGCCACCTCGGCCAGCGTCCGTCCGCCCTCCAGCAGCAGGCGCGAGAGGGCGACCAGCGCGGGCTGGACGTCGACGGCGACGCCCATCTCCAGCGGGGCCTTGAGCCTCGCCCGCTGGGGAAAGACCGCCAACAGGCCGATGAGCGGCGCCGCGCCCTGGAAGGTCTCGGTCGCCGCGCGCAGGCCGGGCGTGGTCTTGCGCGCCAGGTGCGAGAGCTCGACCAGGTGCGTGGCCGCGAGCAGGTGGCGCGGCGCCATGCGCAGCACGGCCGGATACGGCGCCGCCTCGCTGGAGAGCAGGAGATTGAGCCGCCATGAGCAGGTGAGTAGCGAGGCCTGCCGCGCGGCGAGGCGCGCCGCCGTCGACAGGCGCGGGTTGCCCTCGACGCCGTGGTGCGTCCGCCAGCGCGACGCCCTTTCCCTTGCAGCAGAACGACCCGCACGATGGGCAGTCGTACTTCAGCGCGCGGTCGGGAAAGGTGAAGAAGCTCTCCATCCGGCCGGTGAGGTTACCTGGTGACGGGCGTCGCGGCGTTGACCGGAGGCTGCGCCTGGCCCGCGGGCGAATCCTTGGGCGGGTCGGTGACCAGCGGGCAGCCCGCCTTCGGCTTGGGCACGCTGAACCAGCGGTTGATGTCGTGGCAGGTGTAGCGGCAGGTGCCGTTCTCGGCGCGGCCCTCGTCGGTCATCACGCACTTGCCGGGATTGTCGAGCTCGAGGAGGGCGGCCTTGATGAGGCCCTTCTCCTGCAGGTCGGTCTCGGACGCGTACGACTTCTCCAGCTCGGGCTTGGCCGCCGCATCCTTGTGGTTGCGGATGTACTCGAGCATCAGCTCCTTGGCCTTCCAGTCCTGCTCCGCCGGGAGCATGGCCGCGAGCTGCGGGGTGGTCTTCCAGCCCGGCGTGGTCATGAGGCGGTAGAGCGCGCCCAGGTAGACGTTCTTGCGGCTCTTGTCGTGATTGCCGAGCGACTTCTCCAGCGCCGCGATCGAGTCCTTGCCGCCCTCCTTGGCCAGCGCGTCGAGGGCGAAGCAGGCGTAGACCGGGTACTCGTCCTTGACCACCGGGCACTTTTCGAGGACCTCGGCATAGACCGGGACGCCCTTCGCTCCCAGCGCCTGGACCACGCGGAAGACGGTGGCGGGCTGGTTGCCGCGGATGCAGTCGTGCTCGATGGCGCCGCGCCTGGCGACGTCGTTTTCCAGCTCGGCCCTGGGCCGCTGGTCGCGGCCGATGCCGATGGCGAAGAGCTTGCTGTTGACGCCCTTGGGGAAGCACTCGGGGGGCTTGGTGTCGGGCGCGAGCGTCTCGAGCTCTTTGAGCTCGCGGAAATTCTTCGACTCCGCGCTGTTGTAATCCATCCAGACGTAACCGCCGAGGGCGAGGGCGCCTGCACCAATGAGGATCGAGGAGAGTTTCATAGGCCCGGATGCTACGCCCGCAGGCAGGCGAGGGACAAACGAAAAGAGGCTTCAGGCTTCAGGCCTCAGGCTTCAGGCCGTGCTAATGTCCGCGGCCCTTCATGCTGCACCTCGTCGAAAATACCGACGGCGACGGATGGGCGGAGGCGCTGGAGCGCGGCCGCATCGTCCAGTTTGCACGCTGTCCCATCGAGCTGCCGGACGCAGCCGACCAAGGCTTCTTGCGCGACGATCTCGCGCATTTTTTGCGCAAGAAGAATGTCAGCTGGTATCCCCGCGCCGACAAGCTGGCGGGCGTGCGGGCGCCTGCTGAAGTGGTCCTGCGCGCGCGACGGATCCTGCGCGAGCACTCCCGGCGGGTGCGCGGCTTTCTCGAAGGCGCCATGCCGGACTTTACGCGCGGCTGGGAGGCCGGCACGTGTAGTTTCCGCCCGCTGGAGGAGAAGGGCCGGCAGCTGGGAGCGCACGCCTCCAACGAGCTGGTCCACGTCGACGCGGGGGCCTACGGCGCCACCCACGGCGACCGGGTGCTCCGCTTCTTCGTCAACCTGAATCCCGCGCGCGAGAGGGTCTGGATCAGCAAGGGCAGCTTCGGCGAGCTCTTGCAGAAGCACGGCGCCGAGGCGGGCATCGCCGCGGGGCCCCTCGAGCCCGCGCTGCCCGAGAAGATCTACTCCGGGCTGCTGCAGGCGGCGGGGCGCGTCTTTCCCATGGCCCGCGTCCTCGACAGCTCGCCGTACGACCGGCGCATGCGCCGCTTCCACAACTGGATGAAGGACACGCCCGCGTTCCAGGCGGGCGACAGCGAGCGCCTCGCCTTCCCGCCGTTCTCGTGCTGGATGGTGCTCACCGACGGCGTCAGCCACGCCTGCGTCGAAGGACAGCACGCGCTGGTGGATACGTTCATCGTGCCGCTGCGCAACTGCAAGCTGCCGAGTCCGTACGCGCTGCTGCGGGAGGCGCGGTAGGTGCCTGCCCGGGAGGTGGTGCTGGTGCTGCGGTTCAGCGCGGTCGGCGACGTGGTCCTCACCGCGCCGGCCATCGAGGCGCTGCGGGCCGCCTGGCCCGGGGCCCGCATCGTCTATGCGGTGAAAGAGCGGCTCGCCCACCTCGTGCAGCAGAATCCCAACGTCGACGAGGTGGTGGCGCTGCGCCCGGGCGAGGGCCCCTGGGGCTACGCGCGCAGGCTGCGGGCGGTGAAGCCGACGGCGGTCCTCGATCTGCACGGCAAGGTCCGGAGCAGGATCCTGCGCGCGCTCATCCCCGGCGTGCGAAAAGTCGTCTGGCACAAGCGCGACTTCCGCGACACGCTGCCGGTCAAGCTGGCGCTGCGCCCGTACCACTCCTCGATGCTCTTCGCTGACCGCTACCACAAGGCCGTCGAAGAGCTGGTCGGGCGCGCCCTGCCGCGCGGGCGGCTGCGCTACTTCCTCGGGCCGGACGACGTGGCCGAGGCGGAGCGGGCGCTGCGCGCCTCGGGCATCGATCTCTTGCGGCCCATCTTCGGGCTCTCGCCGGGCGCGAACTGGGAGACCAAGCGCTGGCCGGCCGAGCGCTTCGCGGGGCTGGCGCGGCGGGCGCTGGCAGCCGGCGTGCAGGTGGCGGTGCAGGGGAGCGAGGCGGAAGCGCCGCTGGGCGCGGCCATTGCGCAGCTGGCGCCGGGGACGGTGGACCTCTGCGGCAAGCTCGACCTGCGCGCCCTGGGCGGCTTCATCGCCCGCTGCGCGGCCTTCGCCGCCAACGACAGCGGCCCGATGCACATCGCCCGCGCCCTCGGCGTGCCGACTCTGGCCTTCTTCGGCTCGACCGATCCGGCCATGTTCGACTTCACCGGCCACCAGCTGCTCTTCGCCGGCGTCGAGTGCTCGCCCTGCTCGTTCTTCGGCCGCCGCCGCTGCCCGCGCGGACACTTCCGCTGCATGCTCGACCTCGACGAGGACCGAGCCTGGAGCGCCCTCGAGCCGCTGCTCCGCGCCGGCCGCCTGCCGCTCCTCTCCGCATGAGCTGGCCGCGCGCGCCGTTGTTGATGGTCTCCAGCTCGTCGCGGACGGGAGCGGTGGAGGGCCTCATCTCCCTCGGCCGCGAGCTGCGCGCGCAGGGCCTCGACGCGCGCTTTGCCGGCGACACCGTGCGCCCCGGCGAGAACCTGGGGGAGCACCTCGCGCAGGCGGGGGTGCCGTGGGAGAGGCAGCTGCGGCTCTCGCGCAAGGTGCGGCTGGCCGACGTGCTCCACGACCTGCGGGAGCTTTCCCGCGGCCCCTACGATCTGCTGCACGCGGCGATGGCGCACGATCACCTGGTGGCGCTCCTCGGCTCCTGGCGCCGCCCGGGAGTGCGGGTGGTGCGGGCGGTGCAGCGGCGCCTCGACCTCGAGCCAGGCCTTCTCGGCCAGCGGCTCTGGGCGCTGCGCCGCAGCGACGGCGTCCTCGTGCACTGCGAGAGCTATCGCCGGGCCCTGCTCCGGCACCTGCCGGCGGAGCGGGTGGCCTGCGTGGCCGGCAGCGTCGATGCGCAGGTGTTCACGCCCGGCCGCGCGCCGGGGCTGCGCGCGCGCTGGGGCATTCCTCTCGACGCGCCGCTGGCCGGAGTGGTGGCGCGGATGAAGCCGGAGCGCGGACACCGGGAAGTGCTGAAGGGATTCGCCCTGGCGCTGCGCGAGGTGCCCTCCGCCTGGCTGGTGCTGGTCGGCCGCGGCGAGGACGAGGAGCCGCTGCGCGCGCTGGTGGGGGAGCTGGCCATCGCCGACCGGGTGGTCTTCGGCGGATACCAGCGCGGGCCCGGGTTGATCGAGGCGTACCGCGCGCTCGACCTCGCGGTCTGGCTGCGCGAAGGCAACGACGGCGCCTGCCGCGGCGTCCTCGAGGCGATGGCCTGCGGGGTGCCGGTGGTGGCGGGAAACCAGGGAGCGCCGGGGGAGCTGGTGCGCGACGGTCTCGACGGGCGCCTCGTCGATCCTGCCGACCCTGCCGCCCTCGGCCGCGCTCTGGCCGAGCTGTGGCGCGATCCGGAGCGGACCCGCGCGCTGGGGCGATCGGCGCGCGGGCGGGCGGAAGGCTTCACTCCCGCGCGCGCCGCGGCGGAGACGCTGGCCTTCTGGCGGCGCATCGGCGAGCTCCCTCCCGTCTGACGGCGCACCGGCGGTCCCGCCCGACCGCGGAAGCAGCGTAGAGTCGCGGCGCATGACCCCCGGCATCTACCTCGCCCACAAGGCGGTCGGCGAGACCAGCTTCTCGCTGGTGCAGGCGCTCATGGAGGAGGTGCGGCTTGCCGGCCTGCGCCGCGACAAGCTCCCCGTCTGCCACGGCGGCGTGCTCGACCCCTTTGCCGAAGGCCTCGTGCTGCTCCTGGCCGGGCAGGCGACGCGGCTGATGGATCTCCTCCACCCCATCCCCAAGACCTACCTGGCCGAGATCGGCTGGGGTTTCGAGACCGACAGCGGCGACCTTCTTGGTCAAATGACCAAGACATCCAAATCGCCCGCGCTCACCGAGGCCCAGCTCGAAGCCGCGCTGCCGCAGTTCCTCGGCTGGCAGGAGCAGGTTCCACCCGTCACCAGCAACAAGCGCATCGACGGCGAGCGCGCCTACCTCAAGGCGCACCGTGGCGAGGAGGTGGTGCTGCCGCCCTCGCGGGTCTACCTGCACACGGCGCGCTGGGTCTCGCACGACCTGCCGCGCTCGAGCACGGTGGAGCTGGTGACCCGGGGCGGCTACTACGTCCGCTCCTTCGCCCGCGACCTGGGGCGTCTCCTCGGCGCATTTGGTCATTTGACCAAATTGCGCCGGACCGCGATCGGGCCGTGGCACGATGCGGAGCTAGTGGCCGCGGCGGGGCTGGTCGGCGAGGCCGGGGCTGGGAGCAGCCGGGTCCGGGCGCTGGCGCGGGGCGAGGCCGTGCGCGGCGTCCAGCTCTATCCCTGGTGCGCCTCGGTCGAGATCACCGGACCGGAGCTGGCGCTGCTCCGCGCCGATCGCGGCCTCGCGCTGCGTCCCTTGCGCCCGCCCTCGTTCGACCTGCCCGCTGGTTTTCCCGATCCGCAGGCGCCCATCCGGGCGCTGCTGGACGGCGGCATCGTCGCCATGCTGCGCGAACGGGAGGGCAAACTCTTCGGAGCGCCGGTGCTGCGCGGGCCGCTCTGAAGGAAAGCGCGCTCTCTCCGCCGCTCGGCCGGGCGCCCGCGGGCGGCGCCGGCGGCCGGGGCGCGGATTTGGTCAAATGACCAAGGGACCGGTCAGCCGGGTCCGGCCGGGCGGCGGTGCGCGAAGCTTCCGAAGAGCAGCAGGTCGTAGGTCACCTTGAGGACGCCGGCGCAGATGAGCGGCCAGCCATAGCTGCTCGCCTGCAAGAGGGAGCCGGCGATCAAGGGCGCCACCGCCGCCGCCAGGCTGCGAGGGACGTTGGTGACGCTGGCGGCGGCGGCGCGCTCCTCGCGCGGCACCATGGCCATCACGTAGGCTTGCCGCGCCGGCACGTCCATGGACGAGAGCGCCGCCCGCAGCAGGAGAAAGAGCGCCGCGAGGGGCAGCGTCGGCATGACGCCGGCGAGGATGAGGAAGAGGCTGGAGGGCAGGTGCGTGAAGACCATGGTGCGGACGTGGCCGATGCGCGCGGTCAGCCGCGCCGAGACCAGCTGCGAGAAGGCGGCTAACAGATTTACCGCGAAGAAGATGGCCGCGGCCGTCGCCACCGGCACCGCGAAGCGGCGGAAGAGCCAGAGCGCCAGGAGCGACTGCACCACGAATCCGCCGCCGAACGAGTCGAGGCTGAAGAGCGCGGCCAGCTGCAGCACCACCCGGCGCGACTTGGCCAGCGGCGCGGTGCCCGGCAGGGGCTCGGCCTCGACCACCCTGCTCAGCTTCCGGTAGGCGAAGGCGCTGAGCGCACCGAAGAAACCGTAGACGAGAAAGCCCAGCCGCTCCGCCTGCGCCACTTCGATCTGCCAGAGCCGCGCGAGGTGGGCGGGTCCGCCCGACGCCAGCGCCCCGAGCGCGCCCGCGCAGGCGCCGGCGAGGTTGTACCAGGCGAAGATCTCCGTCCGCTCCGCCGGATCGACCGTCTCCGACAGCGCCGCCTGCTCCGTCGGCAGGAAGAGCGTCACGTCGCCCGCGGAAGGATTGAGCGTCCCGACGAAGGCGACGAGGAGGAGCGGCCAGAAGGCGGTCGCCGCGTAGAAGCCCAGCCCGGTCGCGCACATCAGCAGCGAGGCGCCGAGCAGGACGCCGCGGCGGGGCCACCGGTGTCCGGCGAGCCCGATGGCCAGCATCAGCCCCGCCGAGCCCAGGAGCGTGGCGGTGACGATGGCGCCGATCTGCAGCGGCGTGAAGCCCAGCCGCGACAGGTAGCTGGCGAGGAGCACGCTGGCGAGGCCGTCGGCGAAGCCGCGGGCGCCACGGGTAGCGACGAGGCGCGCGGCGTCGGCCGTGGCGGTGCGGGGGAACATGGCGGGGCAAGATAGCCCAGGGGCGGGATGGACCGGGCGCCAACGGATTGAGCCGCAGGGCCGAGGTCGCTCAGTCAGGACCCCGGCTCGTCCTCGTCCTCGTTTACGGTGCTCGGTGTCGGGCTTGTGCTGGTGGTCGTGGAGGCACCAGCGCCAAGACGACGTTCGGCCACGGCAACGAGGACCAGCGCGAGCACGGCTGTCAATGGATCGACATTGGATTTCAGCGCCGCGCCATCGCCCCCAGCGCGTACGGCACCGCCACCTCGACCCGCAGCGGGCGCGGGCCGAGCGTGAAGGGCAAAAAGCCGCGCGCCTGCAGCAGCAGAAGCTCGAACTCGACCCAGCCGCCCTCGGGACCGATGGCCAGCACCACGCGTCCCTCCACCCGCGGCGGCGCCCCCTCCGCTCCCGGATGCGCCAGCAGCCGGTCGGCCTCCGGGAAAATCGCCTCCAGCTCGTCCTCGACGAAAGGCCGGAAGCGCTCGCGCACCAGCACCTCCGGCAGCCGGGTGTCGCGCGCCTGCTCGAGGCCCAGCACCAGCAGCTCCTCCACCTGCGCGAGGACCTTCGAGTCGAAGTAGCTCTTCTCGACGCGGGCGGCGTTGACCAGCACGATGCGGTCCACTCCCAGCGAGGCCACCGCCGGCAGGAGGCGGCGCAGCGCCTTGGGCCGCGGGATGGCGAGCAGCAGATCGACGCCAGGCCGCGCCGGGGGCGGGTCCGCGAGATCGCAGCGCAGGACCAGCTCCCCTTCGCCGAGCCGCAGCACCACGCCGGTCCCGACCTTTCCGCCCAGCCGCCCCACCCGCAGCACGTCTCCCTCCGCCGCCCGCAGCACCTCGCGCGCATGGAGGAGGCGGCGTCCGGCCAGCCGCGCGGTGCCGTCGGCAAGGAAGTCCTCGTCGCGCAGCAACAAGAGGTTCATCGCGCGCGCAGGCCGAGCTTGTTCTTCGCCGCCCGCGCGATCTTGCCGCGGCCCGCGGCCAGCCCTTCGAGAAGCAGGACGCCCTGCGCCCGCACCTCCGGCGAGGCGTGCTCGGAGAAATGAAAGCCCGCGTGGTAGCGCGCCTCGTCGCTGGCGTCGTCGTCCTTCTCCAGCGCGGCGGCGAGCGGGAAGCCGTCTGCCGCCAGCTTCTCCAGCTCGGCCAGCGCCGGATCCGACTGCCGCGCGCGGGGATGCGGGTCGAGCGCCGACCTGCGCAAGAGGAGGCTCGCATGGGCGAAGCGGTCCAGCGGCGTCGCCCACGACGAGCGGGCGAGCAGCTCCGAGATCGCCTCGGCGCGGGTGGGGTCCGCGACGGTCCGGACTGCGTCGCGCAGGAGCTGCGCCCAGCCCTGCGGGTCGGCGCGGCGCACCGGCTCCAGCTTGCGGCGGGCCAGCGCGAAGCTGCGGGACAGCGCGGCTGCTCCCGCCGCGCGCAGCTTGGCGAGGTCGCGCCCGGCCAGCTGGACGCGCTCCAGCGCCTCGGCGAGGGCATGCGCTGCCGGCTCTTCGGTCGCCTCGAGGAGCGCGCCGACCAGGAGCGGGGCAGAGCCGGGAATCCCCGCCAGCGCGCGAACCGCCGCCTCGGCCCGCGCGCGGTCGGCGCCGCTCGCCAGCTGCGCCAGCTCCCGGGCCCCGCCCAGCCCGTGCAGCCGCTCGATGGCCCACGAGGAGAGCTCCCCTTTCAACTGCGCCAGCCGCAGCAGCTCGGCGGGGGTGACGCCCGGCACCACCGTCAGCGTGTCGCGCGCCGCCCGCGCCACCAGCGCATCCGCGTCCTCCAGCAGCGCGAGGAGCGCGCGCAGCGTCCGGGCCGCAGGCTTCTGCCCGAGCACGAAGCGCAGCGCCGTGATCGCCTCGACGCGCACCGCCACGCTCGCGCCGGCGTCCAGATACGGCTCGAGCAGCGCGGCGGTCTCGGGCAGCTCGAGATATCCGAGGATCTTGATCGCGCCCCGCAGCGCCGGTTCGTCGTCGCGCAGCTTCTTCAGAAGGGTCGCAACCTGCTTCGCCATTTGCTTGCGCCCGGCGGGCGGCGTCGCGCGGGCCACCTGCCGCACCGAGAGCGCCAGCTTGCTGGCCGCGTCCCAGGGCTGGCCGCGCAGCCCGTCGAGGAGCGCCGCGAACGACTTCGGCGCCGCGCCGCCCAGCGCGGCGATGGCCTGCGC
>JAYWAJ010000407.1:0-3752 GCA_043782525.1 Deltaproteobacteria bacterium | reverse complement strand
CACGGGCGCATGCGCCTGATCCTCCTGCTGGCTCTCTGCTGCTGTCGCGGTCCGGCGGGCCCCGACCTCGAGCGCAGCGCCGTCAGCTGCGGCCCGTGCGAGGCGCGCGCCGACGACTTCGCGCGCGTGCGGGTCCGCGCCTTCCTGCGCGACGCGGACGGCGCGCCGGTCCGCGGAATGGCCCTGCTCTTCGGCAGCACCGACAGCGCGGTCACCGACGAGGAGGGCGTTGCCGCGGCTACCTTTTCGTCGCAGAGGGCTGGCCCGCGACACGTGCAGGTGCGCCTGCGCGACGGCAGGAGCGTCGGCGCGGTGACCGTGGTATTCTTTGCGGGGTCGTTCCCGCGTGCCGACTTCAGCACCCCATGAAGCACTTCATGAAGCGCCCTTTGAAGCGCCCTCCCCGGGGCTTGCGGCAGAGGACCTCTCCGCGCCGGGCGCGTTCGCCGCGGGTGACGTGCTCGCCGGCCGTTTCCACCTCATCCGGCGACTCGGCGCGGGCGGCCTCGCCGAAGTCTTCGCGGCCAAGGACCGGTGGAGCGGCGCCGAGGTGGCCGTCAAGGTCCTTCACGCGCACCTGGCCTGCGATCGCCTTCTCGCCGAGCGCTTCCGCCGCGAGATGGGAATCACCCGCGGCCTCGCTCATCCGGGCATCGTGCGCGTCTTCGATCTGCACGAGCACCACGGCCGGCCGCTCTTCAGCATGGAGCTGCTGCTGGGACGCACGCTCGACCAGCTGCTGGTCGAGGAAGGCCCGCTCCCCTCCAGCGAGGCGCGGCGCTTCGCGCGGGAGATCTGCCTCGCGCTGGAGGCCGCGCATGCGGCCGGCGTCGTCCACCGGGATCTGAAACCGCAGAACGTTTTCGTCACCTCGGGCGGCGCCCTCAAGCTGCTCGACTTCGGCCTCGCAAGGGTCGCGGGGCAGACGCCGCTCACCTCGAGCACGGCCGTGCTCGGCACGCCCGGCTACCTCGCGCCCGAGCTGCTCGCCGGAGAGCGGGCCGATGCGCGCGCCGACCTCTACGCATTGGGCGCGACGCTGCTGGAGCTGCTGACGCGCCGCGCGCCGCTGGGCAGCTCGGATCCCTACGGCGTTTTGCCCGCGCCGCAAAGTCTGGAGAGCTTGTGTGTGGAGGACCGGGAGCTGCTGCGACGCGCGCTCGACCCCGATCCGGAGCAGCGCTTCCTCGACGCCGCGCAGATGCTGCGTGCGCTCTCGGGGGACCAGGTGCCACGCCCGCCTTCCGCGCCGCCGCCGCTCTCGGCGGGCGAGTTCGACGTGCTGGTCCACTACCTGGTGCGGCCTCCGACGCTGGTCCGGACGCCGATCGCGCGCGTGCTCGACCGGCTGGGCGCAGAGGCGCGCACTCCGTGGCGGCTGCGGCTGCTCGGCGCCGGCCAGGCGGTTCTGGTCAGCGGCGCGAGCCGGCGGACGGCGGAGGCCACCGCGGCGGTCTGCGCCGAGTACGGACTGCCGGCGACGGTGCGGCCCATCTCGCAGCGCCCACGGTCGGAGGAGTGGCTGGCGAAACACGGCGGCTGGGGGCTGGCGCTGCTCTGCGCCGTGGGCGCGCGCCTTCTGGCGGACGCGCTGGAGCTGGGCGCGGTCTGGCTCCCTGTCGGCGCGGCGGTGGGCTACCTGCTCTCGTGGGGACTGCGGCCGCCCGCGAGCGCGGCCCCTCTGTCTGGCCTTCCCATCCACGCGTCCAGCCTCGGCCGCCTCGCCGACGGCGTCGTCCGCCGCGCCGAGCGCCTGCGCCGGAGAAGAGGCGGGATCTCCGCCGCGCAGGACCAGCTCCTGCGCGCTGCCACCGAAGAGGCCGGACGCGCCCCAGTCCTCGTCACCGCCGGCGCCGCCCCGCAGGCGATCGACCTGCTCACCAGCCGCCTGCTCCACTTCGCCAGCGCGCTCGACGACGCGCTCGCGGAAGCCGCATGAGCGCTCCGACGCCGGCCATCGCCCGCCGGCGCCCCGGCACAGCTACCGAGCCGGGCTGCGCGGTGCCCCACCTCTTCGAGGTGCTCGACTGCAACGCGCCGCAGCGCCCGCCTGCGCGCCACTCGCTGGAGGGTGTCGACGAGGTGGTCCTCGGCCGCTCGGAAGAGCGCTCCGCCGCGCGGGAGGGCCGGACGCTGCGGCTGGGCATCCCCGATCCGGGCATGTCGGCCACCCACGCCCGCCTGCACCGCGAGGGAGAGCGCTTCCGCCTCGAGGACGCGGGCTCCCGCAACGGCAGCTTCGTCAACGGGGTCGAGGAGCGCGAGCGCGTCCTCGCCGACCGCGACGTCCTCGAGCTGGGCCACACCGCGCTCCTCTTCCGCGCCTCGGTGCCCTCGGGCGGCGCGCCCGACTGCGATGCTGGTTCGCTGCCGCACCCCGCGCCCGATCTCGCCACGCTGGTGCATCCGCTCTGGCTCGAGCTGCAGCGGCTTCCGGCCATCGCGCGCTCGGCGGTGCCGGTGGTCATCCGCGGCGAGACCGGCACCGGCAAGGAGGTGGTGGCGCGCGCCCTCCACGCGCTCTCGGGGCGGAGGGGCGCCTTCGTGGCGGTGAACTGCGGCGCCATCGCGCCGACGCTGCTCGAGAGCGAGCTCTTCGGCCACCGCAAGGGCGCCTTCTCCGGCGCGCTGGAGAGCCGGCCCGGGCTGGTCCGCGCCGCCGAGGGCGGCACGCTCTTCCTCGACGAGATCGGCGACCTTCCCGCCGCCGCCCAGGCCGCCTTCCTGCGCGTCCTTCAAGAGAAGCAGGTGCTGGCGGTCGGGTCCACCGAGGCCGCCGCCGTCGACGTCCGGGTGCTGGCGGCCACGCACGTCGACCTGGAAGCCGCGGTGGCCGCGGGCCGCTTCCGCGCCGATCTCTTCGCGCGCCTGTCGGGCTTCACCGTCCACTTGCCGCCGCTGCGCTGGCGGCGCGAGGACCTGGGCCTCCTCGTCGCGGCGCTGCTGCGCAAGCTCGCTCCCCAGCGGGCCGCGCGCATCACCTTCACCTGCGAAGCCGCCCGCGCCCTCCTGCGCCACCGCTTTCCCATGAACGTGCGCGAGCTGGAGAAGTGCCTCGAGTCGGCGCTGGTGCTGGCGCCAGAGGGGTGCATCGACCTGCAGCACCTGCCGCCGTCGGTGCGGGGCGTGGACGAGGTTGGATCCGAGTTGGCGCCCGACCTGCGCGACCTGGTCGCCGCCGAGCCCGCCCCGCCGCCGCGCCCGCTCTCCGCCGAAGACTCCCGCCACCGCGAGGACCTGATCGTCCTCCTGCGCGAGCACCGGGGCAACGTCGCCGCCGTCGCGCGCGTGCTGGGGAAGGCCCGCATGCAGGTGCACCGCTGGGCCCGGCGCTACGCGCTCCGCCTCGGCGACTTCCGCTGACCTCTTGCAAAGCTGGCGGCGGCGCGCGATACGAGCCGCATGCTCGCAATCGACCTGACCGGAAAGCGCGCGCTGGTGGCCGGCGTTGCCGACGACGCGGGGTACGGATTCGCCATCGCCCGGGCGCTGGCCGAAGCCGGCGCCAGCGTCTGCGTCGGCACCTGGCCACCCGCGCTCAACATCTTCGAGACGCTGCTGCGGCGCGGAAAGCTCGACGAGTCGCGCAAGCTCCAAGGCGGGCGGACCCTCGAGTTCGAGAAGATCTACCCGCTCGACGCCGGCTGGGACACCCTCGCCGACGTCCCCGAGGAGGTCCGCTCCAACAAGCGCTACAACGAGCGCGGCGACTTCTCCATCCAGGGCCTCGCCGACGCCATCCAGCGCGACTT
>JAYWAJ010000406.1:0-3753 GCA_043782525.1 Deltaproteobacteria bacterium | reverse complement strand
GCACCGCCTGCTCGTGGACTCCCTTTTCGCGCTGCACCGAGGCCAGCAGCTTGCGTTGATCCCCGGCGAGCCCTTCCAGCGCGCGCCGGCGCTCGCTCTCGGACTGCACGCTCGCCGCCTGCTCGTTGCGCGCCCCCGCCAGCTCGTCGCGGGCGGCCCTGGCGCCGTCGGAGTGGAACTTGAGGATGGCCAGCGCGTCGAGGTCGGCTTCGAGGAGCGCGTTGAAGAGCCGGCGCCGCCGCAGCACGTCCGCGATCGAGCGCGCGCCGAGCAGGAAGCGGACGTACCCCTCGCGCCCCAGGCGGTAGCGCGCCACCAGCCGCGGCTCCAGCACGGCGTTGGCGTAGTCGACCTCCACCTGCGCCTTGGCCGCCCGCTCCTGCACCACCGCCAGCCGCTGGTTGGCCGCCCGCAGCCGCGCCTGGGCCGCGCGCAGCGCCCTGCCCTCCACCTCGACCTGCCGCTCCAGCTCCGCCAGCCGGCCCAGGAGCGACGACTCGCGCCCCTGCAGCTTCGCCGTGTGGGCGCGCTCCTCGAGGAGCCGCTGCTGCACCTCCGGCAGCGACTGCCCGACCGCCGCGGCGAGGAGGAGCGCGATCATGTGCGGAGGAACCGCGCCACGGCGAGCCAGCTCCCGAAGAGCCCGACGACGGCGCCGATCCCGAGCAGCGCGGCGCCATGCGCGGGCACCAGGTTCGGCGCGCGGATGCCGGCCGCGAAGGCAAAGGCCTGCGTCGCGCCGGGCAGGAGCCACTTCTGCACCGCCACCACCGCGCCCAGCGCCAGCGCCGCGCCGATCAGCCCCTGCAGCGCGCCTTCGAGGAGGAAGGGCGCGCGCACGTAGCCGTCGGTCGCGCCCACCAGCTTCATGATCTCGATCTCGTCGCGCCGCGCGTAGACCGCGAGCCGGATGGTGTTGGCGACCACCAGCAGCGCCGCCCCCAGCACGGTGAAGAGCGCGCCGGCGCCGAAGACGCGCAGTCCCCGCGCCAGCGCCTCCAGCTTGTCCAGCCACTCGCGCCCGTAGTCCACCTCGGCGACGCCCGGCAGCTGCCCGAGCTGCGCCGCCAGCAGGCGCACGCCGGAGGGGGGCAGCGCGGTCCTCGGGACCACCTCCAGCGAGGGCGGCAGCGGATTCTGCGAGAGCCCGTCGAGAGCGCCCGAGAGGTCGCCCAGCTCGGTGCGCAGCCGCCGCAGCGCCAGCTCGCGATCGACGTAGGCCACCTCGAGATCGGGGGCCTGCGCCACGATCTTCTGCAGGAGAGCGTGCGCCTGCGCGTCGGTGGTCTCCTTGTCCAGGTAGAGCGTCACGCTGGCCTGCGCTCCCCAGCTGGTGAGCAGCGCCCGGGCCGCGAAGAGCCCCAGCACGAAGGAGGCGCCGATGAAGAGCGCCAGCGCGATGGTGAGCACCGAGACCAGGCTGGGCAGCGGCGCCCGCCACAGGTTCATCGCCGCCCGGCGCGAGAGGCGCCATGCCACGTGGGCGATCATGCGTCGAAGACCACCTTGCCGCTGGCCAGCGCGATGGTCCGCTTGTGGTAGCGCGTGAGCAGCGTGCGATCGTGGGTGGCGACGATGACCGTGGTGCCGCGCGCGTTGGCGTCGAAGAGCAATTGCAAAATACTGTCGGTGAGGCCCGGGTCGAGGTTGCCGGTGGGCTCGTCGGCGAGGAGGATGGTCGGCTCGTTGACCAGCGCCCGGGCGATGGCCACGCGCTGCTGCTCTCCGCCCGAGAGCCTTTGCGGCAGCGAGGTGGCCTTGTGCTTGAGGCCCACCTGGTCGAGCCGCTTGAGCGACCGCTCGCGGATCTCGGCGTCGCTTGCGCCCAGGACTTCCAGCGCGTAGCCGACGTTCTCGACCACGGTGCGGTTGTCGAGCAGCTTGAAGTCCTGGAAGACGACGCCGATGTTGCGCCGCAGGAAAGGGATGCCGCCCTGGGAGAGCCGCACGATGTTGCGGCCGCCGACGAGGATCTGCCCGCTGGTCGGCGTCTCGGCGCAGAAGAGCAATTTCAAGAGCGTGCTCTTGCCCGCGCCCGACGGCCCGGTCAGCCAGACGAACTCGCCCTTCTCGATGCGCAGGGTGACGTCGTCGAGGACGGGTGCGTCGCCCGGATACGCCTTCTTGACGTGGAACAGCTGGATCACGGACAGCTCGCGCCGGCGTCGCAGATCTGGATGGTGCAGGTGGAGGTGCCGTAGACGCAGTGGAGCGTACCCGGCAGCGAGGCCGAGGTGCAGGTGTAGAGGCTGCCCTGACACCCGCCGTCGAAGGCGTTGGCGGTGCCGCCGGAGACGAGGCCCGAGCAGGTGCCGGTGGGGTCGGCCAGGTTGAAGACCAGGGTGCAGTTGGCGGTGTTCACCGTGCCGGTGGCGCTGGTGAGGACAGTGCCGGAGCAGCCGTCGATGGCGGGGACGCCGTTGAGCGTGAGCGGGCCGCAGCCGGCGTCGGGGCCGCCATCCGGGCCCGCGTCGCCGCCGTCGCCTGGGCCGGCATCACCCGCGTCGCCCGGGCCGTTGCTGATAGGCGGGCCGGCGTCGCCCAGGCCGGTGGTGCCGGGGGTGTAGCCGGAACACGCCGCGACTCCGGCGAGCATCAGAACGGCGGCGGCGGCGGAGCGCATGGGACCTACTTGGGCGGCTCGAGGTCCGCCGAGAGGAAGGCGAGGATCACCTCGTCGAGGCTCTTCTCGCTGATCAGCTCCTCGGCGAAGAGGGTGGGCAGATCTTCGTGGGGGGCTTCCACCGGCGTCTCGCTGAACAGTCCCGGCGGAGCGGGCCTGGCCGCAGGCGGGCGCGTAGGAGCGGGCGTCGGCGGCGCCACCGGCACCATCCGCGGCGGAGCGGACGGCCGCGAGGTCTGCGCCGGGGCCCGGGTGACGTTGGGGAGCGGCTGCCCGGGCGTGCGCGGCAGGGAAGGTGACGCCGAGGGGGGCGAGGGCTGCCACGCCGCGGGCGCACCGGGCCTGGGCGCCACCGGCTTGAGCGCCGGCGAGGTCGGACGCGCGGCGGGCGGCGGCGTGGGCTTCAGCTGCGGGGGAGGAGACCGCGCCACCGCGGGAGCCGCCGGCCGGGCCGCTGCGGGGGTCGCCTGGGGCGCGGGCCTGGCCCCGGCGGGCGCGGACTGGGGAGCGGCGCTGTTGGTATAGGAGGCCTGGTTGGAGCCGTCGGCGAGGACGCCCGGATCGTAGTGGTTGGCGGAGAGCCGCTCGGCCACCTGGTTGAACTCGCCCGAGATCAGCCGCTTCAGCATCAGCTTGTGCTGGGCTTCCATCAGCGAGCGGACGGCGGCGGCGAGGTTGGGGTCGGAGACCTTGTCCGCGTAGCTGGTCTTGCTGCTGGCGACGATGTTGCCGCCCACGAAGAGGTGGGTGATGTAGTGCGCGTGCGGCAGCCCGGAGTCCTCGGTCTGCACGTGGAAGACGCGGTCGTGGTGCTTCACATTGTGGTTGAACCCGACGACCGGGGCTCCAACCTTGTTCGTGCTCACGGCTTGTCTCTCTCCAGAGCGCGGTGTGTCGACGCGCCACCTTGGGGAAAATGACTAACAGGTTTGCTGAACCCGCGCGAGATCATTGCCGCCGGGATAGGGAGCGGTCGCCGGAGAGTCCGAGCGGCATTTGCCCCGTGACGATGCGCGCAGCCGGGTGCCCGGGCAACGGCCTTGAAGGCTCAGCGGTCGACCAGGTCGACCAGCTCGACGTCGGCAACAGGGCGACCGAGGAACCTCTCGGCAACCCCCCGAAATCGTTCA
>JAYWAJ010000405.1:0-9926 GCA_043782525.1 Deltaproteobacteria bacterium | reverse complement strand
CGGGCGAGGAGGGCGACGAGCGCATCCTCGACGAGGCGCTCTCCGGCGTCTTTCGCGGCGTGAAGATCCATTGCCACGTGATGAAGATGGCGCCCGACGACCCGCGCCTCGACGCCGTCTGGCGGGCGTCGGCGAAGTATCGCAAGCCGGTGACCATCCACTGCGGACCGGAGCCGTCGCTGAAGGGATATGGCGTCGATACCCGCACCGTCTCGGGGGCGGCGCGGCTGCGGCGCGCGCTCGACCGGCATCCGGACGCCATCGTCATCGTGCCGCACCTCGGGGTGGATGAATCGGCGCTCTTCGAGGCCATGCTGCCGGACTATCCGGGGCTGTATCTGGATACCACCATGGCCATTACCGGGTACTTTCCCTATCAGCCCGATATCGGGATTGTCCGTCGCAATCCAATGCGGATTCTCTATGGAACGGATTATCCCAACCTGCCCTATGCCTGGGACCGCGAGCTGCAGGCGGTGCGGGCGATGCAGCTGCCGCCGGAGGATGAGGCGCTGGTGCTGGGCGGCAACGCCGCGCGGCTGTTCGGACCGTGAGCCAGCGGTGCGCTACGGCAGCGCGGTGAGGATCTCCGCCCCGTCGCGCGTCACCACGATGGTGTGCTCGAATTGCGCCGACCGCTTCCCGTCGGCGGTGACCACCGTCCAGCCGTCGGGCCAGCCGCGGACCTCCCGGGTGCCCTCGGTGAGCATGGGCTCGATGGTGAAGAGCATCCCTTCTTCCATCACCGCCGTCGCCCGCGGGTCGTCGAAGTGGGTGATGGGGGGATCCCCGTGGAACTGCTCGCCGACGCCGTGGCCGCAGAAGGACCGCACCACGCCGTAGCCGTGGCGGGTGGCGTGGGCCTCGATGGCGCGGCCGATGGCGCGGGTGGTCCGGCCCGGCTTCACCGCCTCGATGCCGAGCAGCATCGCCTCCCCGGTGACGCGGATCAGTCGCCGGGAGGCGTCGTCGATCTCGCCGACGGGGAAGGTCGCCGAGCAGTCGCCGTGCAGGCCGTCGAGGTAGATCGTCACGTCGAGGTTGACGATGTCGCCGCCGAGCAGCGGGCGGTCGTCGGGGATGCCGTGCAGGACGACCTCGTTGACCGAGGTGCAGAGCGACTTGGGGAAGCCGCGGTAGTTCAGCGTCGAAGGATATCCGCCGCGGGCGAGGTAGGCGGCGTGGCAGACGGCGTCGATGTCGTCGGTGGTGACGCCGGGGCGCAGGGCGCGGGCGCTCTCGGCCAGGACCTCGGCGGCGGCGCGGCAGGCGCGGCGCATGCGGGCGAGGCGGCGGACGGGATCGGGATCGACCGGCGCGCCCGGGCCGGGCTTTCCCGTCGCCGCATAGTCCGGCCGGGGGATCTCGGGCGGGACCTCGCGCGGCGGCGAGATGCGGCCAGGCTGCACGCGGCGCGCGCCTTTGGCCGCTTCGTCGCGGTCGCGGTGGCACTTCTTGTACTTCTGGCCCGAGCCGCACCAGCAGGGCTGGTTGGGGCCGAGGGAGGGGGGCGCGTTCACCATGGCAAATGTAAAGAGCGGGCGCAGGCCGCGCCAGCGTCAGTACTGCGGGACTGACGGGTCGATGACGCTTGACCAGAGCTCGATGCCGCCCGCCAGCGAGAGAGCGCCCGCAAAGCCTGCCTCGCGCAGGAGGACGGCGGCGCTCAACGACCGCACGCCGTGGTGGCAATAGGCGACGACGAGCTGGCCCGGCTCGGGCTGCACCTCGTCGAGTCGCGCCTGCAATTCGTCCAGCGGGAGGAGCAGGTCAGAAGGCAGCTTCGCCACCTGGTGCTCCCACTCCTGCCGCACGTCGATCAGGTAGACGGGCTCGCCCGCGCGCAGGCGGCGGTGCAGTTCGCCGGGCAGGATCTCGAGGCTCAAGGGGTCCGCAGCCGCTTGTGCATGGTGCGCTTGATGGTCTCGTAGCCGAGGTCCTTGAACATGTCGCGGGCGCGGCGGTTGTTGCCGGCCACCTCGAGGGCGATCACCTCGATGCCCCTCTCCTTCGCCGTCTGCTCGGCCTTCTGCATGAGCAGGCGCCCGTAGTTCTTGCCCCGCCCCCCGCGGACGATGCCCATGGTGGTCACTTGCAGGGTGGGCGTGCCGTGGCGGGCGTCGTCGCGCATCGAGAGCCAGAGGTGGCCGAGGTATTCGCCGGCCTCGCCTTCGAGCACCCAGAGTTCGGCGCCCGGGCGGCGGAAGCCATTTTTCGAGAAGCCCATCTTGACGTCGAGCAGCGCCGAAAAGCGCTCCTTCAGGGTCGCGCGCTCCTGCTCGGTGGAGTCGCCCAGCGAGTCGAGCTGGGTCTCCAGCTCGAGCGCGATGAACTGCGACCAGTCCTTCGGGGCGTAGGGACGCAGGTTGGGCATGGGCGCCCGTGTAGCGGAATCGCGGCGGCATGACAACTCGCACCGTCATCTGCAGTTCACCCGCAGGCCCGGGAAAAACCGGACAGGCGAGCGCCGGGCGCAGGGAACGCTTGCGTTTGGGCGCGCTTTCCGCTTGAACGTGCCGGCGTAAATTCCGGAGGCACCTGTGGCGAGAAAGCAGCGCAGCAAGAGCAGGGGGCCGGGCGGCCCGCAAGCGCAGGGCGCGCCGGCGCGGGCGCCGCAGGGCGGTGGCGGTGCGGCTGGCCCCGGCGGCGGCGGCGGAACCGGCTGGGGGCCGCTGCGCGATTCGATCCGCCGCGACGTGGAGCAGGCCATCTCCTCGCTGGCCTTCGCCGAGCGGCTGCACCAGAAGCTCGACACGCAGCGCCGCGTCTTCCTCGACTTCCCGCGGGCAATGGAACAGCTGCGCTCGGGGGCGCTCGAGCGCGTCGCGGTCGCGCTCTCCCGGATCTACGAGGGCGGGCAGGGCTTCGACCTGCAGCGCTTCCTGCGCGATCTTCCCACCGCGCTGGCGCACCTGGCCGCCGCCGATCGCTCGAAGTCCGCCCCTCCTCCTGCCGAGGCGGGCGCGACCGCGACCGCAGCAGCGGGGGCAACTGCCGGCGGCGCCGCCTCGCCGGGCGCGGAGGGCGCGGCTACTCCGGACACAGCCGAGGCCGCCGCCGCCGCTCCGCCCGCCGAAGCCGCCGCTCCGCCCGCCGAAGCCGCCGCGCCGCCGGCTCCCGCGCAGGCCGCCGTCGCCGAGCCGGCCGGACCGGTCAACCCGCGCCTCGAGCTTCGCGCCAAGCTCCTCGCCGCCGCCCCGCACCTGGCCAAGGCCGCGACCAGCTACCGCCGCAACGTCGCCACCCTCAAGCGCGCCGCCCTCGCGCGCCGCTCGCCGGGGCCGTGGCGCGCCGACCGTGAAGTCCTCGAGGAAGCGCGCCGCGCCGTCGAGTTCGTCGAGAAGCTCTACGACACCTACGCCGAGGCCTGGGCCGATCAGCCGCTCACCAAGGGCCTGCACGAGCAGACCACGGCCGAGCTCGACCGGTTCCTCGCCTGGACCCAGCTCGACCGCTACGTCGAGCTGGCGGTGATGGCCTCGACCAACGCGCCGCGGCCGCCCAAGCCGGGACAGCAGGTGTTCGGCTCGTCGAAGGAGTGCGCGCCGCCCCCGACGACGGAAGGCTCGCCGGGCGCGGGCGGCACCGCCGCGCCGGACACCGCCAGCGCCGTCCCGGCCGACGCCGCGCCGGACACCGCCGGCGCCTCGACGCCGCCGGAAGAATCCGCCAAGCCGCAGGACCCGCCCGCCGCCGAAGCCGAGCCGGGCCACGCCTGATGCGCGCGTTCGTCGCGGCGCTCCTCGTGGCCGGGGGCGCCGCCGCCGCGGAGGACGAGGGCTTCGCCAGCCTGCACTTCCAGGCCACCGTCGCCACCCAGGCGCATCCGTCGTTCAGCGCGGCGTACTCCGGAACCAACAGCATGAGGCCCGGCGCGGAGGCGGCCACCTCGGTGGTGATGGATCTGATCGGCACCCTCCGCCCCTGGGCCGGCGCCGAGCTGACCCTGCAGCCCGAGCTCGCCGGCGGCCGCGGCCTGAGCAGCACGCTGGGCGTCGCGGCCTTTCCCAGCGGCGAGGTGTACCGGGTCGGCAACCCCGAGCCGGGCCTCATCGTCGGCCGCGCCTTCCTCAAGCAGGTGCTGGGCCCGGTCGCCCTCACCGCCGGGAAGTTCTCCGTCACCGACGTCTTCGACAACCTCTCCTACTCGAACGACCCGCACACCCGCTTCATGAGCTGGGGCCTGTGGGCCAGCGCGGCCTACGACTATCCGGCCGATACGCGCGGCTACACCTGGGGCCTCGCCGCCGAGGCGACCTTCGACGCGTACTCCGCCCGCGCCGGGCTCTTCCTCGAGCCGAAGTTCGCCAACGGCATCGCGATGGAGTGGAACCTCGCTACCGCCCGCGGCCTGGTGGCCGAGGTCGAGCGGCGCTGGAGCGGAGGCGCCGTGCGGCTGCTCGGCTTCCTCAACACCGCGCACATGGGCGACTACGCCGCCGCCACCGCACAGCACGTCGACATCGTCGCCACCCGCGCCGACGGCCGGCTCAAGGGCGGGTTCGCCGCCAGCGCCAACCAGGACTTCGGCGGCGGGCTGGGCGGCTTCGTGCGGGCGAGCTTCAGCGACGGGGCCAACGAGACCTGGGCCTTCACCGAGATCGACCGGTCGCTGGCGCTGGGCGCGGTCCAGTCGGGCGAGCGGTGGGGCCGGAGCAAGGACGAGGCCGGCGCGGCGCTGGTGGTGAGCGGGCTGTCGGGCGCCCATCGCGACTACCTCGCGGGCGGCGGCTACGGCTTCCTCATCGGCGACGGCGCCCTCAACTACGCGCCCGAGATCCTCGGCGAGCTGTACTACCGGGCGCAGCTGACCAGGGAGGTTTCCCTGGGAGCGAACTACCAGCCCATCCTCCACCCGGGCTACAACCAGGACCGCGGTCCAGTCCATGTCTTCACGGCCCGCGCCCACGTCGCTTTTTGAAGCAAGATGCGCTAGGAAGCGCCGGCATGAGCAGCTTGCGGCCGGTGCCCACTTCTCCCGAAGCCGAGCTCTCTCCCGAGCTCCTCGTGCAGGTGCACGAGCTGATGGTCAAGGCGCGCGTCCTCGAGGAGCGCCTCATCCAGATGTACAAGCAGGGCGACGGCTACTTCTGGATCGGTGGACCGGGCGAGGAGGCGTTCAACGTCCCCCTCGGCCTGCTCATCCAGAAGGGGAAGGGGCCGCAGTTCGACTACTGCCACTTCCACTACCGCAACTCCGGCACGCTGCTCGCCATGGGCGCCGACCCGGTCGATGCCCTGCGGCAGATGAAGAACACCGCCACCGATCCCTACTCGGGCGGGCGCAACTTCGTCGGGCACTACTCGATCCGCGAGTGGAACGTGGTGCCGGTCTCGAGCCCGATCGAGGTCCAGTACTCGATGGCGCCGGGCACCGCGCTGGCGCAGAAGCGCGCGGGCGGGCGGGGCATCACCATCGTCACCGGCGGCGATGCCGGCACCGCCGAGGGAGACTTCGCCACCTGCATGGTCTGGTCGTCGCGGCCGGCCAACCCGCTGCCGGTCCTGATGATCGTCACCAACAACAAGTGGGGCATCTCCACCAACTGGGCGGGGCAGCACGGCGAGAAGCGCATCGCCGACCGCGGCAAGGGCTTCGGCATCGAGTCGAAGACCATCGACGGCAACGACCCCGAGGTCGCCTGGCGCGAGATCAAGGCGGCGATGGAGTACGTCCGCACCGAGCGCAAGCCGTTCCTGCTCGAGGCGGTGCTCTCGCGGCTCTACGGCCACTCCAGCGCGAGCGGCGCCAACAAGGCCGTCGACGAGGCCGACTGCCTGGTGGGCTTCGAGCGGCGCATGGAAGAGCGCGGGCTCCTCACCCGGGAGCGGATGGACGCGCTGCGCGCCCAGTACAACAGCGAGCTGCAGGCCGCGCACCGCCGCATCAAGGACGAGCCGCAGCCCGATCCGGCGACCATCACCGACCACGTCTTCAGCGACAAGGACCTGGTGCGCGACGGAGCCGGCGACGGGCGGGGCCCGAAAGGCGGAGCCTGAGATGAGCAACATGGTCCAGGCCATCCGCATGGCGCTGCACGTCGCCGAGGAGCGGCACGGCGTCACCGACATCTTCGGCGAGGACGTGGGCGCGCCGCTGGGGGGCGCCTTCACCGCGACGCAAGGGCTGAAGACGGCCTGGAACTCGCCCCTCGACGAGCGCGGCATCGTCGGCGCCAGCATCGGCCTCGGGCTGGCCGGCTGCCGCAACGTCGCCGAAATTCAGTTCTGCGACTATGCCTTCAATACCATCGACCTGTTGAAGCTCGCCGGGATGATGCATTGGGCTTCCAATGGCGACTGGAATTGCCCGATGACCATCATGACCCCGGTGGGGTCGGGCATCCGCGGCAGCATCTACCACTCGCACTCCTTCGACGCGACGGCGACGCACCTGCCCGGCTTCAAGATCATGATGCCCTCGAACCCGCGCGACGCCTACGGGATGCTCTTGAGCTGCGTGGTCGACCCCAACCCCAGCTTCTTCCTCGTGCCCAAGGCCTTGCTCCGGGTGCGCGCGCAGCCGGGCGAGGAGATCCCGGGCGAGCCCGGCGACGACAAGGCGCTCTCGAAGCTGATCGACGCGCCGCTCGGCGACCGGAGCCGCTGGCAGCCGCAGTGGCCCGACACGCCCGACCTCTTCGTGCCCTTCGGCGAGGCGCGCACCGTGCGGCAGGGGAGCGACGTCACCGTGGTCAGCTACGGGCGGACGCTTCCGCTTTGCGCCAAGGCCGCCGACGAATTGGCGGCGGAGGACATCGAGGTCGAGGTCATCGACCTGCGCTCGCTCTGGCCTTACGACTGGGAGCGCATCGCCGAGTCGGTGCGGCGCACCGGGCGCGTCCTCTTCGTCAACGAGGACACCGAGGTCACCAACTTCGGCGAGCACCTCATCCGCCGCACCGTCGAGGAGCTCTTCTACGATCTGGTGGCGCCGCCCCGCCTGCTGGCCGGCAAGCACGTGCCCGGCGTCGGCCTCGCCGACAGCCTGGAGATGGCGACGGTGCCGCAGCTTCCGTCCATCACCGAGAGCATCCGCTCTCTGGCCAGGACGTCGGCCTGATCGCAGCCCTCCTGCTCGCCGCCGCCGCCGCGAACCCTTGTGCCGTCGACGCCCGGAAACAGAGCGAGCTGTCCGCCCCCTGCGCGAGCGCGCTGGCGAAGTAGCCCTCAGCCGGGCGGGCAGCGCTTCTGCACCTCGGCCTGACGCTTGCGGAGCGATTCGTCCGCCGGCCGCATCGCCACCGCGCGGGCCTCCAGCCGCAGCGCCTCCGGGCACTGTCCCAGGCGCGCAGCCACCTCGGCCAGCGTGTCGACGATGGCCGGATTCCACGGCGCCAGATCGAGCGCGCGGTTGGCGATGGGCAGCGCCTCGGGCGTCCGGTCCGAGGTCACCAGGAGCCAGGCCAGCGCGTTCTGCGCCGTCGCATTGTCCGGATTCAGCTGGACGGCCCTGCGCAGCGCCGCTTCCTTCTCGGCTCCCTCGACGAACGACGAGACGAGCAGCCAGGCGCGCCAGTCCCCGGGCGCCTGCGCGGCGGCAGCGCGGATCTGTTGAAGGTCGCGCTTCGCCGCATCGGGCGCGTAGGAAACGGCCACCGGGTTGCGCGGATCCTCGCGCAGCGCCTCGGCCATCTCGGCCTCGACCAGCGACCCGCGGGCATCGGGGCTGGCGGGCCAGTTCCAGCGGACGGACGTCAACAACAGATGAGCTTCCGCCGGAGGGAAGGGCGCCTCGACGAAGGTCGCGTCCGCGGTTCCTTCCACGGCGTAAGAGGCGAAGTGCATGCTCCTGCGGTAGCGGTCGAGCTCCGAGTCCAGCGCCTCGAGCGCCTCCGGGTGGGCGGCGTCGTACTGGGGAAAGACGGCGCGCCAGGCCTGCTCGGGCATGTCGCCGTCCATGAGCCGCTTCTCGAAGTCGGTGAGCTGCGGGCTTCGCTGGTTCCAGAGCCAGTGGTAGAGGAGCCACGCCGATGCATGCTCGAGGCCTGGAACATCTGCGTCCTCTCCGCTGCGCCAGGCGAGGAGCTTTGCCGCCGGCGTCGGCCTGATGAGCGGCGACCAGCGCTGCAGGTCGGCGGGGATGCGGCCCACGCTGTGGGGTGGAACCTTTGCGTTGCGCGCGAGATGGGAACCCGTCGCCGGCCGTTCGGGGCGCGGAGTGGGCGCCGCGAGCGTCTGCACGAACTCCGCCAGTCCCTCGGCGAACCAGAGCGGCTGAATGGGAAACAGGTATCGCGAGACATAGTGGGCGAGTTCGTGCGCCAGCACTTCCCGGTTGGAGTCGACGACGTCGAGCTGAATCACGATGGTCGGCTCGCCGAACCGGCCCAGCGTGAAGTAGGCGTCCGTCCAGGAGGGCGCGAGCTGGCGGAAGTCCGCCGCGTCCGCCAGCGCCACTACTCGCAGGCGCCCTGGGAGATCGAGGTCGCTGCCGGCCAGCGCCTTCAAGTCCAGGAGCTGCAGCGTCTCGAGCAGCTCGACGAGGCGCGCGGCCCGCGCCGGCTTCGCGTCGGTGTCCACGATGAAGTGGCGGCTGCGGTATTCGGACCACGACGCGCCCCCGCGCGCCTCGCAGCGGAAGGAGGTCCGGTGGGCGCAGGCCGAGAGCGCGGCGAGGAGGAGGAGGAGCGGAAGGCGGGTGGTCATCGGGCGGAAGTGAAGCTCGGCCGCCGCCCTTCGGTCAACGGCCCGCGATCGGGCGGTCGGGGCTCGAGGTCGGGCCCTCCCCGATCTTGCAGGCGCGCAGGCCCAGCGCGGCGCTGACGCGATGCCGGCGACGGGCGAAGGCGTCGTAGCCGAGGTTGGCGAGCTGCCGCACTCCCGGAACGCGCAGGAGCGCGCCCAGGGCCGACCAGCCGCCCAGTTCGCGCAGGATGCGGGCGACGCCCTCGGCGCGGACCAGCTTCTGCGCGCAGTCGAGCACCACGATGGTGTGCTCCGTTTCCTCGCGGGAGACGCCGGCGGGCAGGTCGGTGGCGTCGTTGCCGAGAAACTCGATGGCAGAGCGCTGGTCGCGGCTGCGCACCCAGGCCACCGAGGCCTGGCAGACGCCGCAGTCAGCGTCGTAGACGACAAGGAGCGCGATGCAGGCAGGATAACGGCGCCTCTCGCCCCCGGCCATTTGGCTCCGCCGGCCGGTGCGCGGGTGCAACTCCGCGGGCGGAGGCCCCTGGATCGCGCTGGCGGCGCTTCTTCCTCTCGCCTGGCGTCGCGCGTGGGCGCGGCCCGGCTGAACCCCGCGGAACCTCAGCGATCGGGCGCCCGACGCTGACAAAACTGTGAGTCGCCCGGGCACTGCCTACAATTTTGTAAGATGCGTCCTCGCGCCGCCGGCGCGGAGGTGCCGATCGCCAGAGGCACCCTTTGGTAAAAGATACAAAAATGTAACCGTTGTGACCGATCCCCCCAAATTCGTTGCCCGGCAGCCGAGGCTCCGCACGCTCCCAGCAGGAGGCGGGCACGGGCGCCTGGCTGGCACTCACCTTGCACAAAGCGTCACCGGACGAACACCGGATAGCTCCCCAGCGTCGAGACACCAGCCAACGCGGCGAAGCCGCGCAACTGAAAGGACACATGCAAAAGCCAAAGGACGTCATCGGCTACGCGCACGACAAGAAGGCCGTGATGGTCGATCTGAAGTTCATGGACTTCCTCGGCCTCTGGCAGCACTTCAGCATTCCTTTGGCGGAGCTCACCGAAGACGTCTTCCAGGAGGGGCTCGGCTTCGACGGCTCCTCCATCCGCGGCTGGATGCCGATCCACAACAGCGACATGATGGTGGTGCCCGATCCCGAGACGGCGGTACTCGATCCCTTCATGAAGGATCAGACGGTCTCGCTGATCTGCAACATCGTCGATCCCATCACCCGCGAGTCCTACTCCCGGGACCCCCGCTTCATCGCCCAGAAGGCCGAGAGGTACCT
>JAYWAJ010000404.1:0-9935 GCA_043782525.1 Deltaproteobacteria bacterium | reverse complement strand
AATGCCGGCGCCGCGCAGAAGCTGGCGGAGCGGCTCGCCGAGCGCAACACCGAGCAGCTCCTCGTCGCGCGCCTGCCGGGCTACCTGCCGCTGCGCGCCGAGATTCCGGTGCCGCCGGGGGTGCGCTCCGCCTCGAATCTGGTGGTGCTGTCGGTCGATCCGGCGCGCATCGTCGCCGAGATCGCGCTGCGCAAGGCCTCGCTGGCGCGGTGGGCAGCGTCCATTCCCAAGCCCGCCGCTCCGACGGTCGAGGCGACGAAGAAGTAATCTTCAGTCGATGAACGAGTGGTTGCGGGCGACGGCGCTCGCCGCCGGGGCGATGCGCGGCGAGTCGTCGAGGCCGAGGATCTCGCGCATGGGCAGCGCGGCGTCGAGCGCGTGGCGCGGCCGGCCTTGGCGGACCACGTAGCGGTTGCGCCGCCCTTCCCGCGACCGGAGGAGATATCCGGCCTCCTCCAGCTCGGCGACGATGCGCTGCACCGCGCGCTCGGTGATCTCGATGCGCGCCGCCACCTCGCGCAAGGTCAGGCCCGGCTCCTGGGCGAGGCAGCGCAGGACGTAGGCGTGGTTGGTGACGAATCCCCAGGTCGGCTCGCTCATGCACCCATCCTGCACGGGCCCGCGATCCCGTCCAGAAAATCGCGAACTAGAGTTCCGGCTTCGCCGAGGGCGGCGCCGACATCCCGGGCAGGTCGAGCGACGGCAGGGGCGGCGGCGGCAGGCGCGCCACCGCCAGGGCCGCGCCCTTGCCGATGTCGTCCTCGCGGGGAAGCATGCCGGTGGCCGCCGTCACCATCCGCTCCAGCGTCTGGAAGAAGCGCAGGCGGAAGAGCGCCTCGTTCAGCCAGCCGACGGTGATGCAGTAGTACTTGGCGTAGGGCGCCGCGTGGTGCAGCGCGTGGTGCCCGGGCGGCAGGATGAGGTTGGCCCGCTGCAGGAAGCCCACCAGGCGCGGCGGCGTGTCGAGGTGCGCCCACTTGTGGAACTGGTTGGTGCCGAGGATGGAGAGGCAGAGCGAGAACATCATCACCGCGACGAAGAAGAAGCCCGCGCCCGACTGCGGCAGGAGCGCCGCGCCCACCGCCGGCCCGATGGAGACGAAGCAGTTGTTGCCGTTGGTCTCCACGAAGTCGTGCCGGGTGATCTCTTTCTGGTCGATGTGATGCTCGCGGAAGGGCCGGATGAGCGCCTTGCCGACCAGGGGCCACTCGGGGGTGCCCCAGGTGTCGGCGGCCCAGTGCACCACGCCGGAGACGAAATCGGCGAGGACGAAGCCGAGCATGAACGCCGCCAGCGCCAGCCAAGGGCTGCGCAAGGCGCGCGGCGCGATGCGCACCGCGAGGCCGGCCATCACCAGCGCGTAGACGACGATGCTGGCCTTCTCGAAACGGCGCACCGCCGGGCTGTAGCCCTGCTGGAGGGCGGACTTGTCGCGCTGCCGGATCTCGAACTCGCTCATCGACGGGTCTCCGTTACCGATGTTCAGTGTGACATAGAAGCGGCGCTGCGTGGAATACGGAACGGCGGGGCGATCAGATTCGTGAAAAGCCTTGCGGCGGCGGGGCGCCTGGGTGAGACATCGCCCATGCGCAGCGCTCTCCTCCTTGCCCTCGTGCTGGTCTCCTGCAAGCAACCGCCGCCGCCGCCCGCTCCGTCCGCGACCACCGGGCCGCAGGTGCGGGAGATCTCCGTCACCGCCAAGGGCTTCGAGCCCGCGCGGGTGGAGGTGACGCCCGGGCAGCCGGTGACCCTGCGCTTCACCCGCAAGGTGGCGGAGACCTGCGCCGACGCGGTGGACCTGCAAGGCGATCCCGTCCGCCACATGCTGCCGCTCGATACGCCGGTCGAGGTGAAGGTGAAGGGGCCACCCTCGGGCCAGCTCGCCTTTGCCTGCCCGATGAAGATGATCAACGGGGCCATCGTCGTCGTGCCCCAGTAGGGGTAGGCTGCGTTCCAGGCAGGCGTCCTGCGAAGGAGATCGCCGCATGCACTTCGCCCTCCTCCACGACGGGCGCCCCGCGCTGCTCCGGGTCGAAGGTCCGCCCGGCGCGCCGGTGGCGCTCTTCTTCCATCCCTTCCCGCTGCACGCCGACGTCTGGGAGGAGATGCTCCTCGCCTGCGCCGCCTCGGGCCTGTGCGCGGCGGCGCTCGACGCGCCCGGCTTCGGCGGCACTCCGGCCCGGGGCGAACCGCTCACCATGGAGACGCTGGCCGAGCTGGGCGCTTGCGCGCTGGACACGCTGGGAGCGCGGCGCGCCTCGATCGTCGGCTGCTCGATGGGCGGCTATGCGGCGATGGCCTTCGCGCGGCTCTTTCCCGAGCGCCTCACCGCCATCGCGCTCCTCGCCACCAAGGCCAGCGCCGATTCCGGGGAGGCGAGGCAGAACCGCGAGCGGCAGGCGCAGCTGGGGCTCGCGAGCGGGCCCGACGCCGTGCTCGCCGAGTTCATGCCCAAGCTGCTGGCGCCGGACCCCGCGCCCGGAGTCCGCCAGCGCATCCTCGAGCTGGGCCGCCGCGCCACCGCGCAAGGCGTCGCCGAAGCGCTGCGGGGAATGGCGCTGCGCCCCGACTCGCTCCCCGACCTGCCCCGCTGGACGGCGCCGGCGCTGCTCATCGCCGGCGAGCACGACCAGCTGATGCCGCGGGCCGAGATGGAGGCGCTGGCGCGCGGCATCCCCAAGGCGCGGCTGGTGGTCATCGAAGGCGCGGGCCACCTGCCCTTCCTCGAGAAGCCGCGGGTGGTGGCGCCGCTCTTGACCGCGCATTTGCAGATCGGCGTCCGGGACTGAGCTTTCCGGCGCGGGCCTCCTGCGGTAAAGAGGGCGCATGCTCATCGCCCTCCTGCTCCTCGCCGCCGCGCCCGCCTCTATCGAGGGCCTGGACGCGCTCTATCCCCAGCTCGACGCGCTCTATCTCGACCTGCACCGGAATCCCGAGCTCTCGATGAAGGAGGAGAAGACGGCGGCGCGGATGGCCGCCGAGCTGAAGAAGCTGGGCTACGAAGTCACCACCGGCGTCGGCGGCACCGGGGTGGTGGGCGTGCTCCGCAACGGCAAGGGGCCGACGGTGCTGCTGCGCACCGAGCTGGACGCGCTGCCCGTCGAGGAGAAGACCGGGCTCCCTCACGCGAGCAAGGCCACCGGGGTCAATCCGGCGGGCCAGACGGTGCCGGTGATGCACGCCTGCGGCCACGACGTGCACATGGCGGGCTGGACCGGCGCGGCGGCGCTCCTTTCGCGGAGCAAGGATCGCTGGCGCGGGACCGTGCTCATGGTCGGGCAGCCGGGCGAAGAGACGGTGCAGGGCGCGCGGGCCATGCTCGCCGACGGCTTCCTCCAGCGCTTCCCCAAGCCGGACTTCGCCATCGCCGTCCACGACAGCTCGGACAAGCCCTCCGGCAAGGTCTTCTTCGTGCCGGAATACGCGATGGCCGGCGTCGACTCGGTGGACGTGACCCTCTATGGGCGCGGCGGCCACGGCGCCAAGCCCAACACCACCGTCGATCCGGTGGTGATCGCGGCCCGCACCGTGCTGGCCTGGCAGACGCTCATCTCGCGCGAGAAGGATCCCCTCGAGCCGGCGGTGCTGACCGTCGGGTCGATCCACGGCGGCACCAAGTACAACATCATCCCCGACGAGGTGAAGCTGCAGATCACGGTGCGGACCTTCAAGCCGGAGGTGCGCAAGCTGCTGCTGGAGGGGATCGAGCGCATCGCCAAGGCGGAGTCCGCGGCCGCGCTCTCGCCCAAGGAGCCGCTGGTGAAGTTCAGCGAATCGCAGGGCTCGACCTACAACGACCCGGCGGTGACCCGGCGCCTCGCGGCCATGCTCTCGCGCGAGCTGGGCGCGGACAACGTCAGGGAGAGCCCGCCGGAGATGGTGGCGGAGGACTTCGGCGAGTTTGGCAAGGCGGCGGGCGTCCCCTCGGTGCTTCTGCGCATCGGCGCGGTCGAGCCGGCGAAGTTCGAGGCGGCGATGAAGAACGGGACGCCGCTGCCGTCCTTGCACTCCTCGGGCTTCGCGCCCGATCGCGAGCGGACCATCAAGACGGGAGCGACCACCCTCACGCTCTGCGCGCTGGAGCTTCTGGCGAAGCCGTAGTCAGTGCCCCAGCTGCGCCTTGCCCGCCGGCTTGCGGGTGAGGAGCACCGCCGGGACCATCAGGCTGGTGATGCAGGCCAGCACGAAGAGCGTATCGAGATAGGCCAGGGTCTGCGCCTGCTGGAGGATCTGACGGTAGATGGTGCCGTAGGCGGCGCGGGTCGCGTCCACGGCGGAAGCGCCGGCGCGCATCAGGGCCGCCGCCGAGGCCTGCAATTTCAAGGACAGCGCCGGATTGGCGGAGTCGACGTGGCTGGTGAGCACTGCCTGGTGGAACTGCGAGCGCCGCGCGATCAGGGTGGTGACCAGGGCAATGCCGATATCGCCGCCCATGTTGCGCGAGAGGTTGACGATCCCGCTCACCTGGTTGCTCTTCTCCGGCGGAATGCCGGTATAGACGATGGTATTGATGGGGACGAAGAGGAAGGCGAGACCGCACGCCTGGTAGATGCGCAGCAGCATCGCGCCATGGAAATCGATTCCCGGATAGAGCGTATAGGCCATATGGAAGGTCCCGGCCGAGAGCACGGTAAAGCCGAAGGCAATCAGGTAGCGGGTATCGATCTTTCCGATCATCCTGCCGACGAGGGGCAACAAGAGGATGACCGCGATGCCGCCGGGCGAGAGCACCATGCCGGCGTCCTGGGCTGAGTAGCCCATCCAGACTTGCAGGTATTGGGGCAGGAGCACGGTGGTGCCGAAGAGCGCCATGCCCAAAGACAACATCATCAGATTCGCAGTGGCGAAGTTGCGGTTCTTGAAGAGCCGCACCTCGACGATGGGATGCGCGTTGTTCCATTCCCAGACGACGAAGGCGACCAGCGTCACCACCGCCAGGATGGAGAAGAGGGTGATGAACGGCGAGGTGAACCAGTTGTCCTCCTGGCCCTTGTCGAGGACGACTTCCAGCGCGCCCAGGCCGACGGCGATGAGCGCGAGGCCGATGGTATCGATCCCGCCCACCCTCTTTTTCGCCTCGACCAGGTGGGGCGGATCCTGCACCACCCGCTGGGAGAGCAAAAGCGAGATGATTCCCACCGGGACGTTGATGAAGAAGATCCACCGCCAGGAGAAATGGTCGGTGATGTAGCCGCCCAGCGTCGGGCCGATGGCCGGCGCCAGGACCACCGCCATTCCATAGACGGCAAAAGCCATTCCGCGCTTTGCGGGCGGAAAGGTATCGGCCAGGATCGCCTGCTCCGAAGGCCCCAGCCCGCCGCCGCCCAGTCCCTGCAGCACGCGGAAGAAGACCAGCATTCCCAGGTTGGGCGCGAGGCCGCAGAGAAACGAGCTGACGGTAAAGAGCGTCACGCAGGCCATGTAGAACCGCTTGCGCCCGAAGCGGGTGGCGAACCAGCCCGAGATGGGCAGCACGATGGCGTTGGAGACCAGGTAGCTGGTGAGGACCCAGGTGCTCTCGTCCTGCGAGACGCTGAGGTTGCCGGCGATGTGCGGCAAGGAGACGTTGGCGATGCTGGTGTCCAGCACCTCCATGAAGGTCGCCAGGGTCACCGTCAGCGCGATCACCCAGGGGTTGACGCCGCCGGTGAAACCTTCCCGGTGCGTCTTCTCGATGGAGGCGCGCGCCGCCTGCGAGAGCCCGCCGACCGCCTCGCTCATCGCACGCGGACCCTGGGCTCGACGCTCATTCCCGGCCGCAGCCGCTCGGCCTCGGGCTGCCCCGGGTCGAGGCGGAGGCGCACCGGGATGCGCTGGACGACCTTGACGTAGTTGCCCGCCGCGTTCTCCGGAGGGAGCAGGCTGAAGCGCGAGCCGGTGGCGCCGGCGAAGCTCTCCACGACGCCGGTGTAGTCGCGGTCGAGGGCGTCGACGTGCAGCTCGGCTCTCTGGCCGGGCCGCATCTTCTCGATCTGCGTCTCGCGGAAGTTGGCGGTGACCCACAACTCGCCCGTCTGGGTGAGCGCGAAGAGCTGCTGGCCGGGCTGGACGCGGTCGCCGACGTTGACGGCCTTCTTCCCCAGAACGCCCGCGGCCGGCGCGACGATCTTCGCGTACGACAGGCTCAGCTCCGCCTGCCGCAGCTGGGCGCGGGCCAGCTCGAGGTTGGCCCGCCGCACCTGCACACCCGCCTCCCGCGCCACCAGCTGCCGCGGGGCATTGACCTGCGTCTCGGTGAAGCGCGACTCGGCGGTGGCCAGCCGGGCGCGGCGCTGGGCCACCCGCTGCCGCGCCGCCTCGACCGCGGCCCGGGCCACGTCGGCCTGCGAGACCCGCTGATCGTAGTCGGCCGGGGAGATGGTCTTGGCCTGCACCAACTGCTCGGCGCGGGCGCGCTGGGCCTGGGCGAACTTGTTCTGCGCCTCCGCCTGCTCCAGGTCGCGCTGGGCCGCCGACAGGTCGGCGCGGGCGTTGTCGATCTCGTCCTGCGCGCTGGTGAGCGAGGCGCGGTTGCTGGTCTGGGTGATGGCGACGTTGGGGTTCTCGGCGGCGAAGGCCGCCTCCGCCTGCGCCACCGCCGCGCGGGCCTGCGCCGCCGCCACTTCCAGGTCGGCGGTGTCCAGCTCGACGAGGAGGTCGCCGGCCTTGACCAGCTGGTTGTCCTGGGCGTGGACGCTGACCACCGTGCCTGGCACCCGCGCGCTCACCGCCGAGATGTTGCCGTCCACCTGCGCGTCGTCGGTGTCCTCGTAGTTGCGGCCGTGCAGCCAGAAGAGGAGGCCGGCGACGGCCAGCACCGCCGCCAGCAGGGCGAGGCGCAGCCGGATGGACCGGGCGGCCGCGGGCTTCCTCTCCACCGGCGCGTCGTCGTTGCGCGCGACGCCCTCCGTCCTGATCTGCTCGGCCAAAGTGCACGACCTCCAGATTTGCTCTTCGATGTCGCAGGCGGCCGGTCGATGCGCAAGCGGGGACCGCGCGACTTTCGGCTTTCGGATGCCTGGACGGCTTGACACCGCGATCGCTCATTTGAGAACCGCTTCCACCGGCGAGGTGCATTCTGCTCCTGCGGCGTCGGGTGTCGGGCCTTCTCTGTCTGCTCTGCCTGTCCGCCTGCCGGTCGGCCGGGCCGCGCGCGCCCGAGAAAGCGCTGGACCCGGGCTCTGAGCCGTCCTTCACCGGCGCGCAGCTGGCGGAGGATTTCTCGCTCTTGCGGCAGGTCGTCGAGCAGCTCCACCCCGGACTCTACCGCTACAACACCAAGGCCTCGGTCGAGGCCAGCTTCCGGACGTTGCTCGGCGCAGTCGAGCACGGCGCCTCGCCCGGCGAGGCCTATCGAGCCCTCTCCGTCTTCCTCGCCACCATCCGCTGCGGGCACACCTACGCCAACTTCTTCAACCAGCCAAAACGCCTCGCCGACCGCCTCTTCCGCAGCGGCGCGACCCGCGTTCCCTTCTGGTTCGTCTGGCGCGGCGAGGGGATGGTCGTCACCCGCGACTTCACCGCCGGCGCGCTCCTGCCGCCCGGCACGGAGGTGCTCGCCCTCGACGGCGTCCCCGCTCCCGCGATCTTGAGCGCCCTTTTGGCGGTCGCCCGCGCCGACGGCAGCAACGACCGCAAGCGCGTCAACGGCCTGGAGATCCACGGCGACACCGACCTCGAAGCCTTCGACATCTACTTCCCGCTCTTCTTTCCGCAGCGGGTGGCCGGGCGCTACCTGCTCTCGGTCCGCTCCCCCAGCGGCGCGCCGTCCGACGTCCCCGTCGAGGCCCTGACCTTTCCGCAACGTCTCGCGCCCGTCCAGGCCGCGCTGGCAGCCCGCCGCGGCGGCGAGGCCCCGATCTGGACGCTGTCCATCGAAGGCCAAGGCGCGTGGCTGACCATGCCGACCTGGGCGCTGTACCAGAGCCGCTGGGACTGGAAGGAGTTCCTGCGCCAGTCGTTCCTCGCGCTGCAGCAGCGCCGCGTCCGCGACCTGGTCATCGACCTGCGCGGCAACGAGGGCGGGCTCGCCGTCGGCGACGTCCTGCTCCCGCAGCTGGTGCGGGCGCCGCTGCGCCTCGAGCCGCTCGAGCGGCGCGTGCGCTATCGCAGGGTTCCCGATTCATTGTTGCCGGTGCTGGACACCTGGGATCCCTCCTTCAAGGACTGGGGAGCCGCGGCGGCCGGGCCGGTCGATGGATTCTACCGGCTGACCCGCTCCGGCGACGGGGACGCGGGCCCGATCGTCACCCCCGTGGCGCAGCCGTTCGCGGGCAAGGTGTGGGTGGTGGTCGATGCCTCGAACAGCTCGGCGACGTTCGAGTTCGCGCAGGTCGTCCCAGCGCGAGCACCTGGGCACGCTGATCGGATCGGCCACCGGGGGAAACCAGCGCGGGATCAATGGTGGGGCGTTCTTCGTCGTCCGGCTGCCGCGCACCGGGCTGGAGGCCGACCTCCCGCTGATCGGGCAGTTCCCGCCGCGGGCGGCGCCGGACGCGGGGCTCGAGCCGGACCTCGAGGTCGAGACGACGGCGCAAGACATCGCGGCGGGACGCGATCCGATCCGCGCCAGGCTGTCGTCACTGTGGGCGGAGACCCCGCGCTGACCGGCCCGTCGGACTTCCCGCGAGGGCGACCGCCGCCCCGCCGGCGACGATGAGCGCTCCGCCGGCGAGGCCCGCTTTGCCGAGCGGCTCGGCGAAGGCGAGGAAGCCGACCAGCGCGGCCACCAGCGGCTCCAGGTAGGTCAGCACCGCCGCCCGCTGCGCCGGGATCGAGCGCAGCCCGGCGTAGAAGAGCGCGGCGCCCACCGCGCCGAGCAGGAGCGCGCCCAGGAGCGGCGACCAGAGGAAGGCGGACGGGGCCGGCGGCGCGCCGGCAAAGAGCGCCACCATCCCCGCGCTCAGCAGGCAGTGGTAGGCGAGCAACTCGCTGGCGGCGAAGTCGTCGAGCAGCTTCTTGGTGAGCAGCGTGTTCAGGCCGTAGAAGACCGCCGAGCCCGCGCCCAGCGCGGCCGTGCGCCCCGAGGCGGCGGCGAGCCCGCCCTCCCCCAGCAGCAGGAGCGCCAGGCCCAGAAGCGAGACGCCCAGCGCGATCGCGGTCCGCCGCGTCAGCGCTTCGCGCAGGAGCACGGGCGCCAACACCGCCACGACGACGGGCGCGAGGTAATGGGTCAGCACCGCCAGCGCGATGGGCCCGCGGTCGAGCGCGCCGAAGTAGCAGAGGTAATTTCCGGCGTCGGTGACCGCCGCGCCTCCGAGGAGCAGCCAGGCCGCTCGGGACCGCGCCGCCCGCGCCAGGGACGCGCGGACCGCCGCGGGCATCCACGCGAGCGCGATGACCGAGAGGATCATCACCGACTGCCACGCCGGCGGCAGCCCGTGTCCGCGCAGGAAGAGCGCCCACGTCCCCCACCCCGCCGCGCCGAGCGCGACGTACAGCGTCCCCATCCGTTGGCTGGTCATCGAAGGAGGTCGCTTGTACCCGAAGCCCGCTCATCGCGCCGCAGCCAGATCATCGCGCGAAGGCGGCTTGACCGCCTGCGCCGCCAAGGGTACGAGTCTCCGCTCCGCCACCGGGAGGAGCACCTTGGCCGCATCGATCGAGATCCTCTACTTGCGCTTCCCGGTGCACCCCAACATCACCGTCATCCAGATCGGGCCCGGCATCGCGCGGATCGACAAGGAAGGCGACAGCTTTTTCGTCATCGGCACCGAGGACGGCCCGCTCGCCGGCAAGAAGGTCGAGATCCCCGGCGACAACGTGGCCGCCATCCAGTGGACGATGGAAGGCGACGCGCCCGCTCCCGCGGCGACGTCGTAGTTGGACCCGCCGTAAATGGACAAGACGGAGCGCCTGCTCGATCTGGTCGCGCTCCTCCTCGACGCGCGCGAACCCGTCTCTTTCGCCGAGCTGCGCGAGCTGTTCGCCGACGAGTACGGCGGCCCGCGCGCGGC
>JAYWAJ010000403.1:0-9995 GCA_043782525.1 Deltaproteobacteria bacterium | reverse complement strand
GCAGCTCCTGCAGGAAAACGCGGCCGACGCCGACGACTCCGACGGGGCGGAGAAGAAGTCCGCCTGACTCAGCCGTTTCCGCCCTTCTTCTCCATGAGGTTCTTGGCGGCGGTGGCGAGTCCCTGCGGCACGTTCTTGTTCTTGGCCAGCGCCTTGACCTCGGCCGCGCGAAGCCCGGAGAGGAAGCGCATCGACACCCCGACCGGCACCTTGGGATTGGAGATGATGTTCATCTTGATCTGGTAGTTCTTCATCAGCTGCCGGTTGTTGTAGATGTATTGCAGCACGTCGTTGGGCGAGGTGCGGCTCATGGCCACCTTGGCGATCTCGCCCTCGGTGATGCGCGGGCTCTGGATCACCGCCAGCTGCACCAGCTTGTTGGGGTCGCGCAGAAGCAGCGTGCGGACCTCCCGGTTGCCCTTCTTGTTGGCCCACTCGATCTTCTTGGCCACACCCATCTTCATGATCTGCTGGGTGATGGACTGGCGCTTCTGCTCGACCTCCTGATCGTCGGTGGGCGCGGGAGCCTTCTCCTCCTCCGCTCCGCCCGCCACGCCCATCTGCTCGAGCGCCGCCTCCGCCGCGGCCTGCTCGAGCTCGAGCTTCAGGGCCACCTTCTGGGCCAGCTCCTCGTCTTCCGAGGGTCCGCCGTGGACGCGACGCCGCGCCGCCTTGAAGGCCGGCAGGTCTTCGAGCAGCAGTCCCGACCGCACGCAGAAGTCGCAGACGTTGTCGATGGTGGACGGCCGCGACGCCTTGTTGCCCACCAGCGCGCGGACGATGTTCCCGTAGCGCAGCATGCGCAGCTGGTTCTGGGCGACGATCTCGGTGATCTTCTGGTCGGCGTTGCGGGTGAGCCGCTCCACCGTCTCGTCCGGGGTGGCGGCGTTGAGGACCAGCATCTCCAGGTATTCGTCGCGGCTGGAGAAGACGGTGGCGTAGTAGTCGAGCACGGGCGGGTCCACCGTCTCGTCGCGCAGCGCCACCGAGAGGATGCGGTCGGGCAGCCCCGCTGCGCTCTTGACCGCCGTCTCGCGGACCGCAGGCTCGGCATCGAAGGTCAGCATGAAGAGGGCGGTGGCCATCTCCTTGGGCCCCATCGGCACCAGCGCCTTGGCCCCCATCATCCGCAAGGGGACCGGGGCCTTGGGATCGACGTGCTTCTGGAAGTTGGCCGGCAGCGCCGAGAGCGCCACCGGGCACGCCGGCGCCTGCCCCGTCTGAGAAGCTTCGCTCATCGTCGCCGGAGTGTAACCGATCAGCGGTGGAAGGGATCGAGCCGGTAGCGCCGCGACCAGCGCCAGCTGAGCTTGCCGATCCACTTGTTGAGGAAGAAGTCCCTCGGCATCCAGGGAATCGGCGGCGGGCGCCGCAAGCCGAGGGCGGCAAACTCGGCGCCGACGCGCGGATCGTCGGGGGCGAGGTCCATCGCCTTGCGCAGCGCCCGCACCGCCTGCTCCTTGTTGCGGGTCACCACCAGCGCCTTGGCCAGGTTGACCAGCGTCTCGGTGGTCTGCAGCCCGCGGCGCAGCGCCTCCTCGCAGAAGCGGATGCCGCGCTGCCGATCGCCCTCGACCAGCACCAGCGTCAGCCCGTAGTTGGAGAGAACGCGCGGGTCGTTGAGGTTGCGGCGCCAGGCGAGGGTGAAGATCTCGTGCGCCGCCTTCGGATCGGACTCGAGCAGCGCCCGGCCCTCGTCGATGATGCGGTCGATCTCGCCGCGGTGGATGATCGAGGCCGCCGCCGGCGGGTGCGGCGCGCTGGCCCTGGGCGGCGCCGCGATCTGCTGGCCGCGGGGCGAGACCTTGATCGACGCGCGCAGCGCATCCAGCTCGGAGGGCGTCGCGCCCCGCGGCAGGTTGGGCTCCTTGTCGTCGGGGTCCTGGTCCGGCATCAGGCTTCGTCCCTCTGGTTGCGCTGGTAGATGATGCGCAGGCCGTCCAGCGTGAGCTGATCGTCGACCACCTCGATCTGCTTCGAGACGTTGCCGATGAGGGGCGCGAGGCCGCCGGTGGCCACGACCTTGAGCGGAAAGCCCAGCTCCTCCTTCATCCGCGCGCAGATGCCGTCGACCAGGCCGACATAGCCGAAGACGAGGCCGCTCTGCATCGAGGCCACCGTGTTGCGCCCGACCACGCGCTCGGGCTTCTCGAAGGCGACGCGGGGCAGCTTGGAAGCGCGGTGGAAGAGCGCCTCGGTGGAGATCATGATGCCGGGAGAGATGGCGCCGCCCAGGTACTCGCCCTTGGGGGTGACCGCGTCGAAGGTCGTGGCGGTGCCGAAGTCGACGACGATGAGCCCCATCGGCCACTTCTCGAAAGCGGCCACCGCGTTGACGATGCGGTCGGCGCCGACCTCGCGCGGGTTGTCGTAGAGCACCGGCATTCCGGTGCGCACGCCGGGGCCGACGAAGAGCGGCTTCTTGCCGAAGAAGCGCTTCGACATCTGCTCGAGCGGGAAGGCCATGGGCGGCACCACGCTGGAGACGATGACGTCGTGGACGTCGGACATCTTCAGGCCACCGAAGTCGAAGAGCGCCTTGATCTGCAAACCGTACTCGTCGCCGGTGCGATCTCTCTCGGTCTGCACCCGGAACGAATCGCGCAAGGCGGGCTTGCCCGGCGGCAGGTCGAAGACGCCGAGCACGGTGTTGGTGTTGCCGACGTCGATGGCGAGAAGCATCACCGCGCAGTATCAGGAGCGTACCGAGGGCGCGTCAATCTTCTGGACGCCGCCCGACACCTACAGAATCCTGCAGTGCTCCACGTCTCCCGCCACCACCCGCACCATCTGGCCGCCGGGAGTGCGCACCAGAAGGGCGCCGTCCTCGTCCAGATCGAAGGCGTCTCCCTCGACCGGCGGGGCCTCGGGAGCGCCTTCCTTCCCCACGGCGGTGATGCGGACCTTGCTGCCCAAGGTGCTGGACAGCTCGCGCCAGCGTTCGCGGACCGGCCCGAAGCCTTCCATCTCGTGCAGGCTCAGCCACTCTTCGAGGTGCTCGAGCAGCCGGGCCAGGACCATCGGGCGCGGCGTCTTCTCCCCCGACTCGATGAGCAGGCTGGTGGCGATGGGCCGCAGCGCCTCGGGAAAGTCGTGCGACTCCATCGAGCTGTTGAAGCCGATGCCGAGGACCGCGTGCCGGATGCGGTCGGGCTCGGCCCGCAGCTCGCTGAGCAGTCCCGCGAGCTTCTTGCCGCGGCACTCGACGTCGTTGGGCCACTTGATGCGCGCGTGCCGGGCCCCCAGCTCGTGCGCCGCCTCGGCGACGGCCACCGCCGCCACCAGCGTCAGCTCCGGGGCGCGCACCGGCGGAAGCGACGGCCGCAGGACGACGGAGAAGGTCACCGCCTTGCCGGCGGGCGAGATCCAGGCGCGCCCCCGCCGCCCGCGGCCCTGCGTCTGCACGTCGGCGATGACCACCTCCCCGTGCAGCGCCCCGGCCTCGGCCAGGCGGTGGGCCTCGTCGTTGGTGGAGGGCAGCGTGGCGTAGCTGTGGATCTTGCGGCCCAGCTCACCGCTGGCGAGGAGCGGCGCGATCTCGCGCTCGCCCACCGAGTCGGGCACTTCCACCAGCTGGTACCCGCGGCCGCCGCTGGCGTTGATGACGTAGCCCCGCGTGCGCAGGGAGTCGATGCGCTTGAGCAGCTCGGCGCGGGGGACGTCCAGCTTGTCGCAGAGCATCGACCCGGAGACGAAGTCGTCGGCGCACTCGAGGAGGAGCCCGAGCACGATGGCGTCCTGGTTGAGGTCGGTCCAGTGACCCTCGCCAGCCGCCGGTACCGACGCAGAGGGCACGCCTACGCTCCCTCGACGAGGAGGCTCAGGTCCACCGCCGGAGCCGAGTGCGTGATCGCGCCCACCGAGACGTAGTCTACCCCGGTGGCGGCCACGCGCGGGAGCCGCTCGAGCGTCATCCCTCCGCTGGCCTCGAGAGGGACGCGGCCGCGCACCTGCTCGACGGCCTTGCGCAGCTCGGCGTCGCCCAGGTTGTCGAGGAGCAGCATGCGGGCGCCGGCCGCGAGGGCGTCCTCGATCTGCTGGGGCGTCGAGACCTCGGCCTCGACCAGGAGCAGCGGATGCGCGCCCCGCACCGCGCGCCGGACGGCCTCGCCGATGCTGCCCGCCGCCGCGGCGTGGTTGTCCTTCACCAGGATCCCGTCGAAGAGCGCGCCGCGGTGGTTGGTGCCGCCGCCCGCCCGCACCGCCGCCTTCTCCAGCGCGCGCAGGCCCGGAGTCGTCTTGCGGGTGTCGAGCAGCCGCGTCCGGGTGCCGGCCAGCGCGTCGGCATAGCGCCGCGTGAGCGTGGCGATGCCGCAGAGCCGCTGCAAGAGGTTGAGCGCGGTGCGCTCTCCGGTGAGCACGGCGCGCAGCGATCCCCGGATGCGGAGCACCCCGTCGCCCGGACCCGCCGGATCGCCCTCGCCCTTCAGCGCGGTGATCTCGCAGGAGGGATCGAGCGCACGGAAGACGCGCGCCGCCGCGGAGACGCCCGAGACCGTGAGCGTCTCCTTGGCAAAGATGAGCCCGCTGCCGCGCGCGTCGGCCGGGACCACGGCCTCCGCGGTGCGGTCGCCGGGTCCCACGTCCTCGTCGAGGGCCAGCGCGATCAGCCGCCCGACGGCGTCGTCCGGGCGGCCGAAGTCCAGGGTCACGCTACCTCTTGCCCTTGCGCTTCCCTGCGCTCTTGCCGGAGGCGCCCTTCTTGGCGGCCCCCTTCCTGGCGGCGCCCTTCTTCGCTGCGCCTTTCTTCGCGGCGCCGCTCTTGCGCGACTGCGCCTTCGACGGCTTCCTGGCCGGCTTGCTGGCCTTGCCCGCCTTCTTCGCGGCTGCGCCCTTGCCGGCCTTGGACTTGCCGGGCTTGGACTTGGCGCTCTTGGCCGCCTTGCCCTTGCCGGCGGCCTTGCTCTTCGCTGCGGGACCTTTGGCAGGCTTCGCCTTCGGTCGCGCGGCGGGCTTCGGCTTTGCGGCAGGCTTCGAGGCCGGCACGACCGCCTCGGGCACCTTGTCCATCAGCTCGCGCGCGATGGACTTGACCTTCGCCACCGCCCGCGCCGCGATGCCGGGCGCCTCGCCGGCGTCGCCGGAGGGCGCCTTGGGCGCAGCGGAAGCTGGAGCCTCCGCGGGGGGAGCGGAAGCGGGAGCCGCGTGCGGCTTCTCTTCCGCCGGAGCGGCATGCGGAGCCGCATGATGACCCGGCTCTCCTCCCGCCCCGGGCCCGCCGTGCGTGCCCATCGGGTCGAGGTTGCGGTGGCCCTGCTCCGGACCCGGAGCCGCGGTGCCATGTCCGGACTGCGCGTCAGGGGCGTTCTGCGGATTCTTCTCTTCCATGCCATCCTCCACACTGGTGACGCGCGCCAGATGGCGCGCCAGCTTCTCCCGCTTCCCGATGAGCTCTTCCGACCGGGCCCGGTCCTTCTCCACCACTTCTTTCGGCGCCCGCTCTACGAAACCCTTGTTGTCCAGCCGGCCGCGCAGCTTCTGCAACTCGGCGCCGGCCGTCGCGATCTCCTTTTCGACCCTCGCCTTCTCCGCCCCCAGGTCAATCAACCCTTCGAGCGGCAGGTGGACCTCCACCTCCGGCTCGACATGCACCGCCGCCTGCCGCGGACGCTGCGCCCCCGGCTGCAGGAGCTCGACCGGCGCCGCGTTGGCCAGATGCTGGAACGCCTGCGCGTGCTTGTCCAGCAGCGTCCGGATTTTCTGGTCTCTGGGAATCAGAACCAGGGGTACCCGCTGGTTGGGCGGCAGGTTGACTTCGCCTCGCACCGAGCGGGCCCCGTCGATGGCGCGGGAGACCAGGTTCATCTCCTGCTCCGCCGCCGCGTCGAGAAGCTCGGGCCGCGGGCCCGGGAACGGCGCCAGCATGATCGAGGGCCCCGTCTTGTTGGGCAGCCGTTGCCAGAGCTCCTCGGTGACGAAGGGCATGAACGGATGCAGGAGCCGCAGCGATCCTTCCAGCGCGGTGAGCAGCGCCGCCTGCGCCCCGGCGCGCTCGGCGGGCGTCTTCTCCCCGTAGAGCGCGGGCTTCGACAGCTCGATGGCCCAGTCGCACAGCTCGTTCCAGATGAAGCGGTAGATGCCGCTCGCGGCGTCGCTCAGCCGGAGCTCGTCGAGCGCGGCGCGGGTCTCGTCGGCGCAGCGCTGGAAGCGGCTGAGGATCCAGCGGTCGTAGACGGAGGCGGGCGGGGCAGCCAGGTCCGCGCCCTCGGAGTTCATGAGGACGAAGCGGGCCGCGTTCCAGATCTTGTTGGCGAAGGACCGGTAGCCGGCGATGCGGTCCACCGAGAGCTTGATGTCGCGCCCCTGCCCCGCCATCGAGGCGAGGGTGAAGCGCAGCGCGTCGGCGCCGTGCCGGGCGGTGATCTCGAGCGGGTCGATGACGTTGCCCTTCGTCTTCGACATCTTCTCGCCCTTCTCGTCGCGCACCATGGCGTGGAGAAAGACGGTCTTGAAGGGCACCTCTCCGAGGAAGTGCAGGCCGAGCATGGCCATGCGCGCGACCCAGAAGAAGAGGATGTCGAAGCCCGTCTCCATGACGGCGTTCGGGTAGAAGGTCTGCAGCGCCCGGGTCTTCTCCGGCCAGCCGAAGGTCGAGAACGGCCACAGCCCCGAGCTGAACCAGGTGTCGAGCACGTCGGGGTCCTGCGAGAGCTGCCCGGTGCCGCACTCGCTGCAGACGGACGGCTTCTCGCGCGCGACGCTGACGTGGCCGCTCTCGCAGTACCAGGCCGGGATCTGGTGTCCCCACCAGAGCTGCCGCGAGACGCACCAGTCGTGGAGGTTGGTCATCCAGCGGAGGAACTCGGCCCGCCAGTTCCCGGGCACGAAGCGCATCTCGTCGACGTGCGCGATGACCTTGTCGGCGAGGGGGCGGGTCTTGACGAACCACTGCTTGGAGAGGAGCGGCTCGACCACGCTGCCGCAGCGCTGGCACTTGCCCAGCGCCATCACGTGCGCGTCGGTGCCGCGCTCGAGGCCCAGCTCGGCGAGGCGGGCCTTGAGCGCCGTGCGGACCTTGACGCGGTCCTGGCCCTGGAAGGGACCGGCGTTGGCGTTGAGCGTTCCGTCGAGGTTGAGGATGTTGATGAGCGGCAGGCCGTGCCGGGTGCCGGTCTCGAAGTCCTCGAAGCTGTGGCCCGGCGTGACTTTTACGGCGCCGGTGCCGAACTTCGGGTCGACCAGCGCGGCGTCGGCGATGATGGGGAACTCGCGGCCGGTGACCGGATGCCGGACGTTTTTCCCGACCAGGGCCTGGTAGCGCGGATCGTCGGGGTGGACGGCGATGGCGGTGTCGCCCAGCATCGTCTCGACGCGGGTGGTGGCGACGACGATCTCGCCAGTTCCGTCGGCGAGCGGGTAAGCGAACTTGTACAACTCGCTCTTCACGCCCTCCTCGTGATCGACCTCGAGATCGGAGAGCGCGGTGCCGTCCCTCACGCACCAGTTGATCAGGCGCTCGGCGCGGTAGAGCAGGCCGTCTTCGTACAGCCGCACGAACGCCTCGCGCACGGCGCGCGACGACTGCGCGTCCATGGTGAAGCGCTCGCGGTCCCAGTCGAGCGAGGCGCCCAGCGCGCGGTGCTGCAGCGCGATGCGATCGCCGGACTGCTGCTTCCAGGCCCAGACGCGCTTGAGGAACTCTTCGCGGCCGAGGTCGTGCCGCGACTTCTTCTCCGTCTTCTGCAACTCGCGCTCGACCACCATCTGCGTGGCGATGCCGGCGTGGTCGATGCCGGGCAGCCAGCAGGCGTTGAAGCCGCTCATGCGCTTCCAGCGGATGAGCACGTCCTGCATGGTGGCGGTCAGCGCGTGGCCGAGGTGCAGCGAGCCGGTGACGTTGGGCGGCGGGAGGACGATGGCGAAGGGCGGCTTGTCGCTCGAGTCCTGCGAGCGGAAGAAGCCCTGCTCTTCCCACCATTTTGCCCAGTGCGGCTCGACCTGCTGGGGCTCGTACCCCTGGTCCAGGTCCGCCAATTCCGACGTGCGCGCCTCGCTCATTGCGCGCGGTTGATACCACAAACTTCCTGCCCCGTGGGGCTAAGCGCCGCGCTCTTTCATGAGGCGCTCGAGCTCTTCGCGGATGATGGTCTCCGCCAGCTCGGGCACGACTTCCCAGGCGATCCGTTCGATCACCTCACGGCTGGCCTTCAAGAGCGCCTCGCGAAGCGCGGCCTCTCCCCCGTCGGAGCCTGGCTGCGCGGCCGGCTTGGCGGCGGGAGAGGGGACGACGCTGAGCGACGGCTTGGGAGCGGCGGGCGGCGTGGGCACCGGACGCAGCTGCGTCGGGGCCTTGGCCACCTCCTCCACCAGGTCGTCCTCGTCCATCGAGATGTCTTCGTCGACCTCGATTGCCGGAGGCGGCGGCGGCCGCGCGGCTGGGGGCGACGGGCGCGGCGCGGGAGGGGGCGGCTTGAGGGCAGGCGGCGGCGGGCGGGCGGCGCCCGGAGCGGCCGGAGGCATCGAGGGCCTGGCCGGCGGGACGCCCTGCGGCGGCGGCCGCGCGGCAGGCGGAGCAGCAGGACGCGGAGCGCCGGCAGGGGCGGCACCCAGGGGCGGCCGGGCACCGGGAGGCAGGGGCGGACGCGCCGCCGGCGCTCCCGGAGCGACGGGCCGGGCAGCGGCGGGAGGGGGCGGACGCAGACCGGGCGGCGCCGAGACCCCCGGCCTCGCTGCAGCCGGCGGAGGCGGGCGGGACATCACCATGGTGCTGCCGGCCGCGCCCGGGGCAGCGGCCGGCTTGGGCGCACCCAGCGGAGGAGGAGGACGCGAGGCAACCGGCGGACCCGCGGGCCGCGGCGGCGACGTCGGCGTCGCTGTGGGCCGGGGAGCTCCCGCGGCGGCGGGGGGCGCAGCGGCTGCTGCGGCGCGGGGGTTGGCGAGGATCTGCTTCACCTGCTCGATGAGCTTGCCGGAGTCGAACGGCTTCGGCATGTGGCCGTTGGCCCCCACCGCCATCGCCTTGGCCGGATCGATGGGAGTGCCGCCGCCCAGCAGCAGCACCGGCACGTCCTTGAGCCCCGCGTCGGCCCGGATCTTCTGGCAGAGCTCGTAGCCGCCCAGCCTGGGCATGGTGACGTCGGCGAGGATGAGGTCGGGCCGGGACGCCCGGGCAGCCTGCAGGGCCGCCTCGCCATCGGCGACGGTGGTGAGCTTCACGTCCTCGCGCGCGAAAGTCATGCTGACCGCTTGCTGGATGGTCTTGGAGTCGTCGGCGAGGAGCAGGTTCTTGGGCATGCGCGCGCGCCCTCCGGGCGAGAGCAACGTCTACAAGGTCGCGGGGAGTGAGGCAAGTTTGCGAAGCGGCTTCGGCCGCTTCAGGCCTCAGGCTTCAGGCTTCAGGCCTCAGGTGAAAAATGAAAAGGCCCCAGGGCGGATTGCTCCAACCCTGAGGCCTGAGGTCTGAAGCCTGAGGCCTCAGCGAGCGGAGCCGCCTAGTAATCCAAATCGTCTCCGCCGCCGTAATCCATCCCGCCCATTCCACCCATGCCGCCCATTCCACCCATGCCGCCCATCCCTCCCATGCCGCCGCCGCCCCCGCCCCCGGCCGCCGCCTTGGCCTTCTTCTTCGGCTTCTCGGCGATCATCGCCTCGGTGGTGAGCAGGAGGCCGGCGACGCTGGCGGCGTTCTGCAGCGCGCTGCGGGTCACCTTGGTGGGATCGATCACGCCCGCGGCGATGAGGTCCTCGTACTGGTCGGTGCGAGCGTTGTAGCCGAAGCCGCCCTTCCCTTCGGCCACCTTGTTGAGGACGATGCTGCCCTCGAGGCCGGCGTTGCCGACGATGCGGCGCAGCGGCTCCTCGACGGCGCGGCGGACGATGTCGGCGCCGATCTTCTCGTCGTCCTTGAAGGTCATGCCGTCGAGCACCTTGCGGGCGCGGATCAGCGCCACGCCGCCGCCGGGCACGATGCCCTCTTCGACAGCGGCGCGGGTGGCGTGGAGAGCGTCCTCGACGCGGGCCTTCTTCTCCTTCATCTCCGTCTCGGTGGCCGCGCC
>JAYWAJ010000402.1:0-10010 GCA_043782525.1 Deltaproteobacteria bacterium | reverse complement strand
CAATACTTCGAAAAGTTCGGCTTCGTCTTTCTCGTCTGCGCCAGCGGCCGCAGCGGCGCGGAGATGCTGGGCGAGCTGACCCGCCGCCTGACCGCCTCGCGGGCGGAGGAGATTCGCACCGCCTCCGAGGAGCAGGCGAAGATCCTCGCCTTGCGGATCGGCAAATACCTGGAGGGCGTCTTGTGATCACCACCCATGTGCTCGACACAGCGCTGGGCAAGCCGGCCCAGGGCATTCCCGTCCGGCTGGAGCTGCGCGAGAAGCAGGGCTGGACGCTGGTCGGCGACGGCGTCACCGACGCGGACGGCCGCCTGCGCACCTTGGTCACCGGTCCACTGCGCGCCGGGACCTACCGGCTCACCTTCGAGACGCGGAAGCGCTCCGCCTTCTTTCCCGAGGTGTCGATCACCTTCGAAGTCGCGGATACCGGCGCCCACTACCACGTGCCGCTGCTCCTCTCGCCCTTCGGCTATTCGACCTACCGCGGCAGCTGATCGCGCAAAATTCGCGCCCAGGTGCTTTTTCTTCGGGGCCCGGATGACGCCCCGCGTCGCCTCTGATAGAGGCCCTGTTTGCGCGCCCTTGGCTGGCTGCAGAGTCGCCTGGCCTGCACCAAGTCGGTTGACCCATCGACAACCTGCGGGGTATCAAAGTTCAGCCTTTGGTCGGGTGTTTTCGACCCCCATCCCCGGAGCTTTACGTGCACAACTCGAAGTGGCTGGCGACCGCCGCAGGCGCGGCGATCGCGGTCCTGCTCGGAGCGCCTCGCGTCGCGCAGGCGTACAAGACTTGGCAATACAACCAGAATCAGGAGCTTCTCGCCGCCGCGCAGGCTGCCATCGCCGCGGGCGCCGACGGCCTCCCCGACCTGTCTGCGCTGAGCGACACCGACGCGAAGGCTTCCGACCAGACCGACGACGCCACGGTGCGAAATCTGGTGATGGCCGCCGAGATCGGGCCCCGCCCGCAGTGGGCGATGCAGCAGCTCTTGAGCACCATCGCGGAGGAGCGCGCCAAGTGGGCCGATCCCACGGTCGCAGCCGCCGCCGGCGCCACCACGCCCGGCACCCGCGCCTGGTCCAACATCGGGCCGCTCTCCGCCCGCTCCGAGTTCAACGGCACCTACTACAAGGGCATGGACACCGGGCGCCCCAACACCATCGCCATGGATCCCATCGACCCCAACAGCATCTACGTCGCCTTCTCGGGCGGCGGCGTCTGGCACGCGCCGGACTTCGGCGGCAACTACCCGACCTGGGCTCCCATCACCGAGACGCTGGGTCAGCTCGCCATCGGCGCCATGGCCATCAGTCCCCTGATCGGGCTCAGCGGCGAACGCACCCTCTGGCTCGGCCTCGGAGACTTCGTCGATCAGAAGGTCGGCCTCCTCGTCAAGGGCACCTATACCCCCAGCAGCAAGGTCTCCGCCTGGGGCGCCCCCATCGCCCTCGGCGCCGCCGCGCACCCCGTCGACGGGCTCCCGGTGCAGGTCCAGGACGTGCGCGACATCAAGGTTGATCCCAGGGATTCGAACCACATCCTGGTCGCCACCAACGACGGGCTCTACATCTCCATCGACGGTGCCAACTTCAACCTCGTCGACCTGCCCAACGCCCTCGCGCCCGGCGCCACCACCTCGCCCAACGTTCGCGAGAGCACCTGGTCCATCGCCTACGGCGGCGTCGATCCCGGCACCTTGGCGAACGTGTGGCTGGTGAGCGGCGTCTATGGCTGTCCCACGCTCCCGGGCGCGACCCAGGCCGCCTTCCCGCCGCTCGCCGGCGGAGGATCCATGAGCTGCCCCGCCCCCGGCGGCGGCATCGACACTACGCACTGGAACATGGGCGACATCTGGCGCAGCACCGACAACGGCGCCACCTGGATCTCGATGCGCGCGGCCTTCAGCGCCCCGTCGCAGGTCTTCTCCAGCCGCGGAAACGACCCGGGGCGGATCGCGCTGGCCGCGGGAGCTCCCACCGTCGTGGGCCCCAACCTGCGGACGGTGATCTACGCGCAGATGGGCAACGCGCAGGAGAGCAACTCTCCCGGTGGCTGCACCCCGCATCTTCCGGTGCCCACGGGCGGCACCCTCTGCACGGTGGTCCACGGCACCGCCTGGTACCTGAAGAGCATCGACGGCGGCAACAGCTGGGGGATCATCGCCACCGGCCTCAATGACAACCGCGCCAGCGTCGCCTCTCCGACGCTGGTGACCAACCCGAGCACCCAGGCGCGCGACGCGCAGCTGGTGGCTGGCGGCCAGGGCTGCGAGACGGTGGACACCGCCCACGGCCAGGCCTGGTACAACCTCAGCGCGGTGGTCGATCCGCAGAATCCGAACCGCGCGCTCTTCGGCGGCAACCTCTGCTCCATCCGCACGACCGACGGGGGCAACAGCTGGGCCAGCGCCTCGAACTGGCTGCCGCAGAGCGGCCTCGGCCTGACGCAGTTCGGTTTCCTGCCGTATGTGCATGCCGACTGGCACACCTCCATCGCGGTGGTGCAGCCCAACGGCCAGACCATGGTGCTGGCAGGCACCGACGGCGGACTCTTCGTCAGCCGCAACATCTGGGACGTGGCTACGCCCGAGCTCGCCCAGTGGCAGCAGCCAGACGTCGGCATCACCACCCACCTCTTCTACGGCGTCTCCACCGGCGACCCGGCGTTGGGCAACCCCAACATCGTCTACGGCGGACTCCAGGACAACGGCACCCGCTGGCGGCTGGTCAACGACGAGCGCTTCATCGCCGAGTTCAACCCGGGCAACTGGGACCAGATCCTCGGCGGCGACGGCTTCGGCTCCGGCCTCGCGCAGGACACCAACGGCCAGAACCAGGTCTTCTGGATCTCGGTCAACGGCACGCGCCGCTTCTGCCTGCCGCGCCTGTGGAACTGCGGCCAGGCGACCCGCATCGAGAACGGCGTCGAGAGCGCCAACTGGCGCAGCCCCGGCACGCTGGGCGTCGCCGATCCGACGCTGATCCGCTACGACTCCCTCGGCGACGACAGCTCCGGCATCGCCTCCGCCTCCAACGCGCAGGCGAACATCTGGTTCATCAACCAGACCTCGGGCCTCGCCTCGGTGCGCAACATCGTTCCCGCAAACGGCGTCGTGGCTGACCTCAAGGTCCGGACCATCCGCAGCATGGGCCTGCGCGTCTCGCCCTACCGCTACACCATCGACGGCGTGGCCAATACCCGCATCTACGGCGGCGTGACCACCAGCAGCGTCAGCTCGACCGGGTCGTTCCTCGCCTTTGAGAAGCCCAACGCCAACGGCACCTTCACCAGCACGGTGGTCACCAACAACCACGGCATCCAGGTCCCGAACGTCACCGGCAAGGGCACCGGCACCATCTGGATCGGCTTCGGCAGCGACTTCGCGGCTCCGCCCGTTCCGCAGGCCCTCGGCGGCACCGACTCCAAGCTGACCTGGCTCGCCTCGAGCAACGCGGTCACCTCCAACGCCGTCGACCGCACCGCGAACCCCAACGGCGCCGGCTGTCTGGACCCGTCGTCGCCCACCTGCGATCCATCGGTTTTCATCCCGCCCTTGGTGGGCCACGTCTTCAAGACCATCGACGGCGGCCAGACCTGGATCCCCTTCCACGGCAACGGCACCGGCTTCGACCTCCCCAACGCCCCCGTCTTCGTCATGCGCTATGACCCGAACGATCTCACCGGCAACACGCTCTACGTCGGCACCGACTTCGGCCTCTACCGCACCACCGACGCCGGCAACACCTGGGCGCCGTTCGGCCTCGGCCTGCCGGCGGTGCGCGTGACCGACATCCAGATCGTCCCCAACGGCAGCCTGGTGCGCATCAGCACCTACGGACGCGGCATCTGGGAGATCTACCCGAACAGCGAGCCGCCGGTCGCCAACGGCACCGGTGACTTCGACAAGAACCACGTGGTCGACTTCTTCGACATGGCCTCCCTCGCCGCGCGCATGGGCTCGACCCCGGGCGCCACCAACAACCTCGTCTACGACTCCAGCCTCGATTTGAACGGCGATTCCACCATCGATGAAGCAGGGGACCTCGCCCCGCTCGTCGCGAAGTTCGGGAGCAATCCATGAAGCGGTTCAGCGCAGCACTGGCGGTCTCCCTCGCGGCGGCATGCAGCGGCAGCGAGACTCCGGCCACCATCCAGCTCTTCGTGGCCCAGCCCAGTGCCATCGCGCTTGGGGGCACCACCACGCTGGTCATCGCGGCGGCGCCGTTCGACGCCACCCTCACCATCGACAACGGCGTCGGCGACGTCACCGGCAAGACCTCGGTGACGGTCTCGCCGGCGGCCGACACCACCTACACGCTGACCGCGACCCGCAAGGGCTCCACCCCAGTCACCCTGAAGACCTCGGTGTCGGTGGGCGCGTCTCCCTCGACCGCGTTCAAGGTCGAGGCCACCAGCGCGGCGCTGGTGGTGGCGGGCGCTCCGGCCGGATACCTGGTCTCGGCGCTGGGGCCGTCGGGGGCGGTCAACCCCAACTACCGCGGCACCGTGCACTTCAGCAGCACAGATCTGATAGCGGCCCTTCCCGCCGACCTGACGTTCTCGGCGGCAGACGCCGGCAAGCACGCGGTCACGGCCACCTTCAAGACCGCGGGCGACCGCGCGCTCTTCGCCACCGACCTGGCCGTCCCCTCCGCGCAGGGCCTCGCCAGGGTGACGGTCTCACCGGGAGCGGCCACGTCGCTGGTGCTCTTCGGCGTCCCGGATTCGCCCACCGCGGGCGATCGGCTGGCGTTGACGGTGACGGCGTTCGACGTCTACGGCAACGTCGCCACCGGCTACGCCGGCAAGGTGCACTTCACCTCGGGTGACGCCACCGCACAGCTTCCCGCAGACTTCACCTACGGGGCGGCTGACAGGGGTACCCACCCGTTCGGGGCCGCCTTCACCAAGGCCGCCTTCTCTTCCATCGCGGTCGCGGATACGGGCGGCGTGGTCGCCGGCTCCGGCGGCGCAATGAGCATCAAGCACGCCGCCGCGGCCCGGGTCACGCTGGAAGGCGTGCCCGCCGCCGTGACGGTCGACACCACCGTCACCGTCACCGTCACCGTGCGCGATGCCTTTGCCAATCCGGTCACTGACTACGCCGGCACGCTGCGCTTCATGCTCACCGACGGGGCGGCAGCGGGAATCCCCGACGCCGTCTTCACCGCCGCGATGCACGGCACGACCAACGTCACCACGCAGTTCGCCACCGCGAGCGATCAGTCGATCAGCGCCACCGACCTGGCTTCCTCTTCCATCACGGGCAGCGCCGCCACCAAGGTGAACCACGGCCAGGCCGTCGGATACGCGCTGTCGGGGATGGCCTCCGCCTCGGTCGCTGGCGAGCCGCTGACGCTGACCATCCGGGCGGTGGACGCGCACGGCAACACCGTGAAGAACTACGCGGGCGTCGCGCACGTGTCGTCGGGCGACTCCACCGACCGGCTCCCCAGCGACGGCGGCTTCAGCAGCGGCAGCCGGAGTGTCTCGGTGGCCTATGTCACCGCGGGTACCCACACCGTCACCGTCAGCGAAGTCGGCGGCACCATCACCGCAACGACGGGCAGCACGGCGGTCTCCGCGGCCGACGCCAGGACCTTGACGGTCACCGGCGGCTCCGCCATCGCGGGCGCGGCAACTTCCACCACCGTGACCGCGAAGGACGCGTTCGGTAACACGGCCGATTCCTTCGCGGGCACCGTCACCCTCACCAGCAGCGACGCGCAGGCGACCCTGCCGGCGCCGCACACGCTGACCGCAGGTGTCTTCAGCTTTTCGATCACGCTCTCGACCGCGGGCGCGCAGACCGTCACCGCAACGGCGGCATCGGTCTCCGGCCGTGGCAGCTTCGCCGTCTCCGCGGCCGGCGGAGCTACGCTCGTGCTCGGCGGTCTTCCCGGCTCGGCGACCGCTGGCGATCGCCTGGCGATCACGGTGACCGTGCGGGACGCCTTCGGCAACCTGGCGACGAGCTACACGGGCAGCGTGCACTTCACCTCCAGCGATACGACCGGTCAGCTTCCGGCCGACTACGCCTTCGTGGCCGCCGACCAGGGCGTGCACGCGTTCGGCGCGACCTTCACCAAGGTGGCGACGACGACGCTCTCGGTTGCCGGAACGGGCGTGTCCGGAGCCACCGGCTCGCTGGTGGTCGGACACGCCGCGGCGGCCAGGGTGACGCTGGAAGGCGTGCCCGCCAACGTCACGGTGGACACCGACGTGGTGGTCACCGTGACCGTGCGCGACACCTTCGCCAACCCCATCACCGACTACGCCGGCACGCTGCACTTCGTCCTCACCGACGGCGCGGCGCCGACGCTTCCCGACCTGTCCTTCAATGCGACCCTGCACGGCACGGCGGACGTGACAGTGCGGTTCGCGACCGCGGGCGACCAGTCGATCATCGCCAGCGACGTGGCCTTGGCCACCCTCACCGGGAGCACCGCGACCCACGTGAATCACGGCGGTGCAACGGCATACCTGCTTTCGGCGCTGCCTACCGGCGCGGGCGCGGGCGAGCCACTGCCGCTCAGCATCAGGGCGGTGGATGCGCACGGGAACGTCGTCACCAACTACGCGGGCACGGCGCACGTCTCGTCGGCCGACTCCACCGACCGGCTCCCCGCGGACGGCGGCTTTACCGGCGGCTTCCGTGAGGTCTCGCTGGCCTACCTCACCTCCGGCACGCACTCCGCCACCGTCAGCGAGGTGGGCGGCACCATCACCGCGACCACCACCAGCACGCTGGTCTCCGCGGGCGACGCGACGGTCCTTGCGCTCACCGGCGGCTCGATCACAGCGGGCACGGCGACCTCCACCACCGTCACGGCGAGGGACGCGTTTGGCAACACGGTCGCTTCCTTTGCGGGCACCGTCACCCTCACCACCAGCGACGCTCAAGCCACGCCGCCCGCGCCGCACACGCTGACCGCGGGTGTGTTCACCTTCCCGATCACGCTCTTGACCTCGGGCGTCCAGACGGTCACCGCGACTTCCGGCTCGGTCACGGGCAGCGGGAGCTTCACGGTGGGAGCCGCGGGGGGCACCAACTGCCTCGTCACCGACACGCCGGCGAGCGCGGCGGCGGGCTCGCAGGTAGGCCTGCGGGTGGTGGTCAAGGACGCGTACGCCAACGTGGCCACCGGCTACGCCGGCACCATGGCGATCACCTCGAGCGATGCCAGCGCCCAGCTGCCCGCGAACGGGACCTTCTCCAGCAGCGACGGCACGCGCGCCTTCAGCGTGCAGCTCCGCACTTCCGGCAACCAGCTCGTCATCGCCACCGACACGGTCACCTCGTCCATCGCCTGTTCGGCGACGGTCAACGTGCTGCAGGGCGCGACGGTGCTGGTGGTGGCCTTCACCGGGCTCGACGCCAACCTCGACGCCTGGGCGGGGACGCCGGTGGCCGGCACGGTGACGGCGCAGGATGCGTTCGGGAACCGCATCTCCAACTACGGAGGGACGGTGGCGTTCACCAGCTCGGACGCGGCGGCGGTCAAGCCGGGCAACGCCGTGTTCGGCCCGAGCGACAATGGCCAGAAGGCCTTCAGCGTCACCTTCAACACGGTGGGCGCGCAGACCCTCACCGCCACCGACACGTCGACTGCCGCCATCCAGGGCACCAGCAAGGCCGCCTCGGTCCACGGGCTCGTCTACACGAACCCCGCGACGGGCGGCAAAGTCAGGCTGATTCAGAACGCGGTCTCGAGCGCCAGCGTCGTGCAGCTCGACCTGGTCTCGAACGCCTCGCTCTTCGCCCTCAGCGCCGGCACCAGCGACACCTTGCGCAACGGCGTCTTCGCCGCCGGCATGAACCTGCCGCTCGACACCACCAAGGTGGGGCCCGACGCGCAGCTTCTGGTCACTACCGCGCCGGCGGGGAGCACCGCGGTCCTCAACCTCGGGACGGGACCGCAGGCCAAGGGAGCCGCCATCAACGCCACCAACGGCGTCCTCTACTCGGGCATCAGCCAGAAGCGCGTGGATGCGACGGCCGGAGCGGCGGCCTTCAACAACCGCGGCGACGTCTCGGTGCGGCCGTACCCGAATGGTCCGACGGGCACCGGCTCGTATTACTACTCGGTCCGGCTGGCGCTCACGCCGGGCGCCGCGGTGGGCACGGTGTTCGACGGCCAGGCGCTCAGCACGAAGTTCCACGCCGCGGTCCGCGACCGCTCGGGCAGCGACGTCTTCGCGGGGCCGGACTTCGCCATCGGCAAGCTCGAGATCCGCTAGGACGCTGCGGCGCAAATGTGCGGGCCCGGTCGCGCACGCGGCCGGGCCCTTTTTTTCCTGAGGCCTGAGGCCTGAGGCCTGAGGCCTGCTTCACTGCATCGACTCCCGGCGGCTGGCGCAACTGCCCGCCCGGCAGAAGGCCACCACCTGCATCCGCTCGGGTGCGCACTGCGGCTCGGCACAGCGGCAGGCGGCGCCGCCCGAGTCCAGCGCGGCAGCCTGCTTCACGGTCACCACCCGCGGCTCGCACAGGCTCGCGCAGCAGCCGCCGGCGGGAATGCGGGTGAGGGTGCAGTCTGCGTCGGTGGCGCACCGCGCATCGTCGCCGGCAGGCGCTGCACCTCGTGCTTCGGGAGCCGCTTTGGCCTGCGACGCCGCCGCCTGCTGCGCCAGCGGGACCGGCGCGGGGATCTCTCGCGAAGCGCAGGCGAGCGCGATCAGGGCTGCGGCGGAGAAGAGGCGCATGCCGGAAACATGCAGGCGCCCTCCGGTGGGGTCAAGCCGAACTCCGCCCTTCGGGCCGCGCCAGTTGCGCGCTCTCCATCGCGGGAAGCTGGAGCGCGAAGGCCCTTCCGCTAGGTCAGCAGGAAGACCGCGGCGAAGGCGAGGAGCGCGGCGCCAGCCTGCACCGCGAGCACCTGAAAGGCTGCCCGCGGCATCCGCGGCACCCACTTGATTGCGAAGAATGCAATGATCGGCACCTGCGCAGCCATCAGGATCTGGAAGAGATGGGCGGCGGTGCCCTCGTCGGCCTCGCGCACGATGCCGTAGACGGCAACGTGGACGAGCACGATGGCGAGGGCGGCGGCCGACATTGCCAGCGGCAACACGGCCGTGGGCTGTTTCAACGAGAGAGTGCTCATGGAACGTGCCTCATGGGAATGATCCTTCGGGCTAGGTCTTCTGCACCGCCGCGCGGCGGTTGTTGAGGATCTTGAGGAACGAGCGCCCGCGGAATTCGTCGAGGGTGAGACCGGTGGCCAGCGCCTCCTCCTCGGTGAGCGCGCCGCAGTTCACGCCGCGGAGGAAGAAGTTGAGCAGCCCCTGTCCGGTGGCGGCGTCGTCGAAGACGTCGCCCTGCAATGTCGCCTGCGCGGCCTTGTTGACGAAGTTCTTCAGCCGCTCGCTGGCGGCGGGCAGGCCCTTGTGGAAGAACCCATAGGCGGCGCCATAGCGGCTGGGCAATTGCGCCGGGTGCAGATCCCAGCCCTGATAGAAGCCATTGATCAAGGAATGGCGGATATCGTCGGCGTGCAATCGCCAGGCGGCGTGGACCGCGCGGGAGTTGTCGCGCTTCTGCTCCGCGGAGAGCCCTTCGCCGCGGTGCACCGGCACCGGCATGATCGTCGTCGCGCCGTCGGAGAGCCAGACGCCGGTGCCCGCGTAGGCGACCTTCATCATCTCCTTGGCGAAGTCGCAAGCGGGATGGCGCATCGATTGATAGGCGGCGGTGATGTTGCACGACGCCGTGTAATCATAGGTTCCGAAATGGGCCGCGATCATGCGCCCGCGCGCAGCCTGCAAGAGCTTGGGCAGCATGGAGGTGCCGTCGGTGTCCAGCAGCGTCTGGGTCACCTCGATCATCGGCTCCATCTTCAGGGACCCGGCCAGAAGGCCCAGCTTCGGCTCCAGCGCCTCGAAGGCGTCGATGAGGGCCGTCACCTGGTCCGGCCCGGTGATCTTGGGCAGGGTGACGACGAAGTGGGGCGGGAGCTTTCCTCCCAGGGCGGTGAGGAAGATGTCCAGGGTGCGCAGCGACCGCGTCGCCA
>JAYWAJ010000401.1:0-10027 GCA_043782525.1 Deltaproteobacteria bacterium | reverse complement strand
CGACGGGCGGATACGGGCGGCGCGAGCTGTCCCCCCGCTCGGACATCGATCTCCTGGCGCTCCTTCCCGACGACGACGCCGAGACCCGCGCGCAGGCGAACCTGATCGCCGAAAAGTTCCACCGCGGCCTCTGGGACACCGGGCTGGAAGCCGGCTACGCCGCCCGCACCCTCGAGCAGTGCGTCCAGCTCGCCCGCGAGGACCACACCATCCGCACCGCCATGCTCGACGGCCGCCTGGTGGCGGGCGACGGACAGCTCTTCAAGGGCCTCGAGCGCGCCACCGTCACCGAGCTCGAGGCCCGGCGCGTCGAGGAGTTCATCGCCGAGAAGCTCGAGGAATACACCGAGCGCCGCAAGCGCTACGGCGGCTCGGTGTGGCTGCTCGAGCCGCACCTCAAGCAGGGCAAGGGCGGCCTGCGGGATCTCCAGTCGGCCCTCTGGATCGCCCGCGTCCGGCACAAGGTCGCCGGCCTCGGCGAAGCCGGCGAGCGCGGCCTCTTGCCCGCCCGCGAGGTCGCCGCCACCCGCCTCGCCCGCGACCTGCTCTGGCGCTTCCGCAACGAGCTGCACTACGCGACCAACCGCCGCGACGACCGCCTGACCTTCGACAACCAGCGCAAGCTGGCGCTGGCGCTTGGCTACAGCGACGAGCCCGGCGGAGAGCTGGGGGTCGAGAAGCTGATGCGCGACGCCTTCATCGCCCTGCTGGAGATCGCCCGCGCCTCCGACGCGCTCATCGACCGCTGCGCCGTCGAGGACGCGCCCAAGCCCATCCTCGGGCGCCTCGCCGCCCGCCGCGCCCCCAAGCCCTCGCCCATCGACGCCGCCTTCAAGATCTGGGACGGCCGCGTCACCGTCGCCGACCGCGACGTCTTTTCCCGCCGGCCCGCCGATCTCATCCGCATGTATTCGGTCGCCGAGACCCAGGGGCTGCCCGTCTACAGCTATGCGCGCGATCTCCTCGTGCAGGAGCTGCAGCGCCTCGGACCGCAGCTGGCCTCCGACCGCGAGGCGCACTTCGAGTTCTGGCAGCTGCTGGTCCGGGAGGGCAGCGACGGCGGCGCGCTCTTGCCGCTGCACGAGCTGGGCGTGATCGGGGCGCTCTTTCCCGAGGTCGCCCGGCTGCGCGCCCACGCCCAGCATTCTTTATACCATGTATACACGGTCGACACGCACACCGTCTTCGCCCTCCAGCGGCTGATGCAGCTGCGCTCCGATGCGCTGGTGGACCTCGAGCCGGACCTGACCCGCATCGCCCGCGCCCAGCAGCGCCCCCTGGTGCTGATGCTCGGCCTCCTCTTCCACGACCTCGGCAAGGGGCTGGGGCCCGACCACTCGGCGCGGGGCGGCGAGCTGGTGCGGGCCTACGCGCAGCGCATCTCCCTCGACCCCGGCGACGCCCGCGACGTCGAGTGGCTGGTCCTCGCCCACCTGCGCATGAGCATGATCTCGCAGCGGCGCGATCTCGAGGACGCCGAGCTGGTGGAGAGCTTCGCCCGCGAGGTGGAGACCGCCGAGCGCCTCGACATGCTCTACCTCTTGACCTACGCGGACATGGCCTCGGTCTCGCCGGAGAACTGGACCAAGTGGAAGGCCCACCTGCTCCGGACGCTGTACGAGAAGACCCGCTCGGCGCTGCTCACCACCGGGTCGGTCCACTCCTGGTCGGTCGAGCAGCGGCGCGAGCGGCTGGCCGGGCGGATCGCTCCCCTGGCAGGCGAGCTGGCGGCGCTGGTTCCCGACTTCGTGCGGGTCCTGCCCGAGCGCTACCTGACCACCGCGCGTCCCGAGGCGGCGGCGCGGCACCTCAAGCTCTGGGCAGGGGCGCGCAAGACCGGCTTCGCCGGAGAGCTTCACCGGCCTGGCGCCGGCGAGGCGGACCTCACCCTCCTCGCCAACGACCGCCCCGGCCTGCTGGCCCTCTTCTCTGCGGCGCTGGCGGCGAACGGCATCGACATCCTCGGCGCCGAGGTGAACTCGCTCGAGGGCGGCACCGCGCTCGACACCTTCGTGGTGCGCGAGGCGGGTGGCAACGGCGCCCCGGCGCAGACGCGCTGGGAGGCGGCGCGCGGGGACCTGCTTCGCCTGCTCTCGGGCGCCGAAGACCCGCACCAGCTGGTGCAGAAGCGCCTGCGCCGCGCCAGCTGGGCCAGCGCGGGCGCGCCGTCGGTGGAGACCAAGGTCCGCGTCGACGACGTCTCCAGCGGAGCCATGACCATCCTCGACGTCACCACGCAGGACCGTCCTGGTCTTTTGCACACCATTGCCGACGCTTTACACAGGGCAGGCGTGAGCATCGAGGTCGCCCGCATTGCTACAGAAGGGAACCGCGCTACCGATGCCTTCTATCTGAGGGAACTGTCGAGCCCTCCCCTGGCTGCCAGCTCAGGGAAGATTTCCGACCCGTCAAGACGCGCCGCAGTGGTCGCGGCAGTGCAGGCCGCGATCGCCTCTCTCGCGGGCCGGGGCTGAGCCCTTTCCTTAGCGGTCCCAAACGGTTGCCAGCTTGCGGAGCGGCGCCCGGCAACCTAGCTTACGGCTGTTACTTGTGAGGTGCCCAACAACGCGGAGCGGCGCCTACATGTAAGTGGCAGTGGGATTGCAGACTGGAACGACGGCATGCCGACCCGAAAGAACATCAAGAAGGCAGGCAAGCGGCAGGCACCGAACTTGAAGATGTCCCGTCGGCGTCGGGTCGCCGAGGGCGGCATGACGGTGAAGGAAGCAGGTCGGCTGGGGGGCCTGATCGGCGGACGAAAGGGCGGCCTCGCCGTGAAAGAGGAGCGGGGCATCGAGTTTTACCAGGAGATCGGCCGGCTCGGAGGCCAGCGCGTCCGCGACTTGATCGCGGCGGGGCGCAAGGCGACGAGCCGCAAGCGGGACGCGCGTCGGCAGCAACGCTGACGGGCGAAACAACTTCGTCCCTTTCGGGGGACAAATCGGGGGGTGGGGGATGGCGGACGAGACGGTGGCGAAGAAGAAGGGCACGATGAGCGTCAGCGAGGCCGGCCGCAAGGGCGGGCAGACTGTGCGCGACAAGTACGGGCACTCCTTCTACGAGGAGATTGGCCGCAAGGGCGGCGAGACGGTGAAGGCCGAGCGCGGCCGCGCCTTCTACGAGCAGATCGGCAAGAAGGGCGGCGACACCGTCAAGGCGGAGCGCGGCGCGGCCTTCTACGAGCAGATCGGCAAGAAGGGCGGCGAGGCGGTCAAGGCCGAGCGCGGAACGCCCTTCTACGAGGAGATCGGCAAGAAGGGCGGCCACCGCGTGCGCACGCTGATCGAGGAAGGCAAGAAGGCGGCGGTCGAGGCGGCGGCGGCAGTGGCCGCGGCAGCGGCGGCGGTGATGCCCAAGGCGAAGAGGGTCGAGGAAGAAGACGACCAGACGCCGGCTCCGGGCGGCGAAGTCGTCGAACCGGCGCACGAATAACGCGGGTCTTGAAAGGGGCATCGCATGATCAAGACACGCGGGAACGGCAAGGGCGGAATGACGGTCTCCGAAGCTGGCCGCAAGGGCGGCGAGCGCGTCCGCGACGAGCGCGGCGTGGAGTTTTACCAGGAGATCGGCCGCAAGGGTGGTGAGCTCGGGGGAAAGAAAGGCGGCGAGGCCGTCCGGGACAAGTACGGCCCCTCCTTCTACGAGGAGATCGGACGGAAGGGCGGACAGAAAGTCCGCGAGCTCATCGAGCAGGGCAAGAAGCGGATGCTCTAGGACCGCTTCTTGAAATCACGAAGGAGGCCCGAGGCCCTTCAAGAAGGCCTCGGGCCAGGCAACGCCTAGGCGGGCGGGAGGGGGGTCCTTCCAACCACCGGAGGCAGGGATGGCTGACGAGACGACGAAGAAGGGCGGGATGACGGTTGCAGAAGCTGGCCGCAAGGGCGGCGTGAAGGTCGCCGCAGAGCGTGGCCGGGCGTTCTACGAACAGATCGGCCGCAAGGGCGGGGAGACCGTCAAGGCGGAGCGCGGGCACGAGTTCTACGAAATGATCGGCAAGAAGGGCGGCGAGAGCGTGCGCGCGAGCCGTGGTCCCGAGTTCTATTCGATGATCGGTCACAAGGGCGGGCAGAAGGTCCGCGAGCTGATCGAGCAGGGCAAGAAGGTGGCCCGCGAGGCCGCGGAGAAGAACGCCGCAGCCGGACTGGACGAGATGGGGAATCTGAAGACCAGCAAGTAGCGCGGCAGCGGGCCTCAGGCCTCGGACTCATGCCCCGGAATTTCGGGACGTGAGCCTGAAGCCTGAGGCCTGAAGCCTGAGGCCTGATCTGGCCTCAGGCGCGAGCCTGTCCGTCAACTTTCCTCTCCCGCGCCTGATTTTTTGCTCCTCGTCCCGGGCGGCCGCAACATGGCGGCCGTGGCGAAGAGCGCACCCATCCAGCATATCGATCCGTTGCATCCGCAGCCGCGCCACGTGCAGCGGGCGGTGGCGCTCCTCATCGGCGGCGGCATCGTCGCCTACCCGACCGACACCTATTACGCGCTCGGCTGCGATCTCTTCCAGAAGAAGGCGATGGAGCGGCTGGCGTCGCTCAAGCACCGCGACGACCGCAAGCCCTTTGCCTTCCTCTGCGCCGACCTCGGCGAGGTGGCCAAGTACGGCATCGTCTCCAACGAACATTACCGCCTGATGCGGCGCATCCTGCCGGGGCCGTACACCATCGTCCTCGAGGCCACGCGCCTGACGCCGCGCACGGCGCTGGCCCGGCAGCGGCAGGTCGGCGTGCGGGTGCCGGATGCGCCGGTGGCCATCGCGCTGGTGCGCGCCCTGGGCCGGCCGCTCGCGACCACCAGCGCCTCGCTGCCGGGAGAGCCGCCGCTCATCGACGCCCGCGACATCCAGGAGCACCTCGGGCACGGCGTCGATCTGATCCTCGACGGCGGGGTCACCCTCAACGAGCCCTCCACCGTGCTCGACCTCACGGGCGACGTACCCACCGTGCTCCGCGAAGGCAAAGGCACGCTCGAAGGAGTGATCCAGTGATCGCTGCGGAATCGCTAGAGGCGCCCTCTGCGCTGGACGAGGCGCTCGACCGCTACCTCGCGCACCTGCGCGTCGAGCGCGGCCTGCTGCCGGCGACGCTGGAGTCCTACGCGCGCGATCTGCGCGAGTACCTCGACTGGCTCGCCCGGCAGGGGCTCTTGCGGCTCTCGCTGGTGACCGAGCCGCTGGTGCTGCAGCACCTGGGCGCGCTGCAGATCCGCGGGCTCTCGCGGGCGTCGCAGGCGCGGCACCTGGCGGCGCTGCGCGGGCTGCACAAGTTCGCCTGCGCCGAAGGGATCGCGGCGCTCGATCCGTCGGAGGGCGTCGGCGCCACGCGCGGCTCGCGGCCCCTGCCCAACTTCCTCTCGGTGGACGAGGTGGACCGCCTGCTCTCCCAGCCGTACGCGCGGACGCCGCAGGGGGCGCGCGACCAGGCGATGCTGGAAGTGCTCTACGCCTCCGGGCTGCGCGTCAGCGAGCTGGTGGCGCTGCCGCTCTCCGCCATCGACGCGCAGGGCGGCGTGGTCCGGGTGCGCGGCAAGGGCGGCAAGGAGCGCATCGTGCCGGTGGGCGAGCGTGCCCGCGCCTGCCTGGGCGCCTACCTCACGTCGGCGCGGCAGCGGCTCCTGGGCGTGCGGCGGTCGCCGGACCTGTTCGTCACGCCCCGGGGCGGGCGGATGACCCGGCAGGGTTTCTGGAAGTTGCTCGGCCGGCACGCGCGGGCGGCGGGGATCGGGCAGCGGGTCTATCCGCACTCCTTGCGGCACAGCTTCGCCACCCACCTGCTCGAGCGCGGCGCCGACCTGCGCGCGGTGCAGGCCATGCTCGGGCACGCCGACATCGCCACCACCCAGATCTACACGCACGTCGACCGCGCCCGGCTCAAGGCGGTCATCGCCAGACACCCGCGGGCATAGCGCCGGCAACTGGTGTACAAGGCTCGCTTTCGCGCGGCGTGAGGCCGCCCGAGGGAGCAGCCAGCATGTCAGAAGCAGCCGGGGCGCAGTCGGTCGCCCCCCGCAGGGAACCCCGTCGCGTCGTCTCCGGCATGCGGCCCACGGGACGGCTGCACCTCGGACACTTCCACGGCGCCATCAAGAACTGGATCGCCATCTCGCAGAAGGCCGAGTGCTTCTATTTCTCCGCCGACTGGCACGCCCTCACCAGCGAGTACAAGGACACGAGCGGCATCGCGCAGGCGCAGCGCGAGATGTTTGCCGACTGGATCGCGGCGGGGCTCGATCCCGAGCGCTGCACGCTCTTCATCCAGAGCCAGGTGAAGCAGCACGCCGAGCTCTTCCTGCTCCTGGGGATGGTGACGCCGCTGGGCTGGCTCGAGAGGGTGCCCACCTACAAGGAGCAGCAGGAGGCCCTGGCAGAGAAGGACCTGAACACCTACGGCTTCCTCGGCTACCCCGCGCTGCAGACCGCCGACGTGGCCCTCTACGGCGCCGACGCGGTGCCGGTCGGGCAGGACCAGGTCTCGCACCTCGAGCTGGCCCGCGAGATCGTCCGCAAGTTCAACCATACCTTCGGGAAGGCCGACCACCCCATCCTGGTCGAGCCGCACGCCTACCTCACCGAGGTGCCCAAGATCCTCGGCACCGACGGCCGCAAGATGAGCAAGAGCTACGGCAACGCCATCGAGCTGGGCGAGGAGCCGGAGAGCGCGCGCAAGAAGATCATGGCGGCGGTCACCGACCCGGCGCGCAAGCGGCGCAACGACCCGGGCAACCCCGACATCTGCGGCATCTATTACCTGCACAAGGCCTACAGCCCGCCGGAGACGGTGGCGCTGGTGGACCGCGAGTGCCGGACGGCGGGGATCGGCTGCGTCGACTGCAAGAAGATGCTCCTCTCCAGCCTGGTGCCGGCGCTGGAGAAGCACCGCGCGGCGCGGGCCGAGCTGGACCGCGCTCCGGGCCGCGTCGCCGAGCTGGTGCAGCTGGGCACCCGGAAGGCGTCCCGCGTCGCCGAAGAGACCATGGCGCGCGTGCGCGACGCGGTGAAGTTGACCTAGATGGATCCGCAGGCGCCACAGAACGGCGAGTTGCCGCTGCCCGAGCCAGGCGCGTTTGCGCTCGCGCTGCCGACCTTCGAAGGTCCGCTCGACCTGCTGCTCTCGCTCATCCAGGAGCACAAGCTCGACATCTTCGACATCCCCATCTCCTTCGTCATCGACCGCTACCTCGAGTACATGGACGCGGCCAAGGCGCTCAACCTCGATCTGGCGGGCGAGTATCTCCTCATGGGCGCGACGCTCGCCCACATCAAGTCGCGCCTGCTCTTGCCCCGCGAGCAGACCCAGGACGTGGACGGCGCCGAGCCCGGGCCCGACCCGCGCGAAGAGCTGGTGCGCCGGCTGCTCGAGTACCAGAAGTACAAGCACGCCGCGCAGGTCTTCTCCGCCCTGCCGCAGCTGGGCCGCGACGTCTTCGTCCGCCGGGCGCGGGAGGAGCTGCCGCTCGCTCCCGACGACGCGGCCTACTTCAAGTCGCCGGAGCTGTCGGTGTACCGGCTCATCGAGCTGATGGCGCGGGTGCTGCAGGAGCGCAAGATCGAGATCCCGCACGAGGTCTTCGTCGAGCGGCTCTCCATCGGCGACCGCATCTCGGTGATCGCCGACCGGCTGCGGGCGAACGACCGCATCACCTTCACTTCGCTCTTTGCCGACCTGGGGGAGTTCGAGAAGCACCGGGTGGTGCCGACCTTCCTCGCCGTGCTGGAGATGGCGAAGCTGAAGCTGGTGAGAGTCCACCAGCCGGAGCGGCATGCGGAGATCTACATCGGGCGGACCGACGGGCTCCTCGACGCCGCCGCCGAAGGAGTGTCGCTTGACTACCGAGGTTGACGACAAGCCGGTCGAGCCCGAGCTGCCGCTCGGCCCGGAGGCGGCACCGGCGGAAGCCGCCGCGGGCCGCGGGCCGGGCGATGCCGAAGAGCTGCACGAGGCGACCCAGACCGAGCTGCAGCAGCTCAAGGAGGCGGCGCGCTTCGTCGCGCCCGAGCGCGCCCTGCAAGTTCTCGAGGCGCTCTTCTTCGCCGCCGAGAAGCCGCTCGACCTGCCGGCGCTGGAGGACACCACGCAGTTCAGCAGGGAGATCCTGCAAAGCGCCCTGGCCGATCTGCAGAAGCAATATCCGCAGGGCGGCGCGCGCGGCGTGGTGCTGATGGACCTGGGCGGCCGCTGGCAGCTGCGCACCGAGCCGCAAGTGGGCGCCTACGTCCGGCGCATGCTGCAAGTGAAGCCGATGCGCCTCACCCGGGCGGCGCTGGAGACGCTGGCCATCATCGCCTACCGCCAGCCGATCACCCGGCCGGAGATGGAGGACCTGCGCGGCGTCGACTGCGGCGCGGTCACCAAGGCGCTGCTGGAGCGCAAGCTGGTCCGCATCCTCGGCAAGAAGGACGAGCCGGGCCGCCCGCTGCTCTACGGCACCTCGAAAGAATTCCTCGAGCTCTTCAACCTGCGCGACCTGACGCAGCTGCCGACGCTGCGCGAGTTCCAGGAACTCTCGGAGGAGTCGCGCAAGATCGTCGAGGAAGAAGCGCCCGCGGCGCCGCCGGTCGCCGGCCTCACCGCGCTGGCGCACGACCCGGCCGTGGCCGAGCGCATCGCCCAGGCCGCCGCGGAGAGCGAGAGCGCGCTGGCGCAGCTGGAGAGCGCCATGGACCGGGCGGAGCAGACCACCAAGGTCGCCGCCTCCGTGCTGGCGCCGCCCGCACCCGAACCCGCCCCACCCGCAGCAGCTCCGGCGGAGAAGAAAGAGTAATGCTCGAACGACTGCAGAAGATCCTCGCCCACGCCGGAGTGGCCTCGCGCCGCAAGGCCGAGACGCTCATCGAAGAGGGGCACGTCACCGTCAACGGCAAGGCGGTCCGCGAGTTGGGGAGCAAGGCCGACCTGCGCGAGGACGTCATCCAGGTGGACGGCCGGACCATCCGGGAGGAGCAGGACAAGGTCTATTACGTCCTCTACAAGCCGGTGGGCTGCGTCACCACGCTCAGCGATCCGGAGAAGCGGGCGACCATCAAGACGTATATCGAGCACGTCCCCGAGCGCGTCTATCCGGTGGGGCGGCTCGACTACGACGTCGAAGGCGCGCTCATCGTCACCAACGACGGCGACCTCGCACACTTGTTGATGCACCCGCGCTTCGGCGTGCGGCGGACCTATCTCGCCAAGGTGCACGGGGTGCCCACCGAAGACCAGATCGAGCAGCTCATCAAGGGCGTGCGGCTCGAGGACGGCCGCGCCAAGGCGCTGGAGGCCGAGCTGCACAGCCGGACGCCGAAGAACACCTGGGTCCGCGTCGTCGTTGCCGAGGGACGGCAGCACATGGTGAAGCGCCTGATGGAGGCGGTGGGCGCGCCGGTGCAGAAGCTGTTCCGCGCCGACTACGGCGGCATCGGCGTCGCCGGCATGGCGCCCGGGGAGCTGCGCGAGCTGACCCGCGCCGAGGTCGAGTTCCTCAAGGGACAGGCCGGCAAGAAGGCCGAGGCCAGCGACCGCAGCCGCCGGGTCGCGCTGCCCGCGCGCCGACATGGACATGGACCGCCGCCGCCCGGCGGACGCAGGCAGCGGGGGCGGCAGAAGAGATGACTGGAGCGGACCGCGCTCTGAGGCCTCAGGCTTCAGGCCTCAGGCTTCAGGCGGTTGGCGCCGTCGCCGCGTGCGTGGTCGGGCTCGGGTGCGGAGACAAGAAACGGGACGAGGCGGTGGCGAGGTTGAGTTCGCCCAACGCGAAACAGCGGGCGGAGGCGGTGCGGGCGCTGGGCCGGTCTTCCGATGACGAGAGCTGGGCGGCGCTGCTCCGGGCGGTGCGCGATGGTTCGCCGGCGGTGCGGGTGGAGACGGCGGCGGCGTTGGCGGCGGTGAAGCGCGAGGAGGCGCCCGACGCCATCGCGCCCCTGCTGCGCGATCCGGACGACGCCGTGCGCGTCGCCGCGGTCCATGCGCTCGGCGGGCGCTGCGGCGAGAAGACCGCTGCGTACCTGCGTCTGGCCTTCACGCGCAGCGGCGCCGCCGTCCGCGGCGAGATCGCG
>JAYWAJ010000400.1:0-3811 GCA_043782525.1 Deltaproteobacteria bacterium | reverse complement strand
AGGGGCGTCAAGCTGGCGAAGTCCTGCTGGTAGAGGACGCCGCGCAGTCCCGCCGCGAAGACGTCGCGGGTGATGACCACGTCGGCCGGCGCCCCGGTGAGCGGATCCTGCACCCGGGCGGGGGCGGGGCGCCTGGAGAGGTCGTCGAGCAGGGCGGCGAACTGCTTGCGCAGCCCGGGAAAGGAGGCGTTGCACGACTTCTCGGCGGCGCAGTGATCGAAGAGCAGGTCCATCGACCGCTGCGCGTCCCGGGCAAAGGTCACCGGCAGCTTCAGCTCCACCGGCGCGACGCCGTCCAGCACCACCGCCCGGGTGTGCTCGCCGTGCTCGCGCAGGTAGACGAGCGCGGCCCGGGTCCCGTAGGAGCCGCCCCACAGATCGATCTGATCCGCGCCCAGCGCGGCCCGCACCTCGTCGAGGTCCTGCATGGCGATCGAGGTGGTGAAGAAGCGCGGGTCGCGGTCGTAGCCGGCGAGGCAGCGGCGGAACTTCTCCTCGCGCATCGGATCGGCGGCGAGCCGCTCCGCGAGCGGGGCCGACGGGTTGCTCAGGTCGCAGCGCAGGGCATGGGAGGCGCCGGTGCCGCGCTGGTCCACCAGCACCAGGTCGCGGGTGCGGTGCAGGCGCTCGAAGGCGCCCAGGAGCGGGCCCAGCGCCTCGGTGGCCGCCTGGCCCGGACCGCCCGCGAGCAGGAAGAGAGGATCGGGGGCCGGCTCGCGCGCCAGCGCCGGGACGACGGCGACGCGCAGGTCCAGCTGCTTCCCGCCGGGGCGCGCGCGATCCTCCGGCACCCGCAGCGTCCCGCATCGCGCCGGCCATGCGCTGCCCTTCAGCCGGCAGGCCGAGAGCGCGAGGCTCCTCTGCGGCGACGAAGCGGACCGGGGCGCGCAGGCGAGCACGAGGGCGAGGAGCAGGAGGCGCATCGGGCGAGAGAGGATGCCAGCAAACGATCCGGCGCGCACGCCCGGCGCCCCCCCGGCGCGTCTCCCGGCAGTCCGGAAGTTGCCTGCGCGCGAGCGGCGGCCGTAGCATCGGCGCATGGACGTGCTGGATCGCATCCAGGCTTGGCACAAGACGCAGTCGGAGCGCGGGCGCGACCCGTCCCTCGGCGTCCGGCTGGAGACCCTCAGGGACGCGCCGGGGTGGAGCGTGCGCATCGACCTCGCCGGCACGCCCCTCTCCGGCCTCACCCTCGCGCCCTACCGCGAAGGCGCCACCGACCGCGACTGGCTCGCCTACCGCATCAAGGAAGATCGCTTCGAGGGCATCGGCGACCCGACCAAGCTGCAGGCGCTGCTCTTCGCCTTTCTCGAGCTGGCCGACCGCACCATGCAGGACCTCAGCCGCGCCAAGGCGCGCGACGCCAAGCGCCAAGGCTGATCGCAGTCCGGCTTGACAAACGACCGCTCACCGACCACGTCAGGTCGCCCGTTTCGTCGAGGTCCGCGTGATCGAGCTCTCCCCAGTCCCCGAGCAGGAAAGCCGGCCCGTCTTCGACCCGCTCCAGGCGGACGCGCACTCCGACGAGGATCTCGACCAGCAGCCTTTCGGCATCATCTGTCTCGACGCCGCCGGCAAGATCCTTCGCTACAACCTGGCCGAGGCGCGCTTCGCCCGGCTCGACCGCGCCAGCGTGCTCGGCAGGCGCTTTTTCGGTCAGGTGGCGCCCTGCACCGCCACCCCCGAGTTCGAAGGGCGCTTCGGCACCTTCGTCGCCGGCGCCGCCCCCACGCTGCGCTTCAGCTACGTCTTCGACTTCAAGTTCGGCGCGCAGCAGGTGGAGATCGAGCTGGTCCGCGGCGAGCCCGGCCGGTTCTACTTGATGGTCAACCGCCGCCAGTTCCTGCCGGTGCGCGCCCAGCCGTTCCGCCCCGCGCCCACCCAGGCGGAGCTGGTCCCGGGAGAGGCGCAGCGGGGCGTGACCCGGGACGCGTCCCAGCAGCGCAGCGTGGCGGTGACGCCGCCTTTCTTCGAGGCGATGCGCGCCACCTGGGACCGGGTGGCGCCCAAGGGCTGGGCCCTCTTCTGCGCCGAGTGGGGCCTCAAGTGGGGCCGGCTCGCGGTCATCGACCTGGAGACGGAAGCGCTCGAGCGCCTCGATCGCACGCTGCGCGAAGTGCCGATGAAGAAGGTGATGGAGATGGTGGGCGCCTTCCTCGCGCGGCAGGGCTGGGGACAGGTGAGCGCGGACTTCGCCCTGGCGCGGCAGGGCGCCTTCGTCCTGCACCTGCAGCGGAGCGCCTTCGCGGAGTCGATCGGCTTCTCGGAAGTGCCGCGCTGCCACCTCTTCGCGGGCTTCTTCCGTGCCATCTTCTCGCACCTCTCCGACAAGCTGCTGGCGGTGCGCGAGGTCGCCTGCGCCGCGCAGGGGCACCCGCGCTGCTCCTTCGTGGTGGTGGGCCTCTCCCGGCGCCCGGCGCTGGAGGCGGCCATCCTCCAGGGCGACGGCGACGTGGACGCCGTCCTGCGCCAACTGCTTAGCGAGCCCGATGCCCGCGCCTGAGCCTCCCCCGCCGCCGCCCCTGGCCGGGCTTCACCGGGGACTTTCGCGCCGGGAAGAAGAGCTGGCCGCAGGCGAATTCTTTTCCCGGGTGCCGTGGGACGAGCCGCTGGCCGACCCGGACATGCCGGCCGGCGAGTTCCTCGACGCGGTGGGTTCGGAGAAATACTGAGACGGCCGGGCAGACGTCCGCATGGCCCCCCGCGCCGGAGTTCGTGCACAATCGATCGCCCCGCGCTACTCTGCCTGCGTGGCCGGTCCCCCTACGATCCTCCTCGTCGACGATCGTGACGCCAACCTCCTCGCGCTGACCGCGCTGCTCGAGCCGCTGGGTCACCGGCTGGTCAAAGCCTCCTCCGGCCGCGAGGCCCTCAAGTTCCTCCTCAAGGACGACTGCGCCCTCATCCTCCTCGACGTGCAGATGCCCGACCTCGACGGCTTCGAGACGGCGACGCTGATCCGCTCCCGCGAGCGCACCCGCTACACGCCCATCATCTTCGTCACCGCGGTCCACCGCGAGGAGAGCCACATCGTCAAGGGCTACACCCACGGGGCGGTGGACTACCTGGTCAAGCCCATCGACGGCGAGGTGCTGCTCTCCAAGGTGCGCATCTTCATCGAGCAGTACCGCCGCGAGCAGGGGCTGCTCGAGGAGGCGACGCTGCGCACCCGCGAGCGCGACGAGATGGAGCGGCTGGAGAAGGCCGCCCGCGCCGACGCCGAATCGCAGCGCGCGCACCTGCACGCGCTCTTCATGCAGGCGCCCGCGTCGATCGCCATCGTCGGCGGGCCGGAGCACGTCTTCGAGCTGGCCAACCCGCGCTTCGAGGAGCTGGTGGGGCGCACCGCGCTAATGGGGCGCAAGGGCCGCGAGGTGATCGGGAACCCCGCCGCCGAGCCCACCTGGCGCATCCTCGACGAGGTCCTGGCCAGCGGCGGGCCCTTTCTCGGCACCGAGTTCCCCGAGCTCTTCGGCCTGCAGGGACGCGTCTTCAACTTCGTCGCCCAGCCCACGCAGTCGGCGGCGGGCGTGAGCGGCGTGATGATCCACGCGGTCGAGGTGACCGAGTCGGTGGTGGCCCACCAGAAAACGGAGGCGCTGGCGCGGCAGCTCGCCCAGCTGGGCCGCAGCAAGGACGAGTTCCTCGCCATGCTCGGCCACGAGCTGCGCAATCCGCTGGCGCCGATTCTGATGGCGCTTAATCTAATGAAGTCGCGCGCTCCCGAGGACGAGCGCGCGCGGCTGGTCATCGAGCGGCAGGTGAAGCACCTCACCCGGCTGGTCGACGACCTGCTCGACGTCTCCCGCGC
>JAYWAJ010000399.1:0-3820 GCA_043782525.1 Deltaproteobacteria bacterium | reverse complement strand
CAGCGCGGCGGCGGGCGTCTCCAGCATGATGCCGATCGGGATCTCCTCCGCCACCGCGACGCCGTCCTTGCGCAGCTCTTCTCCGATGGCCTTGATCTGCGCCTTCGCCTCGCGCAGCTCGGAGACCGCCGCGATCATCGGCAGCATGATGCGCAGGTTCCCCTCGGGCGAGGCGCGCAGCAAGGCGCGGATCTGGGTGCGGAAGAGCTGCGGGTGCTTGAGGGTGAAGCGGATGGCGCGCAGGCCCATGGCCGGGTTCGCCTCGTGCGAGCGGTGGCCGATGGGCAGCTTGTCGCCGCCCAGGTCGAGGGTCCTGATCGTGACCGGCCGGGGCGACATGGCGGCGAGGATCCCCGAGTAGGCGCGGTAGTGCTCCTCCTCCGAGGGCAGCTCCTCGCGGTTGAGGTAGAGGAACTCGGTGCGGTAGAGCCCGACGCCTTCCCCGCCGTGGGCCAGCACCGAGGGAACTTCTTCGGGGAACTCGATGTTGGCGAAGAGGTTGATGCGGCGGCCGTCCAGCGTCACCGCCGGGAGGTCGCGCTCCTCGAGCAGCTCCGAGTCGCGCAGCTTTCCCTCGGCGCGGGCGATCTCGAAGCGGGCGATCTCCCCGGCGTCGGGGGAGAGCAGGACTTCGCCGGTGTTGCCGTCGAGGGCGATGAGGTCGCCCGCCTTGGCGATCTCGCTCGCCTGCCCGGCGCCGACCACGCAGGGCACTTCCAGCGCGCGGGCGAGGATGGCGGTGTGCGAAGTCTTGGAGCCGAAGTCGGTGACCAGGCCCTTGATCTTCCCGCTCGAGAGCAGGACCGCGGCGTCGGCCGTGGCCAGGTCGTAGGCGACGATGATCGAGTCCTGGTCGGGCAGCTCCGCCGCCAGCGGCTGCTCGCCGACGAGGTTGTGGACGATGCGGTCCGAGACCTCGTCGAGGTCGGCGCGGCGCTCGGCGAGGTAGCCGTCCGAGCCCATCTTCTCGCTGATGTCCCGGACCATGCGGCGGATGGCCCACTCGGCGTTGAGCAGCTCGTCGCGGATCAGCTGCCGCGCGCCCTCGAGCAGCGTCGGGTCGCCCGCCATCAGCTGGTGCGCGTCGAGGATGGCGCCCTGCTCGCCTTCGCCGAGGCTCAAGCGGATCTGGTGCAGCTGCGAGACCGAGTCGGTCACCGCCTCGTCGAGGCGCGTGATCTCGCCGTCGATCTGCTCGGGCTGGACGTGATAACGCGGGACGCGGGCCCGCCGCCGATCGACGGGGAGCACGCGCCCGATGGCTACGCCCGGGGAGGCGGGGATTCCGACAAGCTTCGCCACTCGGAGGGACGAATATCACAGCCGCGTCAGCTTCACTTGCAGGCGGCGGAGGTCTTCGTTGACCTTTTGGTACTGTACTTTTCCCTGCTCTGCCGCCAGCTGCGCGGCGAGGGGAGCGGCCGCCGCCTTGAGCGCGGGCTTGGCGGCGGGGACCGCGCAGAGCCAGTCGAGGGCGCGCGCCGCCGCCTCGCGCACGAGGAGCTGCTCCTCGCCGAGCGCCTTCAAGAGCGGGGCCACGGCCTCGGGGGCCCCGGCGCGGCCCAGCTCGTAGGCGGCGCGGGCGCGCACCACCGGATCGGGGTCGGCCAGCCGGGGGAGCCAGCAGGGCGCGTCGCTGGCGCAGACGCGGGCCGCCTCCAGCGGCTTGGAGAGCTCGCCGAACTGGGTGGCCAGCAGGTCGCAGGCGGTCTTGGGGTCGACGCCGGGCATGGTCAGGTCGGTGAGCTGCTTCAGGCAGGCTTGCGGCGAGCCCCTCGACTCCTTGAGCGCCAGCGCGAGGATCTCCTTGCCCAGCGCCGGCTCGCCGAAGAGCGCCGCCGACTGCGCCACCGGCAGCCGCAGCTTGAGCAGGCCGCCCTGCGCCTTCTTGACCAGCTCGCGCGCCTGGGAGCGGTCGCCGATCCAGACCAGCGCCTCCGCGGCAAAATTGGTGAGCTGCTCGTCCTGATCATCCTTGGTCGAGACCAGCGCCTGGATGGGCGCCGCCGCCTCCTGCGCGCGCAGGCGGCCGAGCGCGTTGGCGGCGAACATCCGCACCAGGCTGCTGAGCAGCTTCGAGGTTCCCGGCACCGGATCGGGGTCCTGGTACTTGAGCTTGGCGAGCAGCACCGGCACCGCGCGCGGGTCCTCGAGGTCGCCCAGCACCAGCGCCGCCTTGGCGTAGGTCCCCGCCGGCGCGCGGTTGTTCTCCTTGGCCCAGCTGAGCCAGGCGGGGTCCTGGTCCTGCGCGATCTTGAGCAGCGGCTCCACCGCCGGCGCGCCGATGAGGAAGAGCGCGAACGAGCTCTCGGGCAAGAACGACACCCCCTGCCGCTCCAGCACCAGGCCGTGGAGCAGCGCCGGGATCGACTCCGGGTCCGCGATCTGTCCCAGCGAGACGATGGCCTTCTTGATGAGCAAGGGCGGCGCGGCGGGGTCGTCGACCATGCGGGCCAGCTCGGGCACCGCCGACTTGTCGTGGACGAGGCCGAGCGCCTGCACCGCCGCGAGCCGCACCAGGTCGTCGCTGGCGCGGGCGAGGCGGAGCAGGGCCCCCGCCGCCTTGGGGTCGGCGATGTTGCCCAGCGCCTCGGCGATCTTGGCGTTGGTGCGGTTGGTGCTGCGCGTCGCCTGATCGCTGCCGGCGCCGACGGTGGTGTCGACGGCGTCGAGGAGCGGCTGCACCTGCTCCGGACCGCCCAGGTCCTCCAGCGCCAGGGCGGCGTCTTCCTTGACCAGCGGGTCCTTGAGCTGCAGCGCGATCTGCGGCGCCGCGGACTTCGCCTTCAGCCGCCGCAGCTCCTGCACCGCCTTGACGCGGACCCTGGGGTCGTTGTCCTGGAGCTGCCGCGCCCAGGTCTGCGGATCGTTGGGGTCGGCGACTTTGCAGGCGGCGAGAACGAGCACGGCGGCGAGGGCGAGATGGCGCATGGCGCTCTCGGCGTTACCTGCCAAAGGCCTTTCCGTCAATCAGCTGCTAAGGTCGCCCCGATGCGGATCGCCTTTCTCGGCACGCCCGACTTCACCCTGCCCATCCTCGAGGCCTGCCTGCGCGCGGGCGACCTCGCCTTGGTGGTCGCGCAGCCGGACCGGCCGGTAGGGCGCTCGGGGAAGCCGCAGCCGCCCCCCGCGGCGCGGTGGGCGCGCGAGCGGGGCGTGCGGCTGGAGCAGCCCGAGAAGGTGAAGCAGGGGAGGCTTGCGGCGCTCCTCGCCTCGGTCGCGCCCGACGTGGCGGTGGTGGCTGCCTACGGGCGCCTCCTGCCGCCCGAGGCGCTGGCGGTGCCCAGGCACGGCTGCCTCAACGTCCACGCCTCGCTCTTGCCCGAGCTGCGGGGGGCGGCGCCGGCGCAGTGGGCCATCGCCCGCGGCCTGCACGAGACCGGCGTCACCATCATGCAGATGGACGAGGGCCTCGACACCGGCGACATCCTGCTGCAGCTGCCGCTGGCCATCGACGCCGGCGAGACCGGCGAGACGCTCTTGCCCAGGCTGGGCGCGCTCGGCGCCCGCACCCTCACCGAGGCGCTGGGCCTGCTCTCCCGCGGCCAATTGCCGCGCCGGCCGCAGGATCATTCCCGCGCCACCCTCGCGCCGCTCCTCACCCGCGACGACGGGCGCGTCGACTTCGGGCGATCGGCGCAGGCCTGCGACCAGCGCCGCCGCGGCTTCACCCCGTGGCCCGGCGCCTGGACGACGCTGGGAGGCGCCGTGCTGAAGATTCATGCTGCGGAGGTGGGCGCAGGCCTCAGGCCTCAGGCCGCAGACCTCAGGCCTGAAGCCGAGGAGCCATCGGCCGCTCGGCCGCCGGGCGAGATCCTGC
>JAYWAJ010000398.1:0-3821 GCA_043782525.1 Deltaproteobacteria bacterium | reverse complement strand
CGCGTATCCCGCCAAGCCTGCTTCCCAGGTGGGCGGCGAGCAGCGGAAGCCGAAGCACCTGTAGCGGGAAGACGGCCGCGCCGCGCCTGTCCGGGCGGCGCGCGCCGGGCAAGCTTCCGCAGCTAGCTCTCCTTGCGGGAGATCTCCTTCAGGAACCAGCGCGCCTTCTGGTGCACCTGCACCAAGCGCGTGAAGAGATCGACGGTGCCGATGTCGCCCGCCTTGTTGGCGACCTCGGCGTCGTCGTGCATCGCCTTGATCACCTTGTCGTGCGAGGAAATGGCCTCTTCGACCATCTGCTTGACGGTGCGGTCGCCGGAAGAGGGCGGCACCAGCGAGGCCGGGATGTACTGCGACGGATCGGCGAGCGGCTGCCCGTCGACCATCAGGGCGCGCTCGGCCAGCTCGTCGATGGAGTTCAGCACCTGGGTCCCGTGCTCCTCGAAGAGCAGGTGCAGGTCGCGGAAGTGCGGGCCGAAGGTCAGCCAGTGGTATTTTTTATAGTTGAGATACAAAACCAGCGCGCTCGCCTGCTCGCGCTGGAGGGCCGCAACGACGGGGGTGGTGTCCATGTGGGGTCCGATTCTCGGAAATCGAGAACGATTCTCGGAAAAACAGGCCTCAGGCTTCAGGCCTCAGGCTTCAGGCTCAAAGACTGAGGCCTCCCTTTCCGAAGCCTGGGCTACAGCAACCTGAGGCCTGAGGCCTGAAGCCGCCTCACGCCTCCGGAGGCTTGACGTACTCGAAGTCGATGGGCATCCCGTTGATGCCCTTCGGCGGCGGCGCGATCCAGTTCGCCATCTTGCCGGCCTCCGTGACCGGGTGCATCAGCGACTTCACGAAGAGGCGGTCCTCCGCCGTCGGCAGCCACTCGCCCTCGTGCGCCTTGAACTCGGCCTCGCTGATCATCTGTCCGGCCGGATCGAAGGAGAGCCCCGCGCCCGCGCCGACGCCGCGGTGGAAGCGCCGGTGCGGCAGCCGCAGCGACTTGCCGGCGACGCCCGCCTTCACCAGCGTCTTGTTCCAGCGATCGACGGCCCGCTGGCAGTCCTTCACGTACTCGTCGCGCAGCACCTCGTTCATGGCGTTGCGCAGCGGCACCTCCTGCTCCACCAGCTTGCCGCCCTCGGGCACCTGCATGCGGTAGGTCACGCCCATCGCCTTGTGCTCCTCGAGCGTGTCCTCGCGGAAGCGGCCCTTCAGCCCCGCGGCGAAGAAGTCGGCCGCGTTCGACGACACCTCGCCGCCGAAGAGATCCAGCGAGAGCGTGAACCAGAGGTTGATGTACTTCTGGATGAGCTCGAACGGCACCGCGCCTTCCTTCGCCGGATCCTTGCCAGCCGCCATCAGCTCGGCGCAGCGCTGCACGATGCGGTCGACGCCGGTCTCGCCGACGAAGAGGTGGTGCGCCTCCTCGGTGAGCATGAAGCGCGTGGTACGCGCCAGCGGGTCGAAGCCCGACTGCGCCAGCGCCGCCAATTGATACTTGCCGTCGCGGTCGGTGAACATGGTGAACATGAAGAAGCTGAGCCAGTCGTCGATGGGCTCGTTGAAGGCATTGAGGATGCGCGGCTTGTCGCTGGAGCCGCTGCGGCGCTGCAGCAGCTCGTCGGCCTCCTCGCGGCCGTCGCGGCCGAAGTAGCGGTGCAGGAGGTAGACCATCGCCCAGAGGTGGCGGCCCTCCTCGACGTTGACCTGGAAGAGGTTGCGCAGGTCGTACATCGAGGGGCAGGTCTTGCCCAGCTGGCGCTGCTGCTCGACGGAGGCGGGCTCGGTGTCCGCCTGGGTGACGATGATGCGGCGGAGCGAGTTCCGGTGCTCGCCGGGGATCTCGTCCCAGACCGGCTCGCCCATCACGTCGCCGAATCCGATCTTGCGCTCGCCGTCCTTCGGCTCGAGGAAGATGCCCCAGCGGTACTCGGGCATGCGGACGAAGTCGAAGTGCGCCCAGCCGTTGGCTTCGACGGAAATCGCGGTGCGCAGGTAGATCTGGTGCGCCTGGAACCCGTCGGGGCCGACCTCGTTCCACCACTGGAGGAAGTTGGGCTGCCACTGCTCCAGCGCCCGCTGCAGCCGCCGGTCGGAGGAAAGGTCGACGTTGTTGGGAATCGTCTCGAGTGATTGTGCCATTCGTTTTCTCCCTGAGGCCTGCCGCCTGAGGCCTGAGGCCTCGCGGCACCAGTCCGCTAGGTCCTCCTGGTGTCGAAGACGGGACGCTCGGGCTTGCCGTACATGGTCAAGGCGCCGCGCTCGCCCGTCGCGTTGGGCCGGATGAAGATCCAGTTCTGCCAGGCGGAGAGCCGCCCGAAGATCTTGGTCGCCAGCGTCTCCGGACCGGCGAAACGGTAGTTCTGCTCGAGGCCGGTGAGCGCGTCGGGGCTGAGCGAGACGCGCTCCTCGACGGCGACGCGCAGCTCCTCCTCGAAGTCGATGTCGTCGGCGAAGACGGTGGCGAGGCCCAGCTGGTTGGCCGCGCCGGCATCGAGCGCGCCTTCGCGGGCGGCGGCGACGATCTTCTGCGCCTGCTCCGGCTGCGCGAGGAAGCGGGTCTGCAGGCGCGAGAGGCCGTTCCAGCCGGGCAGGGCGCCGGAGCTCAAGGCGCCGGGCCAGACCGCGACGCCCTCGCCGTCGAGCAGGTACTGGCGGTCGCAGGCGACCAGGAGCTCGAAGAGCGGTCCGGCAAAGCAGCTCTTGGCGTCGACGATGGCGAAGAAGCTGCGCGCGGTCACGTCGAAGCGGCGCAGCGTGCGGGCGAGGTTGAGGCGCGTCTCGCGCAGGATCCAGGAGTCCTTCTCCGGTCCCGCCAGGAGCTCGCCGACGGCGTGCGCCCGGGCCCGATCGCCCTCGGTGCGCACCAGCACCAGGCCGACGTTCTCGTGGTGGAAGCGGAGCCGGAGCAGCGCGTCGTCCAGCTCGCGGGCCATGCGGATGGCGTACCCGTCCGCGCCCAGGGCCAGGGCCTCGGCGGCGGTCTTCGGGATCGCGTCCGCGGGCGCGCGGACGGTGAGCACGGCGGTCCGCGACTTTTCGTCGATCTCCAGCGCGACGTGCCGGTACGCGTAGCGTCCGCCGTCGATCTGCGGCTCGATGGCGCCGAGCTCGAGGCCGGGCCCGCGATCGACCTGCGGCGCCCGGGCCGCGAGATCGCGGGCGCGCTGCGCGATGGTGTCGGCGAACTTGCTGCGCGGCACCACCGCGTCCACCAGGCCCCACTCGACCGCGCGCTTGCCCTTGACGCCCTCGGCAAGGGTCGAAAAGGCGTCGGCCAGGTCGCGCCGGACGTGGCGCTTGTCGACCACGCGGGTGAGGCCACCGGTGCCGGGCAGCACGCCGAGCAGCGGCACCTCCGGCAGGGAGACGGTGCTGCTGCCGTCCTCGACCAGCACGATCTCGTCGCAGGCCAGCGCCAGCTCGTAGCCGCCGCCCGCCGTCGCGCCGTTGCAGGCGGCGAGGAACTTGAGCCCGCTCTGCTGCGAGGCGTCCTCGAGGGCGAGGCGGGTCTCGTTGGTGTACTTGCAGAAGTTGACCTTGAAGGGGTGCGTCGACGACGCCAGCATGTAGATGTTGGCACCGGCGCAGAAGATCTTCTCGTGCCCGCTGGTGATGACGCAGGCCTTCACCTGCGGGTGCGTGAAGCGCAGCCGCTGGACGGCGTCGGCGAGCTCGATGTCCACCGAAAGGTCGTAGGAGTTGGACTTCAGCTCCACCTCGGTGTTGGCCCCGCCGAAGGGCTGCACCTTCATGATCAGCCGCGCCACCTCTCCGTCCACTTGCAGCGTCCAGTGGCGGTAGCGCGAAGGGTGGACGTCAAAGACGACCTT
>JAYWAJ010000397.1:0-3825 GCA_043782525.1 Deltaproteobacteria bacterium | reverse complement strand
CCGCCACCGAGATGGCGGTCATCACCACCGTCGCCGGCCGCTTGCGGCGCTGGCCCGGCTGCAGCCTGGCGAGCTGCGCCCGGTGCCGCAGCCAGCGTCCCAGGCCGACCAGCGCGGCCAGGATCGCCGCCACCGACACCGCCGTCGCCAGCGGAGAGATGGACAGGGCGTGCAGGCCCTGGTTGCGCCGGACCGAGTGGTCGTAGACCTCGGCGCCGACGCCGGCGGCGAACTGCAGCCCGGGGACGACCAGCCCGACCGAGAGCAGCAGCAGCACGGTGCGGCGGTTGAGCCGCAGATGGGTGCGGGCGATTCCCCATTCGTAGCGGAAGCGCAGGTCGAGGGTGCCGCCGGCCCCGATGAGCATTCCCACCGAGGCGCCCCACATGGCGAGGAGCCAGGAGCCGGCGGTGGCGCAGAGGGCCCAGATGACCAGCTCGCCGGTGCTGGCGAAGAAGCGGTCATAGGAAAAGGAAGGCGGCTTCAATTGCCGCAGGGCAAGAAAGGTCGCCATTCCAAACAGCGCCGAGGCGAGCCCGTTTTCCAGCGGCCGGTATCCGCGCCCGACGAAGCTGAGCAGGAAGCCCGCCAGCAAGAAGCCCAGCGCCTCGACCCCGAACGACAGCCCGGTGACCGCGTCGCGGGAAAAGGTGGTGGCCGAGCCCAGCCAGGTGGCCAGCCCGTACTGGGCGGCCGCCGCGGCAAGAAAGAGCACCAGGGCGGCGACGGTGACGCGCCAGCGGAGCTTCACTTCTTGCCCGCGGAATCGAGGAGCTGCACGGTGACGCTGTCCGAGACGGTGGCGCGGTCTTCGATCTGCAGCTCCGGCTTGAGCAGCGGAAAGAGGATCACGTCGCGGATGCTGGCCGCGTCGGTGAAGAGCATCGCCAGCCGGTCGATGCCGATGCCTTCGCCGGCGGTGGGCGGCATCCCGTGCTCCAAGGCCCGGATATAGTCGCGGTCATAGGGCATCGCCTCCTGATCGCCGCGGGCCGCCGCCTCCACCTGGGCGCGGAAGCGCGACTCCTGATCGCGGGGGTCGTTCAATTCGGAAAAGGCATTGGCGATCTCAAAGCCGCCGGCATAGGCCTCGAAGCGGTCCACCAGCCGCGGCTCGCTGTCGCGCTTGCGGGCGAGGGGCGACACCTCGAGCGGGAAGTCGACGACGAAGCAGGGCCGGTCCTTCGGCAGCATGGGTTCACAATACGTTTCAAACACCGCGGCGATCTTTTCACCGGTGGTTCTAGCCTCAAGGATTTTCTTGGCTGACTCGCGACCAGCCAAGTGGCTTTGAATTAGCTTCTCGGTTGCCCATCGGGGCCCGTTGAGTTCCTTTTCGAGCAAGTCGAGCTGCGAAGAAATCGGCAACGCCGCGTCAAAGTCTTCAATAACTTCCTTCGCAACCGAGTTAATCATCGAGACCCGCGGCCACGGGGTCGTGTAGTCGATCTGCGCGCCCTGGTACGGCGCCACGTTGGCGCCGGTGACTTCCTGCGCCAGCCGCGCGACCATCTGCTCGGTCAGCGCCATCAAGTCTTCATAGGTCGCATAGGCCTGGTAGAACTCGATGCTGGTGAATTCGGGATTGTGCCGCCGGTCGATGCCTTCGTTGCGGAAGATGCGGCCGATCTCGTAGACGCGCTCGAGGCCGCCGACGATGAGCCGCTTGAGGTGCAGCTCGGTGGCGATGCGCAATTTCAGGTCGAGGTCGAGGGCGTTGTGGTGGGTGGAGAACGGCCGCGCCGCCGCCCCGCCCGCCTCCTCCGGCTTGTGCAGGACCGGCGTCTCCACCTCGACGTAGTCGCGCTCGTCGAGGAAGCGGCGGATGCCGGTGATGATCTTCGCCCGCCTGCGGAAGGCCTCGCGCACCTCGGGATTGACCGCCAGGTCGACGTAGCGCTGCCGGTAGCGGGTCTCCTGATCGGAGAGCCCGTGCCACTTCTCGGGGAGCGGGCGCAGCGCCTTGGTGAGGAGCCGGAACTCCGCCGCCTCGATGGAGAGCTCCCCCGTCCGGGTGCGCATCGCCCTGCCGCGCGCATAGACGATGTCGCCCAGGTCGGCGAGCTTGAGGATCTGGTAGCCGGCCTCGCCCACCTTGTCCTTCTTGACGAACACTTGCAGGTCGCCGTCGCGGTCGCGCAAGCTGAGGAAGCTGGCCTTGCCCATGCTCCGCAGCGCCATCACCCGGCCGGCGACGGCGTAGGGTTCGCTGTGGGTGGCTTCGAGGGCGGCGGCGTCGTCGGAGGCGTGGCGCGTGCGCACGAAGGCGGTGGTGTGCGGGACGGAGACGCCGTTGCCGTAGGGGTGCGCGCCCTTCGCGCGGAGCTGGTCGGCCTTCTCCTCGCGCAGGCGGATCTGGTCCTCGATCGAGCTGGTGGCGCCGGGCTGTGGTGTCTCTGCGGAGGCCATGAGGACGGACTGTTTACTCCGGCGCGCGCCCGTCTGTCACTTGAAAGGCGGGCTGCACGAAGATCCAGAACACGAGCGGCAGCAGCGCCACCAGGCCGCACGCCGCCATCAGCGCGCGGGGCGGAACGCCGTGGTCGAGGAGGAGGCCGACGGAGAGCGTCGAGGCGGTCAGCGCCAGCATGAAGCCGCCCAACTCGGCGGCGGCGACCCTGCCGCGGAAGGCGTCGGGGACGAGGCGCTGGAGCAGCGTCGAGCCGCTGGTCCAGAGGATGCTGCCGCCGGCGTTGGCGAGCGCGAGCGCGCAGGCGGCCCAGCCGATGGCGGGGCTGAGGGCGAAGCCGCAGTAGCAGCAGACCAGCAGGGCGAAAGCGCCCGCGATGCTGCGCCGCAGGCCCCGGTCGTCGTGGCCGACGAAGCGGAAGGCGGCGAAGGGCCCGAGGAAGCTGCCGATGCCGCGCGCGGTCCAGAGGATGGCGATGCCCTTGCCGTTGCCGTGCTCGAAGACTCTTTCGCCGAAGAAGGCCAGCAGCACCAGCGCGCCGCCCAGGGTCAGGCCGAAGCTGGCCTTGACCGTGAGGAGCGCGCGGACGCGGCGGTGGCGGACGACATAGACGACGCCGTCGCGCAGGTCTTTCAGGCCGAGCAGGTTGGCGAGGCCTTCGTGCGGCGGGCGCGCTTCCTGGGCGACCTCCAGCTGCTGCTTGTCGAGGCGCTGCGCCTTCGACACCGGCAGCCGCGCGATGAGCAGCGCCGAGCCGACGAAGGAGGCGGCGTCCAGCACGAAGGCGAGGTCGCGCGAGGTCAGGGCGAGCACGAGGCCGCCCAGCGCCGAGCCAAGGGCGAGCGTCATGCTCCAGAGCGAGTTCTCCAGCGTGGCGGCGAAGGGCAGGTCCGCGGGCGGCACCAGCGTCGGATAGGTGGCCGTCTGCGCCGTGTCGAAGAAGGCGGAGACGACCGAGTGGGCGGTGACGACGGCGTAGGCGATCCAGACCTGGTCGGGGCGGCGGACGAGGAGGAGGCAGAGGACCAGCGCGGCGCGCAGGACGTCGCTCGCGACCAGGATGGTCCGTCGCGAGATGCGGTCGGCGAGGACGCCGGCGGCGGGGCCGGCGAGAAAGGTCGGGACGAAGCGGGTGAGCAGCGCGAGGGCGACGGCTTGTCCGGCGCCGGTCAGCTCGACCAGGAGCGAGAAGAGGGCGACCACGTTGAACCAGTCGCCCAGCTGCGAGACGGCGTTGGCGGCGTAGAGGCGCCGGAAGCCGCGGTTGTCGCGGACCACGGCCCAGAGGCGGCGCAAGGAGAACGGGGCGTCCAAGAGGGCGCGTTCTAGCATGGGCTCGATTACACTGCCGCCGTGCCCTCCCCCGCCCGCGCCCGTCCCCGGCGCATCCGCCGCCGCGCCAAGGGCGAGCCGCG
>JAYWAJ010000396.1:0-3827 GCA_043782525.1 Deltaproteobacteria bacterium | reverse complement strand
GCTACGGCGACCGCTTCCTCCACCGCACCGGCCACAACATCGGCATCCGCGGCCACGGCGACGGCGTCAACAACGACGACTTCGAGACCCGCGACGGGCGGCGACATCTGCCCGACACCTGCTTCTCCATCGAGCCGGGCATCTACCTGGCCGGGCGCTTCGGCATCCGCAGCGAGATCGATGTCTGCCTGCCGGGCGGCAAGTTCGAGCTGCGGGGCGGCGCGGGGCAGAGTTCAGTGCCGGCCATGCTCGCGCCATAGATCGCGGCGTGCGGACGCGCGTTCAGCCGGAAACCCTGCACCGGAGGTTTCCCATGCTGCTCGCCCTCGCACTGTTGATCTCTGCCCCGATCTCCGCCCCGCCGATCTCCGCCCCGCTGCGCGTCACCACCCAGCTCGAGCGCACCCTGCTCTCCGAGAGCGCGGGCGGGGAGGTGTATCTCCAGATCGACCTCGCCGCCGAGGCCTCCCGCGTCGCCGTGCGCCGGGTGCCGGTGAACGCGGTGATGATCCTCGACCGCTCGGGATCGATGAGCGGCTCCAAACTCGAGCGCGCCAAGGAGGCGGCCCGCGCGCTGGTCGAGGCGCTGGGGCCGCAGGACCGCTTCGCCATCGTCGACTTCTCCGACGGCGCGCGCCTGCTGGTGCCGTCGACCCTGGCGACGCAGGAGGCGAAGGTGACGGCCCTCGCGGCCATCGCGCAGCTGCAGGCGTACGGCGGCACCAACCTCTCCTCCGCCTTCGAGGCCGCCGCGCCGCAACTCGCCGAAGGGCGCCAGCAGGGCCGCGTCGACAAGCTCTTCCTCGCCTCCGACGGGCAGGCCAACCAGGGGATCTCCGCCCGGCCCGCGCTGCTGCGGCTGGCCCTGCAGCTCTTTGGCAGCGCCACCGTCAGCAGCTTCGGCATCGGCGAAGACTACGACGAGCAGTTCATGACCCGCCTCGCGCTGCAGGCCGGCGGCAAGGCCCGCTATGTCGCGGACGGCGCGGTGCTGGCGCAGGCCTTCGCGCAGGAGTTCTCGCGGGCGGCGGCGGCGGTGGCCCACGACGTCCGCCTCGAGGTCCGCCCCGTCAAGAACGTGCAGGTGGAGCGCGTGCTCGGCTTCGATTCGGCCGCGGGCGGAGTCCGGCTGCCCGACATCGCCGCCGGCGAGGAGCGCCGGGTGCTGGTCAAGCTGCGGGTGCCGCCGGGGCGGGGGACGGCGGAGCTGGCGGACATCGAGCTGACCTGGCGGGACGCGAGCGGCAAAGAGCAGAAGGTTCGCTCCAGCGCGCAGGCGCAGTACACGGCGGACGCCCGCAAGCTCGACTCGCAGCAGCCCAACCGGGTCACCTGGCAGGCCGCGATGGACGAGATGGCCGACGCCGCCTCGACCGCGCTCAAGTACCAGGCGGAGAACAAGCCGGCGCAGGCGAAGCTGGCCGAAGCGCGCGTGCAGGAACTGGCCGCGCAGGCGTCGGTGGCGGCTTCGCCCAAGGCGGCGCGCCTGATGAAGGAGAAGGCGGCGGACTACGGCCAGCAGCTCTCGCAGAGCGGGGCGGGGGGACAGGTGGCGCGCAAGTCGCTCTCGGCCGCGGCAGCGGAGGACAGCACCACGCCGGCGGAGTTCTAGGCGGGGGCAGAGATCGCGACGGCAGAGATCGGCGACGGGCAGAGATCGAGAGGGCAGAGATCGAGACGGGCAGAGATCGGCGCCGGGCGGAGATCATCCTGCCCGGCGCCGGATCCATTCCGCCAGGAGCCGCACTCCAGCGCCGGTTCCGCCGCGCGGGTTGTAGCCGCGCTCCTTGTCCACCGACGCAGGCCCGGCGATGTCGAGATGGGCCCAGGGCACCTTTCCGACGAAGTGCTGCAGGAAGAGCGCGGCGTTGATCGCCCCGCCGTACCGCCCGCCGGTGTTCTTCAGGTCCGCGACCGGGCTCTTGATCAGCTCCTCCATCTCCGGCGGCAGCGGCATGCGCCAGATCGGCTCGCCCGCCGTCCGCGCCGCCGCCTGCAGCTCGGCCGCGAGCGCCTCGTCGTTGCTGAAGAGCCCGGTGATCCAGGGCCCGAGCGCGACCAGGATGGCGCCTGTCAGCGTCGCCAGATCGAGCACCGCCGCCGGCTTCTCCTCGACCGCCCAGGCCAGCACGTCGGCCAGCACCAGCCGGCCTTCGGCGTCGGTGTTGAGCACCTCGACGCTGGTGCCGTTCTTCCCCACGATGACGTCGCCCGGCTTGTAGGCAGTTCCGCTGGGCATGTTCTCGCAGGCGCCGAAGTACCCGTGCACCGCGAAGGGCGGCTTGAGCGCCGCCACCAGCCGCATGGCGGAGATCACCGCCGCCGCGCCGGCCATGTCCACCTTCATGTCTTCCATGCCCGACGCCGTCTTCAAGGACAGCCCGCCGGAGTCGAACGTGATCGCCTTCCCGACCAGCGCCACCGGCTTTCCCGTCGCGCGCCGCGGCTCCCACGAGAGGCGGACCAGCTGCGGCTCCTCCACGCTGCCTTGCGCGACGGCGAGGAAGAGGCTCATGCCCAGCTTCTTGATCTCTGCCCGCGAGCGCACCTGGCAGGCGAGGCCGTGCAGCTTCGCCATGCTGCGCGCCTCGGCCGCGAGCGCGCGCGGCGTGATGCGTCCGGCGGGCTCGTTGACCAGATCGCGGGCGGAGTTGACCGCCTCCGCGATGGCGACGCCGAGCCGCGCCGCCTCGACCACGGCCCGCGGCGGCTTCACCGGGCTGAGCAGCTCGACCCGCAGAAGCTTGCGCGGCTTCTTCTCCTTCTTGTAGCGATCGAAGAGGTAGGCGCCCAGCGTCGCCCCTTCGGCCGCCGCCTGCGCCTCGCGCTCGAGCGCCCCGTCCGTCGCCGCGGGCCAGCCGAGGGAGAGCGTCTTCGCGCCGGCGGCCTTGGCGGCCTTCACCGCGCGGGCGGCGGCGCTGCGCAGCTGATCCAGCGTCCGGTCCGGGTCCTTCTCGCGCCCGAGCCCCAGCACGAGGATGCGCTGCGGCCCCGCCTTCCCGTGCGAGTGCAGGCTGAGCTGCTGGCCCTCGGCGCCCTTGAAATCCTCTTCCACCGCGCAGCGCAGGAGAACTCCGCCCACCGCCCGGTCGAGGTCGGCGAGCCGCGCGTCGGCGATGACGCCGCGGACCACGGCGCCCTCGCGCACGAAGAGCGCCAGCAGATCGGAAGAGTGCGAGACCGGGTTTCCGGCGACCACCGTCGTTTGCAAATTGGCTCCCTATCGAAAACGCAGGAACGACCGCACCCTCTCGTGCACCAGCGCCGGCACCGTGATCTCCGCCATGCCGCCGGCGGCGATGCGATCGAGAAGGAGATACTTTCCGTACTGCTGCTCGCGCATACCCGGAGCGCTCCCTGCGGCAAGGGGGCGCGTCATAGCGCCATCTTCGCCCCGGCGCAATGCGCCGGCCCGCCGTTGCTTTCCGCCCTCCCCGCGAGTAGGGTCCGCCCCCTTCGGAGAGCCTCCAGACCCGTGAACGACAAGCTGCAGGAGATCGAGCAGAGGTTCGAACGTCTCACCGCCGACCTGGGAAACCCCGAGGTGATCGGCGACCGCGCGCGCTTCTCGCAGGTGGCGAAGGAGCGCTCCCAGCTCGAGCCGCTGGTGGAGGCGTTTCGCGCGTACCAGCAGGCGCAGAAGCGGCTGGACGAGACCCGCGCCATGCTGGACGACGCGGAGATGCGCGACCTCGCCCGCGAGGAATTGCCGGGCCTCGAGCAGCGCGCCGGGGAGCTGCTGGAGGAGGTCAAGATCCTCCTGCTGCCCAAGGATCCCAACGACGAGCGCAGCGTCATCCTCGAGGTGCGGGCCGGCGCGGGCGGAG
>JAYWAJ010000395.1:0-3837 GCA_043782525.1 Deltaproteobacteria bacterium | reverse complement strand
GGCGCACCAGCCAGGTGAGGAAGGCCGCCGCTCCCGCCGCGTAGGCGAGCAGCGAGATGTGCACGAGGACGGTGGCCATGGCCTACTGGAGGTTGTCGAGGAGGAACTGCGCCAGCATGTCCTGCTCGCCACCCTTCATGTCCTCGGGCTTGACGGCGGGGGGCGCGGCGGGAGCAGGCGCGGCCGCGGCGGCGGGCCTGGCCGCCTTTGGGGGCGCTTCCCTGGGCGCGGGCGGCTGCGAGACGGTGGCGGCCCGGCGGAGCGCGTTGGCGTCGGCGAGGAAGCCTTGCTGCACCTGGTAGGCGACCTCGCCGAGGATGACCGACTCCATGTAGTGCTCGGCCCCCATCTGCCTCAAGGCGTCGGTGGTCTTGACTTTTTGGAGGAGGCCGGCGGTGTCGTCGCCCGCCTCCATCTTCATGAAGCGCACCGCGCTGGTGAGCGAAAAATCCTTGTTCTCGCCGAGGATGGTGAGGACGTTCCCCTCCACGGCGATGCGGCCCTGCTCCGACCACTTGTCGAGTACGCTCTGGGGAACGAAAAGGTAGTCTGCCATTGAGGCTGCGCATCCTCGCCGCGCCTCATTCATCTACTGCAGGCAGCGCGGTTGTCCCCTCGACTGATACCAGCGGGACAGGGTCCGCGCAAATGGATTGACGGGCGGGCAAGCGGGCGGCAGATTCAAAAAACCTTCTCCTGGGAGTAACCGACATGGCGAGCGCGGACGTGGTGACCTTCACCGACGAGAACTTCCAGGGAGAAGTGCTGGGCTCGAAGGAGCCGGTGCTGGTGGACTTCTGGGCCACCTGGTGCGGGCCCTGCCGGGCCATCGCTCCCCTCGTCGACCAGCTTGCCGCCGAGTACAAGGGCAAGATCAAGGTCGGCAAGCTCGACATCGACGCCCACCAGGCGGTGCCGCAAAAGTACGGGGTGATGTCGATCCCGACCCTGCTGCTCTTCAAGAACGGGCAAGTCGCCGACCAAATCGTCGGCGCGGTGCCCAAGGCCAAGCTCGACGCCATGGTCAAGCGCGCCATCTAGCGCTTCGGTCTGCGGCGTTCCCGCTGCGGATCGCCGGCGCAGGGACATGCGGGTGCGCGCCTGCGGACATGCAGAAATCGCCCGCAGGATCTCGCGAGCTCTGGCAAAGTTGCGGGCGATTTCTGAACTTGTCGCGGCACCCGCATGTCCCCGCACCGGCTGCGGCGCGCGGACGGACTCGCGCGCTGGGGTAGCGTCGCGCGCAGGCGGTGTGCTCGCGGGACCTGCAGGACGAAAACGCGCGGACGCTGGACGGAACCTGGCAGTCCGTCGCGCGCTGGGGAAGCCTCGTGCGCAGGCGGTGTTCCCGCGAGGAGGCTGTCCATCGAGCTGAAGACCTGCAGGACGAAACGCGCGGACACTGACGGCTCTGGCAGTCCGTCGCGCGCGAGAGCCGACGCGGGACATGCGGGTGCCGCGACAAGTTCAGAAATCGCCCCGCCATCACCCAAGTCCACCCAGTCCGTGGGGGCGATTTCTGCATGTCCGCAGGCGCGCACCCGCATGCCCCGCGGCGGCGGTCCACAGCAAGGAGCGGAGGAGTCCGCGGGCGCGCACCCGCATGTCCCGCGGCGGCGGTCCACGACCTCTAGAACATGAAGCGCCGCAGCGAGACGTTGAGCAGGATGCCGATGCCGAGCATGTCCGCCACCACGCTGGAGCCGCCGTAGCTGAAGAGCGGCAGCGGCACGCCGACGACGGGCATCACGCCCGTCACCATGCCCATGTTGATGAAGGCGTGCCAGAAGAAGAGCGCCGAGATCCCCAGCGCCAGGAACGACCCGAACTTGTCGCGGGCGTTGGCGGCGACGTCGAGCGCGGCCAGCACCAGGAAGGCGTAGAGCCCGATCAGCACCACGCTGCCCATGAAGCCGTGCTCCTCGGCCCAGACCGAGAAGATGAAGTCGGTGTGCTGCTCGGGCAGGAAGGCCAGCTGGTTCTGGGTGCCTTCGCCCCAGCCCTTGCCGCCCCACTGCCCGCTGCCGACGGCGATCTGGCTCTGGATGGAGTGGTAGCCGGCGCCCTTGGCGTAGGCGGTCGGGTCCAGAAACGTCAGCACCCGCTGCTTCTGGTAGTCCTTGAGGACGCGCTTCCAGGCCAGGACCGAGGCGACGCCGCCGCCGGCGAACATGATGACCAGGTCGCGCAACTTCACCTTGGCGAACATCACCATGGTCATGGCGATGGCGAAGGTCACCAGCGCGGTGCCGAGGTCGGGCTGCTTCATCACCAGCGCCACCGGGACGAGGATGAGCAGGAACGGCCGCCACAGGTCGAAGATGCCGTAGTGGCCCTTGCGGGCGCCGGTCTCGTCGCGGGTGAACCAGCGCGCCAGCACCACGATGACCGCCAGCTTGACGAACTCCGACGGCTGCACCTGCATCCCGCCCAAGGAGAGCCAGCGCCGCGCGCCGAGGACCTTCTTGCCGAAGAAGGCCACGCCCGCGAGCAGCCCCAGCGCCGCGAAGTAGCCCGGCCAGGCCAGCGTCTGCAGCCAGCGGTAGTCGATGACCAGCAGCACCGCCACGGCGAGCAGGCCCACCCCCATCCACTTCGCCTGCACCAGCGCCATCAGGACCGGCGCGTTCTTGGTGGCGGAGGCGAGGTTCCACACGCCCAGCGTGCAGATGATCAAGGTGCAGAGGACCAGCGGCCAGTGCAGGTGATCGAGCTTTTTTTCGGTGACGCCGAGCGCCATTACTGGGTCACCATCGCCGCCGCGGAGACCGGAGGCGGGGCCGGCGCCGCGGGGGCGTCCTCGGCGGCCTCTTCGCGCTTGATGCGGAAGTACGCCTCGATGGTCCTGCTCGCCGCCGGGGCCGCGGCCTCGGCGCCCCAGCCGCCGTGCTCGTTGAGGACGACGACGACGATCTCCGGATCCTGCGCCGGCGCGAAGGAGGCGAACCAGGCGTGGTCGCGCGAGAAGTACTGTTGCGCGCTGGGATCCAGCTTCTGCTTCTGGCCCAGCTTCATCACCTGCGCGGTGCCGGTCTTGCCGGCGAACTGGAGGTCGGGCAGCCGGCTGCGGAAGGCGGTGCCGCCCGGCTCGTTGACGACGGCGACCAGCCCCGACCGCACCGTGGCGAGCGAGGTCTCCTTGACGCCCAGCTTGCGCGCCACCTCCGGCAGGAACTCGCGGGTCACCTTGCCGTCGGGCGCCTCGATGCGCCGGACGATCTGCGGCTTCCACACCGTGCCGCCGTTGGCGATGGCCGCGTAGGCCACCGCCTGCTGCAGCGGCGTGACGTTGATCTCTCCCTGCCCGATGCTGGCGTTGATGGCTTGGGCGCGCAGCGAGCCGCTCTCCGGGCTGACGCTCTTCGAGTCGGGGATGATGCCGGGGATCTCGCGGCCCAGATCGAAGCCGGTGGGCTGCCCGAAGCCGAGGCGGTGGGCCATGTCGGAGAGCGCGTCGAGGCCGACCTTGTCGCCCAGCGAGTAGTAGTAGACGTCGCAGGAGAACTGCAGCGCGCGGCGCAGGTCCATCAGGCCGTGGCCGCTGGGCTTGTCGCAGCGCCAGCGGTGGTTGCCCATGGTGTAGCCGCCGTTGCAGCTGACTCCGCTCCCGGGATTGACGATGTTGTTCTCCAGGCCAGCCAGCGAGGTGACGACCTTGAAAGTCGAGCCCGGGTGGTAGTTCTCGTTCATCACCCGGTTGAGCATGGGCTTGAGCGGATCCTCCGAGAGCTCTTTCAGCTGCGCGCGCGAGATGCGTCCCGACATCATGTTGGGGTCGAAGGAGGGCCGCGAGATCATCGCCAGCACGTAGCCGGTCTTCACTTCCAGGACCACGAC
>JAYWAJ010000394.1:0-3839 GCA_043782525.1 Deltaproteobacteria bacterium | reverse complement strand
CTGACCCGCGCCATCCTCGAGGAGACCGTGCGGCTCGCCCGGGAGCACGGCGCGCGCCCGCTCTTCGTCGCGCCGGTGTTCGGGACCGAGCCGGCGCTCTTGAGCGAGCTGCTCGAAGGGCTGCCGCACGTGGTCGTCACGCTCGACCCGGCGCGGATCATGCCCTGGGACGGCCACCCGGACGCGCAGGGCGCGAGGCAGCTCGCCGACGCGGTCGTGTCCGCCCTGCGCTAGGATGCCGCCCCCTTCCGGAGGAGCCCCATGATCACCTTGCTCTGCGCACTGCTGCTCGCCGCGCCCGACCTGAAAATCTCCAAGCAGGATTCTTCGATCGACTCCGTGGACCCCGGCGTCAAGCTCTTCGTCCGCGAGAAGCGGGCCGAGGGCAAGAAGGCCACCGAGGACAACGTGGTCCTCTTCGTCCACGGCGCGACCTTTCCCTCCACGCCCGACTTCGACCTCGAGTACAAGGACTACTCGTGGGCCGACTGGATGGTGCGGCACGGCTACGTCGTCTACCTCTTCGACAAGCGCAACTACGGTTTCTCCAGCCGCGAGAAGGCCATGGACGAGCCGGCGGCGGCGAACCGGCCGGTGTCGCGCTCGTACCTGGTCATCCGCGACCTCGGCGCGGTGGTCGATCACATCCGCGCCAAGGAGCACGTGCAGCGGGTGACGCTGATCGGCTGGTCCTGGGGAGCGATGACCGCCGGCTACTACGCCTCGCTGCACAGCGAAAAGATCCGCAAGCTGGTGCTCTATGCGCCGCTTTACGAGAACGCGCTGCACACCAACCTCGGCGCCGGGTCGGGCCTGCAGAACAAGCGCGCCCCCGCGGAGTTCAACTACGCCATGGGCGCCTACCGGCTGGGAAGCGCGGAGGCGAACAACAAGCGCTGGGACGGCGAGATCCCGGCTGCCGACAAGACCGAGTACCGCGAGCAGGGCGTGCAGGACGCCTTCAACGCCGCCGCGCTCGCCACCGACCCCACCAGCAATTCGCGCACTCCCCCCAGCCTGCGGGCGCCCAACGGCGTGCTCGAGGATTCGTTCTACCAGGCCACCGGCCGCCGCCTCTGGAACGCCGCCAGCATCTCCGTGCCCACGCTGGTGATCGCCGGCGAGGACGACACCTGGAGCTTCCCCCACGATCGCGAGGGCCTGATGCGCGACCTCGTCAACGCGCCGGAGAAGAAGCACGTCACCCTGCCGCACGCGACGCACTTCGTGCTCTTCGAGAAGCAGCGCTTCAAGTTCTTCGAGGAGATCGACGGCTTCCTGCACGGCGCGGCCGGCGCCTCGAGGTAGAAGGGCTAGCCGCGGGCGCGGGCGACGACTCCGGGCAGCACCGCGCAGACGCGGTCGATCTCTTCCACGGTGTTGCCGCTCCAGAGTGAAAAGCGCAGGGCACCGCCCGCCAGTGCCGGCGGGTAGCCCATCGCCAGCAGCACCGGCGAGGGCTCGAGCGAGCCGGCGCTGCAAGCGCTGCCGGTCGAGACGCTGATGCCTTCGAGGTCGAGGGCGGCCAGCAGCGTCTCGCCGTCACACCCGGAAAACGCGACATTGAGTGTATTACATACACGCTCGACGCCGAGCCCCGCCACCCGCGCGCCGGGAATGGCCCTTGCCGCCTCTTCCAGCCGGTCGCGCAGCGCCCGCAGTCGCGGCTCCCGCTCCGGCTGCCCGCGCACCGCGCGCTCGAGGGCCGCGCCCAGCCCGACGATGCCGGCGACGTTCTCGGTGCCGCCCCGCCGCCCCTTTTCCTGGTGCCCGCCCGCCTGCACCGCGGCGACCTTGACCCCGCGCCGCACCGCCAGGAGCCCCGCTCCCTTGGGCCCCTCGATCTTGTGGGCGGAGATCGAGATCAGGTCCCAGGGGAAGTCGAGCGCGAGCTTTCCGGCGGCCTGCACCGCGTCGACGTGGAGCGGCACCCCGGCGTCGCGGCAGAGCGCGGACACGTGATGAAGCGGAAAGACGACGCCGGTCTCGTTGTTGGCGGCCATCACCGAGCAGAGCGACGCGCCCGGCAGCGCCCGCCGCAGCGCCTCGAGATCGAGGGCGCCCGCGCCCGAGACCGGCACGCGCACGCACTCCGCCGCCTGGACGCAGGCGCCCAGCACGGCCGGATGCTCGACCGCCGTGGTCACCACCTTGCGCGGCTTTCCGCCCAGGATCGCCAGCGCGTCCGACTCGGTCCCGCCGCTGGTAAAGATGATTTCACCCGGAGCGCACCCCAGCGCCTGCGCGCACCTCTCGCGCGCGACGTCGACCAGCGCCCGCGCGTCCTGTCCGGGCTTGTGCACCGAGCTGGGGTTGGCGAAGTGGCCGGTGAGCGCCGGCATCAGCTCCGCCATCACCTCGCGCGACAACGGCGTGGTGGCGTTGGCGTCGAGGTAGATCGACGCGCCGCTCACGGGTCCAGCGGCACCAGCGGCGAGCCCGGTCCCGGACGGATGTGCAACGCGCGCAGGAAGAGGGCGAAGATCTCCGTCGACACGAGCTCGCTCGAGCGCCCGCGCAGCGGAACCCGCGCGCCGGCCATGGCGCCGTGCCCGCCGGCGCTGCCGCCCAGCGGAGCGCAGACTTCGCGCACCAGCTTGCCGGCGTTGACGCGCCGGTCGTTCAGGCGCAGCGACAGGTACAGCTCGCCCTTGAAGGCGCCGGTGGCCAGCGACCAGCGCAACCCTTCGAGGCTGACCAGCTTCTCCGCCACTTCCGGGACGATCTCGGGGACATAGACCTCGCCCATGTCGACCACCACGCCTTCGCCGCCGCCGTGCATCCTGGCGCGCTCGTAGGCGCGGTGGTAGGCGGCGAAGTAGCGGGCCGGCACCGCGGGATGCTCGATGCGCGAGAGCGAAGGTTTGTCGATGTGCGGGAAGAGCCAGTTGTAGCACTCGACGTCGGCAGGATCGTACTCGCGGCCCAGGTCGCGGGTGTCGCTCTTGATGCCGTAGAACAGCGCCGTCGCCAGCTGCGGCCCGGGCGTCAGCCTGGCGCCGCGCAGGTACTGGGTGACCAGCGTCGAGGTGGCGCCCGCCGGCCCGCCCACGTCGTGGAAGGCGGCCAGGAGCGACGACGGCCGCGCCGGATGGTGGTCGATGACCAGCTGCGGAAGCTCCGAGCTGGCGAGCGAGTAGTTGCCGACCTCGGGCTGCGTATCGACCAGGCAGACGAGGTCGTGGGGGTGGTGCTCGACCCGCGCCACCGGCTGGATGGGCAGGTGGAGCACCTTGAGCATCGCCTTGTTCTCGGCGCGCCCGATGATGCCGCCGTACGCCGCCGTGGCCGCGACTCCCGCGCACCGATCGAGCAGGTGCGCGAGGCCGCAGGCGCTGGCCACCGCATCGGGATCGGGGTTGTCATGGGTGAGGACGAGCGCGCGCTGGTGTCCCTTGGCCACCGCCAGCAGCTTGCGGAGCCGGTCGCGGAGCGCGAAGTGAGCGGAATGGTCGGGGGGCCGCTCGGACTCATGCGGCGAAGGGACATGACCCATGGAGTAAGGCGGTACCTTAGTCGGGCCGGCGGCGGGTGGCAACGCGAGTCCGGACCTTGCGTCCGGTAGAAGTCTGTGCTTTCGGCCGGCCGCTCGACCGCAGCTTTCGCAGCCGCTCCAGGCAGGGACGATTGCCCTCGGGCGGGATCTCGAGGTAGCCCGGAACGTCACGGAACCGCTCGTCATTCACCAGCCGGCGGAATGCCTGCGACCCGATCTCGCCCTTGCAGACGTGCTCGTGGCGGTCCACCCGGCAGCCGAGGGGCTTCATCGAGTCGTTGAGGTGGAAGGCCCGGATCAGTCCGGTTCCCAACACCTGGTCGAACTTCTCGAAGGTCTGGTC
>JAYWAJ010000393.1:0-3874 GCA_043782525.1 Deltaproteobacteria bacterium | reverse complement strand
GGTGGCGGCGGGTGGACTCGAACCACCTACCTGCGGATTATGAGACCGCCGCTCTAACCGGATGAGCTACGCCGCCGAAAGGGCGCGGAAGATAGCGGCGAGTGAAATCGGCGTCAAGGTGCTGCGGGCGCTTCGTCGAGAGCGACCGAGGCCCCCAACAGACCTTTGAGCGAGACGTGCCCCGCCAGCAGGAAGACGAGGCCCAGCGTGCACTGCTCGCCGAACTGCAGCAGCCAGAGGGTGTTGGCCAGCGCCGCGCCGTGGGCGGAGAAGCCGTCGGCGACGAAGAGCGACAGGCCCGCCTGGGTGAAGAACTGCATGGTGCCGACCATGCCCGGCCCGGCGGGCACCATCACGCCGACCACTTGGATGGTGAGCATGACCGCGAGCATGAGCGGCGTCAGGCCGGTGAAGCCGAAGGCCGGCGCCAGCAGCCAGAAGCCGCAGGCGTTGAGGCTCCAGCACAGGACCGTCAAGAGGAAGAAGGCGAGCAGCTTCCAGCCCGACCCGACGTGCACGGCGGAGATGAAGGACTCGAGCATCGCCGCGGCGCGGCTGGCGAGGCGCGGCGAGAGGGGCCGCAGCACCGATTGGCAGAGCGCGAGGGCGCGCTCCCGGAAGAGGACCGCCAGGACCAGCGCGGCGCAGAGCCCAAAGAACCCCAGCGCCACCAGCACCGAGGCGCTGCGGGCGAAGTCCAGGTACTTGCCCGAGGCGGAGGGGCCCAGCATCCGCAGGGAGACGACGCCGAGCAGGCCGATGAAGATGCCGTCGACGATGCGCTCGACCACGATGGAGGCGAGCGCCCCGCTCCGGCTCAGCACCACCCCTCCTCCCGGCGGCGGCCGGGCGATGAGCAGCGGGCGGGCAAACTCGCCCAGCCGCAGCGGCAGCACCATGAGGAGCATCCAGCCGACCGCGCTGGCGGAGTTGAGGCGCTTGAACGAAACGTGGCCCAGCGGCTCGAGCAGGATCCCCCAGCGGAGGGTCCGCACCAGGTGGATGAGCAGCAGCAGCCCGACGTAGAGCGCGATGCGCCCCGGGTCCGCGGCGGCCATGGCCCGCAGCACGGCGCGCACGTCGGTGTGGCGCAGCGAGAGCCAGATGCAGACGCCGCTCACCGCCAGCGAGACGACGGCCTGGAGGGCGAGTTTCAGGATGCGCATCGGGGTCGCCCGCGTAGCACGGCACGCGAGGGGACGTCTACTGCTCGTCGTCGTCCTGGGGCGGCGCCTTCTCGTCGGGCGCCGGCGGACCGGGCACGCGGTAGGAGCCGATGAACCACTTGCCGAGGTCGACCGCCCGGCAGCGGGCCGAGCAGAAGGGGAACGAGGGGTTCTCGACCCGTGGCTTCGCCTCTTTGCGGCAGCCAGGACAGCGGTGCATGTTCCCTTTTTAAGGTGTGACGGCCGCCACTTCAAGATCGGACGATTGCCGGAACCCCGATTGACGAGCGTCCCGCTTCTCCTTATTACGGCAGAGGATGGCACTCGAACGCACCGCCGACAGTCTCGTCCTCGTCGTCGATGACGACCCGGACATCCTGCAGACGCTTGCGCTCTGTCTCTCGACCGAGGGCTACCGCGTCACCACTGCGTCCAACGGCCAGGAGGCGCTCGACCTGCTCAACAAGGAGCGGCCCGCCTGCGTCCTCCTCGACCTGATGATGCCGGTGATGGACGGCTGGCAGTTCGTCGCCGAGCTGGAGCAGCGCGGCTGGCGCAAGTCGCCCCTCCTCATCCTCAGCGCCGACCGCGCCGTGCAGGGGCATGCGGCCAAGCTCCGGGCGGAGGCGTTCCTCGCCAAGCCCTTCGATCTGGACGAGCTGCTGGGCAAGGTGCTCCAGCTGACCGGCGGTCCCGACGGCCGGGGCACCCGCGCCGCCTGACGGTGCGCTAGCTAGCTCGCCGTCCAGGGGATCTCCAGCCACGATTCGCCCCCGCGGCCGTCGCGGACCACCACCCAGAGGGTGCCGGAAGCCGCCCGCGCGGCCCGCAGGCGCACCAGGCCGTCGGGAGGAGCGACGCCGTCCAGCGGCTCGTCGGCGGTGTCGCGGTCGAACTCGGCGCCCGGCGTGGCGAAGAAGGCATAGGCAGCCGGTTCGCGGAGGTGGACGACGGCGCCGCGGAGGTCGGTCGTGTCGTACTGCTCGCGCGCGCCCTCGGCGAGGACGGGCCGGACCCCGTAGGAGATGCCGAGTCGCAGCTGCAGGGTCTGGCCCGGCGCGGCCCCGCCCGCGGGGGCGCCCTCGATGGTCAGCGCGAAGCCGGTCATCTGCGGGTTGTGATTCGGCGCCGCGGTGCCGGCCTTGCTGTAGACGAGGATCTTGTCGGCAGCGACGGGACTGTGGGGGTCGCCGTCCGCGACCGCGAGGGCGAACATGAGGCGGATGCCGTTGAGCCCCTTGAGCTTGTCGCTGGACTGGGCGTAGGCGATGACCGGAGCGATCAGCGCCCCGGGCACGCTGGCCGCGAACTCGGTGCCTTGGTCCCGCGTGGTGCGCGGCAGGTCGAAGCGCGGACCGGACTCGCAGCGGCGCGAGTCGGTGGGGGCGCACAGGGCGGCGGTCAGGGAGGAGAACCCGCCCCGCGCCGGATCGACGGCGAGGATGCGCAGGTGGATATCCTGCACGTTGCCCTGGGCGTCGAACTGCGCCTCGGGCGGCTCGGCCTGGACGGCGAGGACGCGCAGGTCGGTGACCTCGCTCGACGACGCGAAGCTGGGGGTGCAGCCGGCCGCCGCGGTACCGGAGATCACCGCGCAGAAAAAAAATAATTTGTTTTTCGTCCAGCGGCTGGACATCAGAACTTCCCCTTGACGCCAAAGGTCGGAAGGATGGGGATGCCCGAGATGCTCCCCTGCTCGCGGTAGCGGTAGTCGAAGACGTGGATCTCCTCGTTGAGGTGGTTGGTGACGTTCTCCACGTCGAGGTAGAGCGCCAGCTGCCAGGAGTCCCAGGTCCAGGTGTATTGCGCCCGCGCGTCGAGCTGGCTGAAGAGCGGCAGCCGGGTGGCGCCGAAGTTGCCGCGGGTGGCGACGAACCCGCCGGAGTCGGCGTCGAAGGTCGCAAAGTCCACCGGCGCCGTCGGGTTGCCGCTCACCAGCCGGTAGCGCGACGACAGCTCCCACGAGGGCGACGGCCGGTAGCCCACCACCAGCGTGAGGATATGGGTCTGGTCGTACTGGAACGACTTCCACGGATCGCCCGGGTTCTGCAGGACGTCGCTGCGCGAGAGCGTGTAGGCGAGCCAGCCGTAGAGCTTCTGGGTGATCTCGCGGCGCAGCAGGAGCTCCAGCCCGAAAGCGCGGCCGATGCCGTTGTTCTGGAAGCGCGGGTTGGAGACGACCTGGTTGGGCAGGAGCACCGGATCGACGCGGACGATGAGCGCGCCGCGCCGGTTGTAGAAAACCTCGGCGCTGAGGTTCCAGACGTCGGAGAAGCGCTGCTCGACGCCCAGGCCCACCTGCACCGCCCACTGCAGGCCGAGGTCGGGGTTGCCGATGTCGGCGTCGATCTGCTGGCCGCTCGGGGGCTGGTGGTAGAGGCCGCCGTAAGCCTTGAGCGTGGTCGCGTCGGAGAGCGCGTAGCGCGCGAAGAGCCGCGGATCGATCGAGAAACGGGCGTGCTCGCGCCAGTGGAACTGGTCGAGGCGCAGCCCCGGCAGGAGGCGGAGATCGCCCAGCGTGAAGACGGCGTCGGCGTATTCGCCCCACTGCTGCAGCGGCTGGACGCGGGAGAACCTCGTCTCCTGCGCGATGGGGATGCCCAGGTTCTGCAGCTGCAGCGAGGACTGGATGTCGATGGTGTACGCGGCGCGGTCGAGCTGGGTGTCGGTGCCCAGCCGCAGCTGGAAGAGGCTGCCGGGCCGGAAGG
>JAYWAJ010000392.1:0-3874 GCA_043782525.1 Deltaproteobacteria bacterium | reverse complement strand
TCGCGCTGCTCCTCCTCGCCGAGGGAGGTGAGCACGGTGACCGCGAGCAGCTTCGTCGCCGGGAGCGCCCGCCGGGCTGCGCGGATCATCTCGGCGCCGCCGCTGGCGTGGACGGTCAGGTACTGCACCCCGAGGCTGGCCACGCCGCGCGCCGCGCTCTCCACCGTCTGGGGGATGTCGTGCAGCTTCAGGTCGAGGAAGATGGGCAACCCGAACTTGCGAATGGGCTCCACCGCCGCGGGCCCGTGCGCGACGAAGAGCTCGAGGCCGATCTTGAAGACGCTCACGTGACCCACGAGCTTCGCCGCCAGCTCCGCCGCGCTCTGCGGGTCGGGCAGATCGAGCGCGGCGCAGAGGCGGTTCACTTGCCCAGCGTCCCGCCGCCTTCGCGGACGGCGGCCTGCACGCGCGCGACCACCTCGCCGAGGGCGACGAACTCGACTTCCTTTCCGCCGCGGACCTTCCACTCGATCTTGCCCTCGGCCAGGCCTTTTTTTCCCACCGCGATGCGCAGCGGCAGGCCGATCAGGTCGGCGTCCTTGAACTTGACGCCGGCCCGCTCGTCGCGGTCGTCGAGCAGGACTTCCACGCCGGCCGCGATCAGGTCGCGGTAGATCTTCTCGGCCGCGTCGCGGACGGCCGCGTCCTGCATCTGCAGCGGCAGGAGCGCGAGGTGAAAGGGCGCGATGCTCATGGGGAAGCGGATGCCGTCCTGGTCGTGGTGCAGCTCGACGGCGCCGGCGAGGATGCGCTCGACGCCGATGCCGTAGCTGCCCATGACGAGGGGGACTTCCTTGCCGCCTTCGTCGAGCACCCGGGCGCCCATCGACTCCGAGTAGCGGGTGCCGAGCTTGAAGATGTGCCCGACCTCGAGCGCCTTGCCGACGGCGAGCGGCTTGCCGCAGCGCGGGCAGCCCTCGCCGGCGTTGACGGTGCGCAGGTCGACGCCCTTGGCGTGGGCCAGGTCGCGGGGCACGCTGACGTTGCGGAGGTGGAAGCCGTCCTTGTTGGCGCCGGTGACCAGGCCCGAGAGCGCGGCGAGGCGGCTGTCGACGAAGACCCGCAGGTGGGTCTTCCCGGCCAGCCCGACGCCGCCCAGCGAGCCGGGCCTGGCGCCCAGCCACTTCTGGATCTCCTCCACATGCGCGGGCCGCAGCACCGACGCGCCCGACGCCGTCTGCAGCTTGGCCTCGTTGAGCTGGTCATCACCGCGGACGATGGCGATGAGGGGCTGCTCGTCGCCGGCGTAGACGAGCGTCTTCAGCTGCTGGTCGGCAGTGACCCCATGCGGCGCCTTCGCCAGGGCTTCGATGGTAGTCACGCCCGGCGTGGCGAACTCCTCCAGCGCCGGCGAAGTTCCCGCCGCCCGGTACTTGTCCGGCGTCTCGACGCGCGACTCCGCCTTCTCGGTGTTGGCCGCGTAGCCGCACGACGCGCAGGAGGCGATCAGGTCCTCGCCCGCGTCGGTCGCCACCATGAACTCGGTGGAGCCCGAGCCGCCCATCGCTCCCGAGTGCGCGTCCACCTGGACCGTCTGCAGCCCGCAGCGCCCGAAGATCTTCACGTAGGCCTGCCGGTGCGCCTCGAAGGCCTCGTCGAGCCCCTTCTTGTCCAGGTCGAAGGAGTAGCTGTCCTTCATGGTGAACTGCCGCACCCGCAGGAGGCCCGACTTGGGCCGCGGCTCGTCGCGGAACTTGGTCTGGATCTGGTACCAGGTCTGCGGCAGCTGCCGGTAGCTGCGCAGCTCCGCCCGCGCCAGCACGGTGAAGATCTCCTCGTGGGTCATGGCGAGGCAGAGGTCCGCGCCCTTGCGGTCCTTGAGGCGGAACATGTTCTCGCCCATCACCGACCAGCGGCCCGACTCTTCCCAGATCTCGCGCGGGTTGAGGGCCGGAAGGTAGAACTCCTGCGCGCCGATGGCGTCCATCTCCTCGCGAACGATGCCGGTGATCTTGAGGATGGCCCGCTGGCCGAGGGGAAGTATACTATATATACCCGCCGAAAGCTGGCGGATGTAGCCGGCCCGCACCAGCAGCTGGTGCGAGGCCACGGTCGCGTCCGCCGGCACCTCTTTCAAGGTCGGCACGAAGCTCTTCGACATGCGCATTGCGGACTACCCCTTCTTCTTCAGCTCGCGCTCGACCGCCTGCTTGATCTGGTCGTAGGGAACCGCGCCGTTGATGAAGACGCCGTTGACGAAGAAGGCCGGCGTGCCGTTGACGCCCGCCGCGCTGCCCGCCTTCTGGTCGGCCTCGACCTGGGCCTTCTTCTCGCCGCTGTCGAGGCACTTGTCGAACTTCGCCGAATCGACGCCCGCCGACTTGGCGTAGCCCTTGAGGTCGTCGACCGCGAGCTTCTGCTGGTTCGAGAACATGGCGTTGTGCAGCTCCCAGAACTTGTTCTGGTCGGCGGCGCAGGCGGCGGCCTCGGCGGCCTTCTCCGCAAAGGGATGGAAGTCGAGCGGGTAGTGGCGGAAGACCAGCCGCACCTTGCCCTCGTAGTCCTTCATCACCTTCTCGATGACGGGGTACTCGCGCCCGCAAAACGGGCACTGGAAGTCGGAGAACTCGACGATGGTCACCGGGGCAGAGGCCGGCCCCCGCGAGGGACCCTTGGCTTCCACCTCGATGCGCGGCAGGTCGGGCACCTCGAGCGCGACCGCGACGTGGTGCTTCTCTTTCAGCCCTTCGAGCATCTTGCCCATGTTGTCGCGCAGCTTCTGCTGCTTCACCGCCTGCTTGATGCGCGGCTTCAGATCCTCGAACGTCTGGCCCGGCGGAACCTGCGCCTTGTGCTCCTCGAAGAAGGCCTTGGCGTCCTCGTCGCTCGGCTCGGGCACGGTGGTGCTGTAGTCGGTCTGGAACCATTGCTCGAGGGTCTTGTTCTTGGCCTTCGCCTCCTCCTCGAGCAGGCGGCGGCTGATCAGCTCGTCGAGCAGGCCGCGGCGCTGGTCATAGAGATCGGTGAGCGCCTTGACCTCGGCCTGCCGGATCTTCGGGCCCACTTCCTTGTCGGCCTGCAGCTCGCCGTAGGTGATGGTCTTGCCGTCGACCTCCGCCACCTTGGCGCCGGGATCCATCGCCACGCCGGCCTTGCCGGCCGGCGCGCTTCCGCCCGTCTTGCAGGAGGCGGCGCAGGCGAGGGCCAGGGCGAGGGCGTGCAAATTCATTCTCTTCATGCGAGTCTCCAAGGCTAGGCGGACGCGCACCCTAGGGGGCCGCGCGGCCTGAGTCAACCGCTCCAGACGCGGGTCGGGGATGCCTTATAACGGGGAGGTCCGTGGCATTCCAGAATCCCAGCGCCGGCGAGATCAAGGCCCTCCTCCTGCGCATCCGGACCATCGCGGTGGTCGGCCTCTCCACCGATCCCGATCGTCCTTCGTACAGCGTCGCCATGTACTTACAGGCCAGCGGATACCGCATCGTCCCGGTGCGGCCGGGGGGCGGCACCATCCTCGGCGAGAAGGTCTACCCGCGGCTCGACCAGGTCCCCTTCGCGGTGGACGCGGTGGACCTCTTCCGCAAGTCGCGGGAGGTGGGGGCGCACCTCGACGAGGCCATCGCGCTCAAGCTGCCGGCGGTGTGGCTGCAGGAAGGCGTCATCGACGAGGCGGCGGCGCTGCGGGCCCGAAAGGCCGGGCTCTTCGTGGCCATGGACATCTGCATGCTGAAGGAACACCGCAAGGCGGGGCTCTCCAACTCCCGCCCGCCGCCGCGACCCTGAGCTTCAGCCCGCGCGCAGCTTCTGGCCGAAGGGCAGCACCGCCGCGCCCTCCTGGGCGAGCAGCGCGGCGGCGTCGTCGATGTCCACCGCCTCCGAGAAGAGGTAGCCCTGCACCAGCCCGCAGCCGAGCCGCTGCAGCACCTGCGCTTGC
>JAYWAJ010000391.1:0-10242 GCA_043782525.1 Deltaproteobacteria bacterium | reverse complement strand
CGCGATCGCGCGGCTGCCGGCGAAGCGGGTGACCCTGGTCGCGCACAGCATGGGAGGGATGGTCGCGCTCGCCTGCCTGCAGCAGGGCGCGCCCAAGGTCCGCAAGGTCGTCTTCGCGGGGACGCCCTTTGCCGGCTCGCCGAAGATCTTCCCCGACCTGGTGCGCGGCGACCAGGTCGGCCGCAACCACGCGCTGCTCTCGGCGGAGGCGCTCTTCACCTTTGCCTCCGCCTTCCAGCTGCTGCCGCCGGCGCCGGACTTCTTCGTGGGCGAGGCGGGCGATCCCTTCTCCCCGGCCTTCTGGACCGGGCGCGGACTCGGGGTCTTCGCCGATCCGGCGCGGCGCACCGACGCGGCCTATCTCGCGGAGCTGGGCCGGATGCTCGAGGCGCACGCGTCCTGGGGGCTCCTCCTGCGCGGGGCGGCGGCGCCCGCGGCGCTGGTTCACGCGGCGCTGGTGGTGGTCGGCGTCGGGCACCAGACGGTGAGCGGGGTGCGCGTCGTCGAGGGCCGCTTCGACTTCGACCATCCGCCCACCGCCGACGGCGACGGGACGGTCACCGCCCAGAGCGCGCGGCCCGCCTTCCCGCACGAGGAGCTGATCTCGCACGCGACCCACACCGCGCTGCTCGACGACCCCGCGGTCCGGCAGGCCATCGCGTCGGCGGCCCGGTGAACGCCTCCGGACGGGTGGCCCGCTACGCAGTGGCGGTGCTGCTGGTCGGCGTGCTGGCGGCGGCCTTCGCCATCGCCTTCCGGCTCTTGCTGCGCTACGGCCTCGAGCTGATCCTCGGCACCCCCAACGTGCTGGAGGGCTTCGCCGCGCTGCCCTGGTACTTGCGCCTCGGGCTGCCGGCGGCGGGCGGAGGCCTCGCGGCGGCCATCAGCCTGCTCGCCGCGCGCAGTCCCGGCGGCCACGGCGTCGCCGTCATCCTCGAGTCGGTGGTGCTGGGCCGCGGCCAGATCCGGCTGCCGGCGGTGCTGCTCAAGAGCGCCGCCTCGCTGGTGGCGCTCTGCACCGGCGCCTCCATCGGGCGCGAAGGATCGATCATCCAGTTCGGCGGCGGCAGCGGCTCGCTCATCGGCCGCTTTTTCCGCATGCCGTCGCGGGAGACGCGGATGCTGGTGGCGGCGGGCACCGGCGCGGGCTTCGCCGCGGCCTACAACACGCCTTTCGCGGCGGTGCTCTTCGTGGTCGAGATCGTTACCGGCATCCTCGGCGTCGACATCCTCGTGCCGGTGGCCGCGGCCATCGCCGTCGCCACCACGCTGACCCGCCTCGCCATCGGCGGCGGGCCCATCTACGGCAAGCGGACCTTCGCGCTGGTGACGCAGGAGGAGCTCGCCGCCCACTGCGTGCTGGGCCTCCTCGCGGGCCTGATCGGTCCGGCCTTCCTGCTCGCGCTCTCCAAGGCGGAGGACTTCGTGCAGCGTTTCTCGTTGCCGCGTCTCGCCTGGGGAACGCTGGGCGGACTCGGGGTCGGCCTGATCGCGCTGCGGCTTCCGGCGGTCACCGGCAATGGCTACGAGGCCATCCAGCTCATCCTCGACGCCAGGTTGGCGGGCGCCGTCCTCGCCGTCCTGCTCGTCGCCAAGGCAGCGGCGACCGTGTCCTCGGTGTCGTCGGGGAGCCCGGGCGGCGTCTTCACGCCCTCCCTCTTCCTCGGCGCGGCGCTGGGGGGCCTCGTCGGCTGGGCGGTGCCCCACGTGCTGGTGGCGCGGGGCTCGGCGGCAGAAGTGGGCGGCTACGCGCTGGCGGGGATGGCCGCGCTCATCGCCGCGACGACGCACGCGCCGCTGATGGCCGCGGCGCTGGCCTTCGAGCTCTCGGGCGACTACGCGCTGGTCATTCCCTTGCTGGCCGGCACGACGATTGCGGCGCTGGTCTCGCGGCGGCTGCGCCCGGACTCCATCTACACCGAGGAGCTGCGCCGCCGCGGCATCCCCTGGCGCGGCAGCCTGACCGAGCGCCTCGCGCACGCGGTGATCGCCCGCGACATCCTCACCATGGATCCGCCCACCGTCGCCGCCGACGCCAGCGTCTCCGCCGCGCTGCTGGAGCTGCAGGCCCCCAACGTGCGCGTCGTCTACGTGCCGGGCCCGACGCTGCGCGCCATCGATCTCAACGACGCCAAGCGCCTCTGGGCCGCCCCCGACCGCGACCGGCTGCGGGTCGACGAGGTCGCCCACCCCGTGGCGGTGGTCTCGCCGCAGGACTCGCTCCTCGACCTCGGCCAGAAGCTGTGGAGCACCGACTGGGGCGAGCTGCCCGTCTGCGATCAGGGCAAGCTCCTCGGCGTCGTCAGCCGCCGCGCGCTCCTCGGGGCGCTGGACGCCGAAGTCCTCCACCGCGACGTGCTGCTCACCCGGGTGGTGCGCTTCGACGCCGGCCGGGAGTCCGGCGATTTCTTCGAGCTGCCCGCCGACCGCCACATCGAGGAGATCGCCGTTCCGCGGGCGCTCTGGGGCGCTCCGCTGCGCGCCGCCCACCCTCCAGGAAAAATTCGGGGTCCTTGTCCTGGCGCTGCGCCGGGCGGGCGCCGCGCGGGTGGAGGAGATCGCTCCCGACTCCCTTCCGGAGCGCGGCGACCGCCTCCTCGTCCTGGGACCGCCGGGCGGCATCGAGGCGCTGCGGGAAGCCCGATGAAACAAGCAGAAACATCTCTTTCGCCACCGCACCGCGAAGCGCCGGCGCCGCTCCGGCATCATCACCGGTGCGGTTGCGGCTGGGCTCTGCTGGTGAACTGGGGAAAACTTTCGATGAACGTGCCCGTCCTGTCGAATTCCGCCCCTCCCGTTCGTCTCTGGATCATGAGGATCGAGCTGGTGGCCGCCTTCTGCCTGCTGGTCGCGCTGCCGGCCGGTGCGCTGCAGCCGCTGGACGCCTTTCTCGCCTCCGCCCGGACCCGCAGTCCGGACGCGCTGGAGGCCCAGGCCGGCCTCGCGCAGCAGCAGGCCCAGGAGGACGTGGCGCTGGGCAGGGTCTTGCCGGGCATCGCCGTCCGCGGCTCCATCACCCGCAACCAGTACGACGTGTTCTTCGATGCGCCCGGACAGCGGGTCACCATCGTGCCGCTCCGCCAGCTCGACGGGCTGGCCACGCTGACGGTGCCGCTCTTCGACGCGGCCGGGTTCACCCGTGTCAGCGCCGCCAGGGCCGCTGCCGGCGCCGCCGGACAGCAGTTGGCCGCGGCCCGCCTGCAGATCGAATCGCAGGTGACGCAGGACTACTACCAGCTGATCGCCAACCTGGCGCTGGTCACCGCCTCGCAGCGCGCGCTGGAGGTCTCGAAGGAGAGCCTGCACCTCGCCCAGGCCCGCTACGACGCCGGCAGCGGTCCGGTGCTCGACCTCGACCGCGCCCGCGCCGACGTGGAAGCGCAGACGCAGCAAGTGGCGCTGGCGGACCTACAAGTTTCGCTGGCGGCCCGGGCGCTCGAGTCCGCCTCCGAGCTGGCTCCCGAGGGCTCCGCCGCTCCGGCCCTCGACGACGACCTGCACGCCGAGCCGCCGCTCGCCTCCTTCGACTCCGACCTGGAGCGCCTGCCCGGGGTGGCCGCCGCCGCCGGCAACACCCGCGCCGCCGAAGAGCAGGCCAAGGCGCAGCGCTTTGCCCTCCTGCCCGTCATCTTCGGAACGTTGACGGAGCGGGGCACCAGCTCGCCGGGCTTCACTGGACACGAGCTCACCTGGCAGGCCGCGCTGGCCTTCAACTGGGCGCTCGATTTCACCAGCTTCGCCAACATCCGCAGCCAGGACGCCGCCACGGGCGTCGCCCGCGCCCGGGAGCAGCGGGCGCGGCACCTCGCGCGCGACGCCATCCACCGCCAGTGGGAGACGGTGGCCGCCGCCATCGCTCGCGGCAAGTCGGCCCGGGCTGGACGAGCGGCGGCTGCGCATGCGGCGGAGCAGGCGCGCGATCGGTTCCAGGCCGGCGCCAGCACCCAGCTCGAGCTGCTCCAGGCACAGCGCGATCTCTTCACCGCCGACGTCGCCCGCATCCAGGCCGACGCCGACTTGATCAACTCCCGCGCCCAGCTGCGGCTGGCGGCGGGCGCCACCCTTCTCGCCCCAGGTGTGAAATGAACCCGACGCATCCGAACCTTGCGGTCGCGAAGAACAACGAGGCACCCATCAAGGCCGAGGACGGCTCCGTGCAGAATCCGGTGGAGAGGCCGGTCGCTCCCACCCGCAGCAGGCGCAGGCTCTGGTTCATCGCCATCGGCGGCGTCGTCGTCATCCTGGTGATCCTGGTCGGCATCAAGGCCAGCCAGATCGGGGTGATGATCAAGGCGGGCAAGTCGTTCGCGCTGCCGCCCGAAGCGGTCACCTCGACCAAGGTCGAAGCCGTCCGCTGGCAGGCGTCGCGGGGGGCGGTGGGCACGCTGGTCGCGGTCCGCGCGGTGACCGTCGCCTCCGAGCTCCCCGGCCTGGTCCGCGAGCTGGGCTTCGACTCCGGCGCGGCGGTCCGGCGCGGCGATGTCCTCGTCAAGCTGGACAGCTCCGTCGAGGAGGCGCAGCTGGCCGCCGCCGAGGCCGACGCCACCCTGGCGAAGACCAGCGTCCGGCGCGCCCGCCTCCTGCGCGAAGGAAACTCCAACACCCCCGCCGAGCTGGAAGCTGCCGAGGCGCGCGCCAGCCAGAGCGCGGCCAACGCGGCGGTGCTGCGCGCCACCATCGCCAAGAAGATCATCCGCGCGCCCTTCGACGGGCGCGTCGCCATCCGGCAGATCGAGCTCGGGCAGGTGGTGGCGGCGGGCACGCCCATCGCTTCGTTGCAGTCGGTCTCGCCCATCCACGCCGAGTTCTACCTGCCGCAGCAGGCCCTCGCCGACCTCCACACCGCCATGAAGGCGCGGCTGCACACCGACGTCTATCCGCAGCAGAGCTGGGACGGCCTCGTCACCACCGTCAACCCGGAGGTGGACGTCTCCACCCGCAACGTCCGCATCCGGGCGACCTTCCCCAACGCCGACGGCAAGCTGCGCCCCGGCATGTTCGCCAACGTCGAGGTGCTCTCGCCCGACGACCGCGCGGCCCTCATCGTCCCCGCCACCGCCATCATCTATGCGCCCTACGGCGACTCGGTCTATGCGATCGAGGAGAAGGACAAGGCGCTCATCGCGCGGCAGAAGTTCGTCCGCCTCGGCGAGCGGCGCGGGGATCTGGTAGCGGTGGTCTCCGGCCTCGCCGCCGGTGAGACCATCGTCTCCAGCGGGGCCTTCAAGCTGCACAACGGGAGCACCGTCGTGGTCCGCAACGATCTCGCGCCCACCGCCGAGATCGCCCCCAAGCCCACCGACGACAAGTGAGGCGCTGAATGAACTTCACCGACCTGTTCATCCGGCGGCCGGTCCTGGCCGTCGTCGTCAACCTCCTCATCGTCATCGCCGGCGTGCAGGCCATCCGCTCGCTCAACGTGCGCCAGTATCCGCGCAGCGAGAACGCGGCCATCACCGTCACCACGGCTTACGTCGGCGCCAACGCCGAGCTGATCCGCGGCTTCATCACTTCCCCTCTCGAGCGGTCGATCGCCGCCGCCGACGGCATCGACTACATCGAGTCGGAGAGCCACCAGAACGTCTCCATCATCAAGGCCCGCCTGCGCCTCAACCACGACGCCAACAAGGCGCTCTCGGAGATCTCCTCGAAAGTCGATCAGGTGCGCGGCGACCTGCCGCCCGACGCGCAGGTCCCCATCCTCAACATCGAGTCGGCCGACAGCCAGTTCGCCTCGGCCTACCTGAGCTTCTCCTCCGAGTTCTTGAAGCAGAACGAGATCACCGACTACCTGGTCCGCATCGTCCAGCCGCGGCTCTCCGCCATCGAAGGCGTGCAGCGGGCCGACCTGCTCGGGGCGCGAACCTTTGCGATGCGCATCTGGCTCAAGCCCGACCGGATGGCGGCGCTCAACGTCAGCCCGGCGCAGGTGCGGCAGGCGCTGGCGGCCAACAACTACCTGGCCGCCGTCGGGCAGACCAAGGGCCGCCTCGTGCAGGTGAACCTGACCGCCAACACCGACCTGCGCTCGGCGGAGGAGTTCGAGAAGCTGGTGATCCGCGAGACCGGCGGCTCCTCCGTGCGCCTCAAGGACATCGCCGACGTGCAGCTGGGCGCCGAAGACTACGACACCCAGGTGAACTTCAGCGGGCAGACGGCCGTCTTCATCGGCGTCTGGGCGCTCCCCAACGCCAACTCGCTCGACGTCATCAAGCGGGTGCGGGCGGAGATGGAGTCGCTGCAGAAAGACCTGCCCGAGCAGATCAAGGCGACCATCGCCTACGACGCGACGGCCTACATCCGCAGCGCCATCACCGAGGTGGTGCAGACGCTGCTCGAGACGCTGCTCATCGTGGTGGTGGTCATCTTCCTCTTCCTCGGCTCCCTGCGCTCGTCGCTGGTGCCGGTGGTGGCCATCCCCGTCTCGCTCATCGGCGGCATCTTCCTCATCCAGGCCTTCGGCTTCACCATCAACCTCCTCACCCTGCTCGCCATCGTCCTCTCGGTGGGGTTGGTGGTGGACGACGCCATCGTGGTGGTGGAGAACGTCGAGCGGCACCTGCGCGAGGGCCTGAAGCCCATCGACGCCGCGCTGCAGGCGGCCCGCGAGCTGGTCGGCCCCATCATCTCCATGACCATCACGCTGGCGGCGGTCTACGCGCCCATCGCCTTCCAGGGCGGCCTGACCGGCTCGCTCTTCCGCGAGTTCGCGCTCACGCTGGCCGGCGCGGTCACCATCTCCGGCATCGTCGCCTTGACCCTTTCGCCGGTGATGTCCGCCTACCTCCTGCACCATGAGGAGAAGGGCTTCGCCGCGTACATCAACCGGACCTTCGAACGCGTCAAGGCGACCTACGGCCGCATCCTCGATGCGACGCTCCGCTCGCGCGGACCCATCTACACCGCCTGGATCGTCATCTCCATCCTCGCGCTCCTCATGTTCTCCCAGTCGCCCAAGGAGCTCGCGCCCGCCGAGGACCAGGGCATCATCTTCGGCGTGGTCAACACGCCCGCCAACTCGACGCTGGAGCAGGTGACGCAGTCCACCCGCGCCATCAACGACGCCATCACGCCCATCGCGGAGACGCAGTTCACCTTCCAGATCACCACGCCCGGCGGCGGCTTCTGGGGCGACGGCCTCAAGCCCTGGGACGAGCGCAAGCGCTCGGCGGCGCAGGTGCTGCCCGAGGTCTTCGGCAAGGTCGCCTCGATCCCGGGCGTGCAGACCTTCGCCATCCTGCCGCCGGCGCTGCCCGGCGGAGGCAACTTCCCGGTCGAGTTCGTCCTCGCCTCCACCGCCGACGCCAGCGAGATCCTCGGCTTCGCGCAGAAGCTGCAGGCGAAGGCGGCCCAGAGCGGCATCTTCGCCTTCCCCCCGCTCATCGACACCAAGATCGACCAGCCGCAGTCGGAGATCACCGTCGACCGCGAGATGGTGGCCGAGCTGGGCCTCAACCTCGCCACCGTCGGACAGGATCTCGGCTCCGCGGTGGGCGGCAACTTCGTCAACCGCTTCAGCATCGCCGGGCGCAGCTACAAGGTCATCCCGCAGCTGCTCCGCGCCGAGCGGCTCAACCCGGAGCAGCTGCAGGACATCCAGGTCACCGGGCCGGGCGGCAAGCTGGTGGCGCTGAGCACGCTCGCGACCCTCAAGGACTCGGTGACGCCGCGCGCCCTCAATCGCTTCCAGCAGCTCAACGCGGTGAAGATCAGCGGCGTCGCCATCCGCCCGCTCGACGAGGCGCTCAAGTACCTCGAGGACGAGGCCGGCAAGATCCTGCCCCGCGGCTACGTCGTCGACTACACCGGCGAGTCGCGGCAGCTGCGCACCGAAGGCGACAAGTTCCTCCCCGCCTTCCTCCTCGCCATCGTCCTCATCTTCCTGGTGCTGGCGGCGCAGTTCAACAGCTTCCGCGATCCCTTCGTGATTTTGGCCGGCTCGGTGCCGCTGGGCATGTTCGGCGCGCTGATCATGACCTTCCTCAAGATGCCCAACCCCAACATGCACTTCTTCACCGACGGCTGGACGACGACGCTCAACGTCTACTCGCAGGTGGGGCTGGTGACGCTGGTGGGGCTGGTCTCGAAGAACGGCATCCTCATCGTCGAGTTCGCCAACAAGCTGCAAGAGGAAGGGCAGAGCAAGATCGACGCCATCCGCAACGCCGCGGTCACCCGCCTGCGGCCGGTCTTGATGACCAGCGTCGCCACCGTCTGCGGGCACTTTCCGCTCACGCTGGTGACCGGGCCGGGCGCGGCGGCGCGCAACAGCATCGGGCTCGTGCTGGTGACGGGCATGGCGGTGGGCACCGCCTTCACGCTCTTCTTCGTGCCCTCGATCTACCTGCTCATCGCCAAGGACCACCGCGCCGAGGCGATCCGCGCGCCCGAGGGGGCGCAGGTGGCGCCGTCGATCTGAGGCTCAGCCCGCCTCGCCGTGCTCGAGAAAGGTGACCTTGCCGCTCTCCAGCTCGTATTCGGCGCCGACCACCCGCAGGCGGCCCGCCTGCACCAGCTCCTCGATCAGCTTGCTGCCGTGGCTGAGCTGCGCCACCGAGGCGAGGACGTTGGCGCGCATGGCCGCCCGGAGCGGGTCGGCCAGACCCTGCGTGGCCAGCACCGGCGCGATGATGGGGCCGATGCGCGAGGTGATGCGCAGCACGTTGTCGGTCGGCGGCGCCTTTCCGTCCTGGAGGTGGCGCGCCGCCGCGGCGATGGCCCCGCAGCGCGTGTGCCCCATCACCACCACCAGCGGCACCGCGAAGGCGTCGACGGCGAACTCGATGGAACCGACCTGCGAGGGCGCGACGATGTTGCCGGCGACGCGAATGACGAAGAGGTCGCCCAGCCCGACGTCGAAGACGAACTCGGCAGGCGCGCGCGCGTCAGAGCAACCGAGGACCGCGGCAAAGGGCCTGGCATCGGTTGCGGCCGCGCGATCCCAGCGGGTGCGCGCTTCGGGAGAGCCTTCCACGAAGCGCCGGTTCCCGTCGCGCAGCCGCTGGATGGCTTCGGCGGAGTCGATGGTCATCGCGCAGCCTGATACCCGAGACGCGGCCGCGAAGCAAAGCGGCGCGGGGCCAGTCGTTACAGCTTGACCAGCTCGACGCGCCGGTTCTTGGCCTTGCCCTCGTCGCTCTTGTTGTCGCCGACGGGCTTCTGGTCTCCGAAGCCCTCGGTGGTGAGCCGCGCCGCCTCGACGCCCTTCTTCACCAGCCAGTCCTTGACCGCCTGCGCGCGCTTCTTCGAGAGGGCCAGTTTGTCCTTGCTCTTGCCCTGGTTGTCGGTGTGGCCCTCGACGCGCAGCTTGAGGTCGGCGTTCTCGGTGAGGAGCTTCGCCACCTCGCCCAGGACCGCCTCCGAGTCCTCCTTGAGGTTGCTCTTGCCGGTGTCGAAGTTGATGCCGTAGACGGCGACGTGGCCGCTCTTGTTCAGCTCCTCGATGCATGGCGCTGGCGTCGGGCGCGTCCATCTTCTGCTCCATCGGCTTGACCTCGATGACGCGCACGCTGATGGCGCTCGCGCCGACGTCCGTGGCCACGTAGAGGTTCTTCGATTGTGCGGTGACGCGGCAGCAGGCGGCTCCGGTCTTGTTGCCGACCACGGCCTTGTAGCCGGGGGCGGCGATTACACTGGCGGAGGATCGACCGCGCGGTCCCAGTTGCGGTGCTGCGCCAGCGCGGCGAAGAACGCCTTGGTCGCGGGGGCCGCCTTGCCCGGGGCCGCCACCAAGAGCGCCGCATCGTCGAGGTCCAGCGGCAGGCCGGCCTTCTCCAGCAGCGTCCGCCCCGCTCCCAGCGCGAGGATGGCCTTGCAATGGCGATACTGATCCTTGACGAACTCGACCGCGTGGCCCAGCGACGCGAGCGCCGCGGCGGACCCGGCGCCGTCCGGCACCACCACCGCGTCGAAGAGGCACGACGGCATGGTCTCGAGCGTCGCGTCGGGGTCGAGCGCCTCGCCGGTCGCGCTCGCAACCGGGCCCAGCCGCGCCGCCACGATCCGCGGCACCGCGCCCTGGGCGAGGAGCGCGCGGTGGACGGCCAGCGCGCCGGCGCCATCGACGCCAGCCGCGACCAGGATGGCGACCTTGCGCCCGGTGATGCGCCCGTCGCCGGGCCGCGCGAAGAGGGAGAGCGAAGGGGACGCCGTCACCTCCGGCTTGGCCGGCCGCAGCGCGAGCGGTGAGGCCTCCGGCACCTCGACGCCAAGGCCGTCCGCGACCTCCGCCGCCAGCTCTTC
>JAYWAJ010000390.1:0-10246 GCA_043782525.1 Deltaproteobacteria bacterium | reverse complement strand
ACGCCTTCGGCGGCGGCGCCGGCGTTCTTGATGAAGGCGGGGCTGTTGAAGCCGTTGCCGCCGAGGATGGGGCCGGTCCAGCCGAGCTGGCGCGCCTGGGCGACGATGGCGGCGGCGTTGTCGGCGAGGGCGGAGACCACCAGCACGTCGGGCTTCGCCGAGGTCAGCGAGGTCAGCTGCGCGTGGTAGTCGCGATCGGGCTTGGCGAAGGTCTGGGTGACGAGGACCTTGACCGACAGATCCGCGAGCGCCTTCTTCATGACGTCGTAGCCGGCCTTGGTGAAGACGTCGTCGTTGCCGTAGAGCACCGAGGCGGTCTTGAACTGCAGCTTCTCCTGCGCCTTCTTGAAGGCGCCGGGGATCACCTGCGCCTCGGTGAGCGAGTCGCGCCAGATGTACTTGCCGATGTCGGTGATGCCGGTGGCGGCGGTGTTGGAGACGCCCATCACCGGCACCTGCGCCTGCTGCGCGAGCGGGTCGGCGGCGCTGGCGGTGTTGGAAAGCGTCGGGCCGAGGATGGCGGAGACCTTGTCGCGGTTGATGAACTTCTGGAAGACGGTGATGCCCTGCTCCTTGGTGGAGGCGTCATCCTCGATGCGGACCTCCAGCGGCGCGGAGCTTCCCAGGTCTGCCAGCGCCGCCTGGATGCCGGCCCGCTGCTGACTGCCGTACGACGCGGCCGGCCCGGTGAGGCTGAGCGCCGCGCCGATGACGGCTTTACCCGCGCCCGCGGCGGCAGTTCCGCCTCCGCCGGCGGCGTCTGCAGGCGGCGCGCCCTTCGCCTTCCACCCCATTGCGGCCAGCAACACCACCAAGGACAGCGACCAGCGGCTCGTGTAGCGCATGGAACCTCCCAGACCGTCGAGAGCAGGTGCGTTAGCGCAAGCGCCCAGGCTTCGCAAGGCTCCGCAGGGAGGGCCGGGCTTCGGGCCGGTCAGCGCGGGCCGCTGCGCCGCTCGGCAAGGGCCAGCGTGGCGATCTGCGCCAGGGTGGCCATGTCGCTCGCGCCGGCGGGCAGGTTGGGCAGGGCCAGGGCGAAGGCGTCCTTGCCGCCGCGCAGGGCCAGCTCGGCGAGGAGCCCGCGGTCGCGCGCCACCTGGAGGTGTTCGCTGCGCGCCAGCCACTTGAGCTTCTCCAGCCCCGACCGCAGCGCCGGCGGGGCGTCGGGCGCCAGCAGCGCGGCGTCGGGAAAGACCTTGTCGCTGCGCCCCGCCTGGCTGCGGTTGAGGATGAAGCCGCGGAAGGGCAGGCCCAACTGGAGGATGCGGTCGTGGAAGAAGTGCGCCTCCTTCACCGCCGCCTCCGAGGGCGTGGTCACCAGCACGAAGGCGGTGTCGGGCTGGGTGAGGCGCTGGCGGACGTCGAGGATGTCGGCGTTGAGCGATTCGAAGAGCGAGGAGAAGGACTCGAAAAAGGCGGTCAGCTCGGTGGCGAACTCGGCGCCGAAGACGAGACGGAGCACCCGGCCGATGAGCCGGACTCCGGCGCGGCCGATGAGCCCGGCCTTGGTCGGCGTGAACATGCGGAAGATGGCGCCGTCGAGAAAGCCGGCCAGCCGCCTGGGCGCCTCGAGGAAGTCGAGGGCGTTGCGCGAGGGAGGCGTGTCGAGGACCACCAGGTCGTAGTGGCCCTCGGTGATGAAGCGGTGGAGCGCCTTCATCGCCGTGTATTCGTGCAGGCCGGCGAGGATGAGCGTCGCCTGCTGGTAGAGGCGGTTCTCGAGGACGGGGCGGGCCCGCTCCTCGCTGCCGGCGAAGCGGCGGACGGCGTCGTCGGCCACCAGCTTGGAGTCGAGCATCCAGGCGTCGAGGTTCCCGGGCGGCTGGACGCCGGCCGCGCGCTGCCGATCTTCCGGCACCGCCACCGGCTCGGGAGGATTGCGCGAGACGCCCAGGGTCTCCGCCAGCCGGCGCGACGGATCGATGGTCAGCACCAGCACCCGGCGGCCGAGGCGCGCCCCGCCCAGCGCCACCGAGGCCGCCGTGGTCGTCTTGCCCACGCCGCCGGCACCGCAGCAGACGATGACCTTGTTCTGCTCGATGAGGCGCGCGAGCGTGGTCACGGCACACCCGGCCGGAACGGCTCCGCGCGCAGCACGTCCACCAGCGCCTCGATGAGCGCGTCGCCGGTCTGTTCCAGCTCGGGGAGCTGCAGCGTGGGGATGGCGGTGGAAGCCCGCAGCCGCGCGATGGCCTTTTGCGCCTCGCCGATGCGGAGGAAGCCCTCGGCGCCGAAGACCGGCTGGCGCTGGATGAAGGCGGCGATCGCGCCCGACTCTTCGGCGGTGAAGAGATCCCGGGGCACGCGGTTGACGAAGACTCCGCCCTGGTGGACGCGGGTCTTGTCGAGGCCCTCCAGCAGCTCCAGCGCCTCGCTGACCGGCAGCGTCTCCGGCAGCGTCACCACGTAGGCGGAGGTTCGCAGCGGGTTGTTGAGGAAGGACTGTCCCTCGCGCAGGCCCTCGGCGATGGGCCCCCGGGTGACCAGCCGCAGGATGACGTCGGGCAGGCCGGTGAGCGCGAGGGTGTGACCCGTCGCCGGCATGTCGACGAGGACCAGCTCATGGAGGGGAACGCCCGGCGACTGCTCGGCGCGCAGATAGGTGAGCAGGTGGAAGAAGGTGCCCAGCTCCCGCAGCGAGGGGGCGGCGGAGAAGAGCCGCCGCAAGGGCTCGAACCCGAGCGCGGTCCGGGCCAGCATCGGCACCCGCAGCACCGAGGTGAGGAAGAGCTCGACGCCCGCGTCGGAGAGCAGCTGCGAACCCTGGATGCCCGGCGCGATCTCCGCCGCCGTCCGCGGCAGCTGGTTCAGGCCGAAGCGCTGCGCCAGCGCCGAGTAGTCGTCGCTGCCGTCTCCCACCTCGGCGAGGAGGACCCGCTTGCCCGCGCGCCGCGCCACCTGGGCGAGCGCGGCGGTGAGGGTGCTGCGTCCGACTCCGCCTTTTCCGGTGACCAGCACCACGCGCTTGCCGAGCAGATCGTTCACGGCCCCAAGCGTACACTGGACGGCGGCAACAATCCCGGCCGCGTTTCAGGCCGTCCGGGTCGCCTCGAGCACGGTGATCCGGTTCTGGCCGGCGTTGAATTCGTAGCGGAACCGCCAGATTCCGACGGTGACCGCCAGTGAACTCTGCACCAGGGATTCGATCAGGGGTCCCCGGTCCAGGGCATTGAGCGCTGCGCAGATCTCCACCAGCCGCTCCTGCAGTCGCTTGCGAATCCGTTCCGGTACGGACCGGAACTCCTCTCCGATATGAACGGTGCATCCCATGGCGATCACCTAATGAGCATCGCTTTTGGGGGAGGCAAGCCAGCCAGCGAACAGATGGCGCGCGGACCGCCGCAGTTGTCGGCTTCAATGCAGGCGCCTATGGTGCGGTCTTCCATTTCAAAGGAGTGCCCGAATGAAGCCCGAACTGTTCTGGCTGGCGCTGACCGCAACGATGACGGCGCTCTTCTGGGTGCCCTACGTCCTCAACCGCGCCGCGCAGGTCGGGCTGATGGGGGCCTTCGCCACGCCGCGGATGGACGCCGCCGCGCCCGAATCGGAGTGGGGCCAGCGCGCCAAGCGGGCCCACGCCAACGCCACCGAGAACCTGGTGGTCTTCACCGCGCTGGTGGCGGTCGCGCAGTTCGCCGGCATCAGCAACCAGATGACCGTGCTCGGAGCCATGTTCTACTTCTGGGGCCGGCTCGGCCATTACCTCGCCTATACCCTCGGTATCCCCTACGCGCGGACGCTGACCTTCACCCTCGCCTGGATCGGCGAGATCCTCATCGCCTGGCAGATCTTCGCGCATTAGCGCGCCTCAGCTGTCGATCTGCTTCTTCATGCACTCGGGGCAGAAGCCGTGCGAGAACGACGCCGCCGACTTCGCCGTCACGTACTCGTCCACCGCCACCCACTCCTTGCCCTCGCGGATCTTCTTGCAGAGGCTGCAGATGGAGAGCAGCCCCTCGAGCTGCCGCATCTCCCTCTGCAGCGCGACGATGCGCTGGCCGCCCTTGAGCCGCGCCGCCAGCTCGTCGGGATCGACGGGCTTGGTGAGGAAGTCGTCCGCGCCCGCCTCCAGCCCCTCGAGGTAGCGGCTCTTCCCCGACATGGCGGTGAGCAGGATGATGTACGTGTAGACCTTGCGGTGCGGCGCCCGCAGCCGGCGGCACAGCTCGGGCCCGTCGATGTCGGGCATCTGCCAGTCGGTGATGAGGAGCGGGATCTCCTCGCGCTGGATGCAGGCCATCGCCTCGCGCCCGTTCGAGGTCAGGACCGGCTCGTACCCGAGCTTCTCCAGGACCACCCTGAGCAACGCGCGCTGGGTGGCGCTGTCTTCGGCGACCAGTACTTTCATCCGCGACCTCCACTGCCGGGCCTGGTGCTCAGTCTAGACGCGATAGCCTTTCACCGCATCGGCGGCGATGGAAGCGACCGCGCCCAGCTGGCGCGCCGCCGCGCTGGTCGCCTCCACGCTCTCCATCGTCTGCGTCATCATCCCCTGCAGGTCTCCCATGGCGGCGAAGATCTGCGCGATGCCCGCGTTCTGCTGGCTCACCGCCGCCGCGATCTGCCGCGCCGAGGTCGAGTTCTCCCGGACGATGGCCGACAGCTCGGCGAGGTTCTGGCCCGAGGCGCGCACCTCCTCGATGCCCGACTCGATCCGCTGCGCCCCCACCTGGGTGATGCCCACCACCTGGCGGATGCTGCCGCCGATGTCGCTCAGCACCTCGCCCACCCGCCGGGTGGCGGCGATCGACTGGTCGGCGAGAGCGCGAATCTCGCGCGCCACCACCGCGAAGCCCTTGCCGTGCTCGCCCGACCGCACCGCCTCGATGGCGGCGTTGAGCGCCAGCATGTTGGACTGGTCGGCGAGGTCCTTCACCGTCGAGGTGATGCCGGCGATCTGCTGCGCCCGCGAGGAGAGCTCGTCGATGCGCCGGGCGATCTCGCTCACCTGCTCGCGGATGGCGGTCAGCCCGGCGACGCTGCGCCCGATGGCCTCCTCGCCCCGGCGCGAGACGGCGTCGGCCCGCTCCGCTTCCTTGAGGACGCGGTCGGCCTTTTCCGCCGCCATCTGCGAGGTCTGGCGGATCTCCTGCGCGGTGACGTGGGTCTCCTGCAGCGCCGCCGCCTGCTGGGTGGCGTTGCGGGTCTGCTCGTCGGCGGAGCCGCGCAGCTCGACCATGAGGGTGGCGAGCGCGCCGTTGGCGGTGAGCAGCTTGTTGAGCGCCTCGCGCAGGCGCGAGACCATCTTGGAGAAGGAGTCGGCCAGCTGGCCCAGCTCGTCGCCGGAGCGGATGGCGATGGGCTGGGTGAGATCGCCGGTCTCGGCGATGACCTGGGTGGCGGCGATCAGCGCCCGCACCGGCCGGATCACCACCATGGCCGCGATCAGCGCGCCGAGCCCGATGGCGAAGAGCGCCACCAGCGCTCCCCACAGCGCCATCCTCCCCTGCAGGCCGCGCACCTGGCGCTCGATCTCGCCGCGGTCCATGCCGACGTGGACCACGCCGAGGGCCCCGCCCGAGACCGGCGCGGCCACGTCGATGGCGCGGATCCTCCCGGAGGGCCAGCTCCAGTCGAGCGTCGGGTCGATCTGCACCGGATGGTCGGCGGAGAGCCGGGCCAGGTCGAGGGCGTTGATCTTCTCCAGGCCGGCGGGGAAGGCGGGCGAGAAGGTGTGCGCCAGCACCGAGCCGTCCGTGTCCTGGAGATAGATGTAGGCGACGCCGGCGATGATCTTGTTGGTGTCGATGCCCGCCTGCACCGCGATGACGTTGACCAGGCTCTGCTCCGCCGCCGAGGCGAGCGAGCGCGCGATCGCCTCTCCCTTCGAGGAGAAGGCCGCCGAGAGGCCGCGCTCCACCTGGGCCGAAGCGACCAGCGCCATCACCAGGCAGGTGACCGCGGTGACGGCCGCGAAGGGCCCGACCAGCTTGAGGGCAATCCCTCCTCCGAGCTTCATGGCTTGGTCCCCAGCACCGAAGCCGGGTCGTTCACGCTCTGCCAGCCTTGCTGCGTGACGGTAGTGAACCAGACCTTCTCGAGCGCCTGGTGGCGGATGGAGGAAAACTCGAGCGGCGTGCCGAGGCCCAGGTCGAACTCGCCCATCTGCTCGGCCGCCTGGTAGAACGCCTTGCGGGTGAGCCGGGGTCCCGCCTTTTCCAGCACCGCGAGGAAGGCGCGCGCGCTCAGGTAGCCTTCCACCGAGCCGAAGCTGTACTTCCCCGGCGACTGGTAGCTGTCGTCGCCGGCGGGCGGCTTGCCCGGCGGGAAGCGGTCCATGGCCGCGCGGTACCGGGCGATGAAGGCGATGCCCTCGTCCTGATAGCTGGGCACCGCCTGCGTGACGATCAGGTTGCGCGTCAGCGGGGGCCCGCCGGCCTTTTCCTCCTCGCGCAGCAGGCGCAGCATCTGATCTGCTCCCACGAAGGAGACGGCGTGGATGGGCACTTCCCAGCCCCCGCGCCGCGCGTCGCGCACCAGGGCGGCGCAGGGCTGGTACGAGCCGACCGCCACCACCGCGTCCACCCTGGCCTCGCGCAGGATCTTGAGCTGCGGCTCGACGCTCACCGCGTAGACCTGCCCGCGCGGGTAGGTGCTCTCGGCGGCCAGTTCGAGTCCGATGTCCCGGAGCGCGCGCCTGACTCCGTCGCGCCCGGAGGCGCCGTAGGCGTCGTCCTGCAGGAAGACGCCGATGCGCCGCTTGCCCATCCGCGCGTACGCCTCGACCATCGCCCGGGCCTCTTCGCGATAGGAGGCGCGGACGTTGAAGACGGCGCGATCGAAGGGCGGCTCGCGCTGCGGCTGTCCGCCGGTGAAGTTGGCGAAGTAGAAGAGGCCCTCCGCCTTGAAGTACTTCAGCACCACCGGCAGCGCCTTGAGGATGGTCGGAGTGCCGACACCGCCGAAGAGCGCAAAGACCTTGTCCCGGGCGATGAGCTGGAAGGCGGTCTGGGCGGCCTTCTCCGCGTCATAGGCGTCGTCGACGACCACCAGGCGGACGCGGCGGCCGTGCACGCCTCCGTTGGCGTTGGCTTCGGCGAAGGCCGCCGCGGCGCCGCGCCACATCTCGGTGCCCAGTCCCGCCGAAGGTCCGCTGAAGGCAGCGGGCTGCCCCAGCACCACCTCCTTGTCGGTGACGCCGTTCTCGGCGAAGAGCGGGGGTGCCGCCAGCGCCGCGAGCAATGCAAGCACTGCGCGCATGGGCGGACCCTCCCACTTCGAGAGCCTTCCCGCCAGCGGCGAGTGGGAATCGATCTCCGAATCGATCTCGCAAGGAGGCGCTCGCTTTCTCATTCGAGGCGCGGACTCCGATGGCCGGTGCGGTTTCCATTGGTGCCCGCCGGCAAAGCGCGCATCATCCCCGGGTTCAAGGGCGGGAGTGCAAGGCCATGGCAGAGTCCGTGCTCATCGTCGACGACAGCGCCACCATCCGCGGCTTTGCCCGGATCTTCCTCACGCCCCTGGGCGTCGAGATCGTCGAAGCCGCGGAAGGCGGGCAGGCGCTGGAGGTGGTCCGCCTGCGCCCGCCCTCGGTGATCGTGGTCGACGTCAACATGCCCGGCATGGACGGGCTGACCTTCACCCGCGAGCTGCGCAAGGATCCGCGCCCCGAGATCGCCCGCCTCCCGGTGGTGCTGCTCACCGGCGACCGCTCCGAGGAGATCCGCGAGCAGGGCCGGGCCGCCGGCTGCAGCGACTTCCTCGGCAAGCCCATCAAGGGCCCCGAGCTGCAGGCGGTGGTGAAGAAGTTCCTCGGGCGTCCGCCGTGAGCCTGCCCACCCTCCTCCTCGTCGACGACAGCGAGGCGGTGCTGGCTTTCGAGAGGGCCGCGCTCTCGGGCCACTACCAGATCGCCACCGCCTGCAACGGGCTCGAGGCGCTGGAGAAGCTGCCGCAGCTCTTGCCCGCGGCGGTGCTGCTCGACCTCTCCATGCCGGAGATGGACGGCGACGAGGTGCTGCGGCGCATGCAGCAGGATCCCCGGCTGCAGCGGATTCCGGCCATCGTCATCTCCAGCGAGACCATGCGCGCGGAGCGCTGCCTGGCGCTGGGCGCGCGCGCCTTTTTGCCCAAGCCCATCCGCGCGCAGGACCTGCTGCCCCTGCTGGAGCGGGTGCTGGCGCAGGCGCGCGCCGACGCGCGGGTGGGCGAGCTGGCCGTCCTCTTCGTCTGCGCCGGCCCCATCGAGCTGGGGTTGCCGCTCGAGGCGGTGCGCACGGTGCTGCACCAGACCGCCACCCAGCCGCTGCCGCTCGGCCCGCCCTGGCTGTGCGAGCTGATCGAGCTGCACGGCGCGCCGGTGGCGGTGCTGGACCTGCCGCTGCGGCTCGGCGTCGCCCACGCGCGGCCGCTTCCCGAGCGCAAGCTGGTGGTGGTCGACTGCGACGGCTCCCGCCTCGCCCTCTGCGTCGACGAGGTGCGCGACCCCGAGGAGATCCCCGAAGGCGAGCTGACGCCGCGGGGGCAGCTGGCCGGGTCGCAGCACGGGGCGCTGCAGGAGGCGCTCCTCGCCGTGGTCAAGACCCCGCGCGGCCTCTTGCCCGTGGTGGAGCCGCGGGCGCTGCTCTCGCCCGACCTCCTGCGCCGGATCGCCGCCGGGCTGGGCCGGGAGAGCGCGGCATGACGGCGCCGGACGATCCGGCGCTCTTGCGCCTGGGCGACTACGCGGCCGAGTGGACCGGCTTCTCGCGCGAGTCCATCCTGCCCGAGGCCATCCGCCGCGCCGCCCGCCACCTGGGCGGCGCGCCCGAGCTCTTGCTCTCGCGCGCCGCCGCCCGCGACCCCGCCGTGGTCCACGACCTCTGCCAGGCGGTCTCGGTCGGCGAGACCTTCTTCTTCCGCCACCCCGAGCACTTCCGCTTCATCGCCGGCACGCTCCTGCCCGGGCTCTCCGCCGCTCCGCTGCGCGCCTGGAGCGCGGGGTGCGCCACCGGCGAGGAGGCCTACTCCATCGCGGCCTGCCTGCTCGACCTGCTCCCCGGCAGGCGCGTCGAGGTGCTGGGCACCGATCTCCTCGAGCGCAACCTCGCCGCCGCCCGGATCGCCCACTACGGCGCCTGGTCGCGGCGGCCGTCGGGGCCGATCCTGCATCCGCTCTTTGCCGAGGGCGCGCAGGGCAGCGGGGTCAGCCCCAGGGTCCGCGCGCTCACCCGCTTCGCGCTGCACAACCTGCTCCAGCCGGCGCCCGGAAGCTTCGAGCTGATCTTCTGCCGCAACGTGCTCATCTACTTTTCTCCCGCGGCCTCGCGGCTGGCGCTGCGCCACCTCGTCGCCGCGCTGGCGCCGGGAGGCACGCTCTTCCTCGGCCCGCTGGACGCGCGCGAGCCTCCGCCCGGGCTGGTCCCCGCCGGCGCTTCGGAGCTGCAGATCTTCCAGCGGCCGCCGCAAGCGCTGCAGGCGAAGGCGGCGCCTGCTCCTCCCCGGCCGCCGCCGCCGCTGGCCTTCGAGGTGCCGGCGCGGGCGAAGATGCGGCCGCCCGAGCCGGTCGCGGTGCACCTGCGCGCGCTGGTGCACATCGAGAGAGGCGACAAGAAGCTCGCCGAGCAGGAGCTGCTCGAGCTGACGGCGCTGGCCCCGGACTACCTGCCCGGCATCCTCGAGCGCGCGCTCCTCCACGCGCGCCAGGGCGAGCGCGCGGCCGCGGGGGTGCTCATGCGCGAGGTGCTCCGGCGCACCGCCAGCCTGCCGCCGGAGGAGCTCCTCCCCGGGCCGGAGCCGCTGCCGGTGCGCTTCTACCGCGACTCCGCGCAGTCCTGGCTGCGCGGCGCTTTGGGCTCCCGATGAGCCCGCCGCCCACCGCCGACGAGGCGCTGCCGGCGGAGATCGCGGCCCTGCTCGAGCGGCGCGCCGAGCGGGTGCGGGCCCGGCCCGCCTCGACCGTCGAGGACCCGGTCCTCTGGGTGGCCGAATTTCCGGTGGGCGAGCTCACCTGCGCCCTTCCGCTGCAAGCCCTGCGCGCGGCGGTGCCCCTCAAGAGCGTGACGCCGGTGCCCCTCTCGCCGCCGCACGTGATCGGCATCCTCCGCTACCAGGGCCAGATCCTCACCGCGCTCAGCCTCGCCTCGCTCCTGGGCGGGCTCGGCTGGCGCGAGGATCCGGCGGTGCTGCTGGTGGTCGACTCCGGCTTCGGCCTGCTCGCCCTCGACTGCGAGCGCATCCCCAAGCCGCTGGCGCTGCCGCTCTCGCTGGTGGAAGCGGCCCGCGGGAACGCCGTCGGCGCGGGAGCGGAGATCACCCTCCCCGACCT
>JAYWAJ010000389.1:0-3876 GCA_043782525.1 Deltaproteobacteria bacterium | reverse complement strand
TCCTGCGCGGCCACTTCCGGCGAGCGCTCGGTGGTGGCGGCGCGGTGGCGCTGCGACTGGATCTTGTCCTGCAGGATCTTGAGGCCGTCGAGGACCTGCTCGGGGCGGGGCGGGCAGCCCGGCACGTAGACGTCCACCGGGATGACGCGGTCGGCGCCCTGCAGCGTGGCGTAGTTGTCGTAGAAGCCGCCGCTCGACGCGCAGACGCCGAAGGCCATTACCCACTTGGGCTCGCACATCTGGTCGAAGACGCGCTTCAGGACCGGCGACTGCTTGATGTTGATGGTCCCGACGATCATCAAGAGATCCGCCTGGCGCGGCGAGAAGCGGGGGAACTCGGCGCCGAAGCGGGCGATGTCGTAGCGCCCCGACATCGCGGACATGTACTCCATGCCGCAGCAGGCGGTGACGAAGGGGTATTGGAAGAGGCTGTTCTTGCGCGCCCAGCCCAGCGCGTCGGAGAGGTTCTTCTCGAAGAAGGTGATGCTCTCGTCGAGCCGGGTGAGCAGCACCGGGACGGCGTTCTCGTCTCCGCCGAGGCGCGCCGACTCGGGCACGTTGCCTTCCGGGCGCAGGATGGGGAGCCGGCTCATGTGTTGAACTCCAGCGCGCCCTTGCGCCAGACGTAGACCAGGCCCAGCGCCAGCGTGACCATGAAGGAGAGCATCTCGAAGTAGGCGAACCAGCCGAGGCCTTCGGCGTGGAAGTCGCGCAAGAGCGAGCCCCACGGGTAGATGAAGACGCTCTCGATGTCGAAGACGATGAAGAGCAGCGCCACCAGGTAGAACTTGACCGAGTGCCGGGCGTGCGGGTCGCCGGTGGTGGGCGAGCCGCACTCGAAGGCGCTCTCCTTGATGAGGGTGATCCGCTTGGGGCCCAGCACCGAAGCGAGCACGGAGATGGCGAGACACATGACGCCGGCGATGACGAGGAGGACCAGCACCGGCAGGTACGGCGAGAGGTAGTCCAAGCGGGCAAGCTCCCTTCAGGGCGGCGGAAAATAGCCGCCGACCGGTGCAGAGTCAACGCGAGTCGTCAGGAGCGTCAACAAAGCCAACGCGAGCAGCGCCACGAGGAGGCCCGGCAGCAGCTTGTCTGGAAAGTAGACCAGCTCTAAAACATGACTCCCCGCCTCGACCGGCACCGCCATGAAGGCGAAGTCGGCGCGCAGGAGGGGCGCCTCCTTGCCGTCGAGGGTCGCCCGCCAGCCGGGAAAGAAGGGCTCGAGGACGACCAGCAGGCCGGCGCCGGGCGCGGTGACCTGTGCCCGCAGGGAGTTGGTGTGGACCTCGACGTGCCCGGCCGGGACCGGTCCCGCCTGGGGTCCGGAAGCCCGCGCCAGGGGCTCCGGCAGCACCGCCAGCACACCGCGGGCCGCCGCGGGCAGCGCCTGGCTCGACCGCTCGTCGGCGAGGGCGGTCCAGGCGCCGGTCCAGAAGACGCGGGGAAGCGCCGGCAGCGGGTAGAGCCGCACCGTCCCGTCGCGGGCGATGGGCGGCTGGTTGGCGTCGAGGTTCGCGGCCAGAAGGGGCGCTCCGAAGAGCGGCACCAGCGGGGAGTCGGGGCGAAAGCGGGGAAAGTTCTCGTCGTCGTTGAGCGGGATGGTCGGACGGACGCGCCCGTGCCAGGTCGCCTCGAAGAGCCGGAGCACGCGCGCGATCGGCGTCGGGCCGTAGCCGGTCACGCCCTCCCAGCCGCGGGCATAGGTGGCGTTGTTGGCCTCACCCCAGTCGAGCAGCACCGCCAGGCGTCGCGGTTCTGGGGACGAAGGGATCTGCCCGACGAACGGCTCCAGCGCCTGGTTCTCGGCGGAGGCCGCGCCGATCTCGGGGGAGTCCCAGGTCTGCACCGCGACGTCGGCGAGATAGAGCGGGATGGCCAGCGCCGCCCAGCGCGGATCCTGGCGCGCGAAGATCGCCCACGCCGCCACCGCCAGGAGGAGCAGCGCGGCCCAGAGCGCGTCGGCCCGCAGCGCTTCCTTCCAGTAGCCCAGCGGCAGCGCCGCGCAGAGGACGACGCAGGCGCCCAGCGCGGCCACGCCGACCAGCGCGTGTTGGCGCAGCCTGGGCGTGTCGCGCAGGCGGCCCAGGCCCTCAGCTGCGAGCACCGCCCCGCAGAACATCGCCAGCATCAGCGCCCGCGTCGGGTTGCGGAAGCCCCCGTAGCCCGGCAGGTACTGGAAGAGCCGGTAATGGAGGTTGAGCCAGCCGTTGTCGCCGAACGACAGCCAGATCGAGAGCGCGAGGACCAAAGCAAACAGCCACAGCCCGCGGCGTCGCAGGGGCGCGAGCGGCAGCAGCACCATCGGCAGCAGGCCGAGGTAGCCCTGCACCTCCCAGTAGTTCATCGGGCCGCGGTAGTCGGGCCGGCCCCCCCAGGCCCGCGGGAGCAGCATCGCCTCCCAGACGGCGCGGCCCGGCCAGCTCCAGGAGGCGGCGAAGCGGTAGGTGATGCCGGCGCCCCGCGGCCCCAGCGCGTTAAGCTCCAGCACCGGAAGCAAGAGCGGTGCCGCCAGCGCGGCGCCCAGCGGGACGACCAGGAGGAGTGCCATCCGGGGTCCCCCGAAAAAAAAATTATTTTTTTTCGGGGAGGCCTGGTCGGGGCGCCAGGTGGCCGCCAGGGTCAGGGCGTAGAGGAAGGCGAGGCCGGTGCCGAAATAGGCCATCTGCGGAGAGCTGCCGATCCAGGTCCCCGCGGTCGAGAAGGCGGTGAGGGCGAGAAACCGCCGCCGGCCGGAGGAGGCGAAGCCGTCCAGTCCCGCCAGCATCCACGGCCAGGCGCAGGTCGAGCCGGCGAAGGTCCAGTGGTGCAGGTGCACCGTCTGCTTGAGACAGAGCGCGAAGGCGACGCCGGCGAAGACGCCTTCGACCGGCCGCAAGCCGCGCTGCTTCATCCAGAAGGCCATGCCGACGGCGCAGAGGCAGAGCTCGAGCAGGCTCTGCACCGTCACGCCCCGGGCGGGGTCGAGCGGCATCGTCAGCCAGGTGAGGGGGTTGAAGATCTGGAACTGGATGTCGCCGAGCACCGGGTAGCCGAAGAACATGCCGCGCTGCCAGAGCGGGAAGTCGCCGGCGCGCAGGGTCTGCTGCAGGCCGGCCCGCAGCGCGATGAAGAGGGCGCGGAAGTCGTTGCTGACCAGGGCGCGGCCGGGGAGCGCGAGGCGGTAGTGGAAGGAGAGGACGAGGGAGGCGCAGGCGAGGTAGGCGAGAGGCCAACGGGCCTCAGGCCTCAGGCCTCGGGCCTCAGGTTTGGTCACGGTAGCTCCGACAGATTTTCGGGCGCGATCTGGCGTTTCCCCTGCTCGATCTGGTGGACCATCTGGACCAGCTTGCGATTGAGGGGGGCGTCGATCAGCGCGTTCAGGTCTTCGACGCCGGCGGGCTTGCCCTGCTGGAGTCGGGCGATCATCCCGGTCTTCTGCTGCGGGCGGCGGCGGGCGGCCAGCCAGATGGCGGCGTGGCCGATGAGCGGGAACGACTGCACGAGCAGGTCCGGCTGGATGCCGGCGATGGGCTCGAGGCGCACGCCCTTCCCTTGCGCCGCCTCGACCACCTCGCGCACCACCCGCAGCGCGAGCCTGCGCACGTCGCGCCGGCCGGCCAGCTCGCCCAGGCTGAAGCCGCTCACCGCGCCCAGCGTGGACATGGCGCAGTTGAGCGCGAGCTTGCTCCAGCGGGCGCCGGCGAGGTTCTGCGTGACCTCGACCGGGAAGGCGTGCTGGAGCGCCGCGCGGGCATCGTCGAGGCGCGCAGGGGCGCCGCCCAGCGTGAACTTGCCGCCGCCGGTGACGACGTATTCGCCGGGCGCGCGCATCGTCGCCGACCAGCCGATGACCGCGCCCAGCACGCGCTGCGGGCCGACCAGCGCCGCCGCTCT
>JAYWAJ010000388.1:0-10267 GCA_043782525.1 Deltaproteobacteria bacterium | reverse complement strand
GGCACGGGGGCACCGTCGCCTACGAGCCGCGCGGAAGGGGCGCGCGCTTCGTGGTCCGGCTGCCGCGGAGCGCTCCGTGAAGCGATATCTTCTCGTCGACGACAACCTCGCCTTCGCCGAGAACCTGGCCGAGATCCTCCGGGACGTCGGGGCGGAAGTGGTGGTCGCCGCCAGCGGCGCGCAGGCGCTGGAGCTGGCGGGCAGCACCCGCTTCGACGGGCTGGTCACCGACATGCGCATGCCGGTGATGAACGGCGCCCGGGTGGTGCACGAGATCCGCCGCGTCGATCCGGGCCTGCCGGCGGTGGTGATCACCGCCTACACCGGAGAGGCCGACCTGCTCGCGGCCCGGGAGGAAGGCCTGCTCGCGGTGCTGCCGAAGCCGGTGCCCATCGGGACGCTGCTCACGCTGCTCGCTGCCGCCCGGCGCAACGGCCTGGTGGCGCTGGTGGAAGACGACGGCCTGCTGGCGGACCTGCTCGCCGACGCCCTGCGCAGCCGCGGCTTCTCCGCGGTCACCGCGCAATCGGTCGCCGAGACCGGGCGCCTGGGCGGAGTCCGGCCCTTCGTGGCGCTGGTCGATCTGCGCATGCCCGGCGAACGGGACGGCGCCGCCCTCCGCCTCCTGCTCGAACAAAGCCCGCAGCTGCCGGTGCTGGTGATGAGCGGGCACCCGGAGGCGATCGCGCTCTTCCCGAGGAGCCGCATCTTCCCCAAGCCCTTCGACATGGACGAGCTGCTCGGCGCCGTGGAGGAGCTGTGGCGCTGACCCCGCGCATCCTCCTCGTCGACGACAACGCCGCCTTGATCGACAACCTGCGCGAGACGCTGGAGGACGAAGGGTACATCGTCACCTCCGCCGGCACGGTCGCGGGGGCGCTGGAGGCGGCCACCCCCGGCTTCGACGTGGCGCTGGTCGATCTCCGCCTGCCCGACGGCCACGGCACCGCCCTCACCGAGCAGCTCCGGCGCGACCATCCCGACGCCGCCATCGTGGTGCTGACCGGCAACGCCACGGTGGAGACCGCCGCCGCGGCGGTGCGGGCCGGCGCCTTCGCCTACCTGGTCAAGCCGGCCTCGACGCCGGACCTGCTCTTGACGCTGGAGCAGGCGCTGCGCCAGGTGAAGCTGCAGGCCGAGAAGCGCGAGCTGGCGCGGCGGGCGCAGGTGGCGGAGAAGCTGGCCGCGGTCGGCACCATGACCGCCGGGCTCTCGCACGAGATCCGCAATCCCCTCAACGCCGCCTCGCTGCAGCTGGTGGTCCTGGAGCGGCGCCTGCGCAAGCTGCCGGCGCTGGAGCAGCCGCCCTTCCTCGAGCCCCTCAAGCTGGTGCGCGACGAGATCGCGCGGCTGGAGCACCTGCTCCAGGACTTCCTCCAGTTTGCGCGGCCGCGCGAGCTGAGCCTGAGGCCCTTGCCGCTCGAGCCGCTGGTCTCGGCGGTGGTCGACCTCCTCGCCGGGGAGGCGGAGCGGCGCGGCGTGCGGCTCGAGCGCGATCTGCCGGCCAACCTGCCGCCCGTGCAGGGAGAGGACGAGCGGCTGCGGCAGATCCTCATGAACCTGGCCTTGAACGCGCTGGAAGCGACGCCGCGCGGCGGGCGCATCCGCATCTGGGCGCAGGCGCGCAGCGAAGAGGTGTGGATCGCCGTCGAGGACAGCGGCCCCGGCATCGAGCCCGCCGTGCGCCAGCGCATCTTCGAGCCGTTCTTCTCCACCAAGGCGGCGGGCTCGGGCCTGGGGCTGCCCATCGTCCACGCCATCGTCACGCAGCACGGCGGCGTGGTCGGCGTCGAGCCTTCGCCGCTGGGCGGCGCCCGCTTCTGGTTCACCCTGCTGCGCGCGCGCTAGTCCCAACGCCGTCAATTAAAGCCGTGCTCGCGCTCGTCCTGACTGGTGCTAGTCCGCGGGCTCGGCCTCGCCGTCGATCTTTTCGCCCGCGTACTCCTTGAGGCGGTACTGGATCTTCCGCACGCTGATGCCCAGCATCTCCGCTGCCCGCGAGGTCGACCCGCCTTGCAGCTCCAGCGTGCGCAAGATGGCCTCGCGCTCGATCTCGGCCAGGCTCGCCCCCGGGATCAACCCGGCGGCGTCGCGCTGTGCCGGCCGCGGACCGCGCAGCGTCGAGGGCAGGTCGTCGGCGGTCAGCTCGGTGCCCTTGCAGAGCACCACCGCGCGCTCGATGGCGTTCTCCAGCTCGCGCACGTTGCCGGGCCAGTCGTGTCCGAGCATGGCGTTGAGCATGCCCGGGGTCAGGCCTTTGATGTCCTTGCCGTAGGCCTGGCAATATTTCTCGATGAAGTGGGCGGCCAGCGCGGGGATGTCGCCCCGGCGCCGGCGCAGCGGCGGCAGCGTCACCGCCACCACGTTGAGCCGGTAGTAGAGGTCTTCGCGGAACCGGCCCGCCTTCACCTCGGCGGCCAGATCGCGGTTGGTGGCCGCCACCACGCGGACGTCGACCTTGACCGTCTGGGTGCCGCCCACGCGCTCGAACTCGCGGGTCTGCAGGGCGCGCAGGAGCTTGACCTGGACGGCGGGTGAGATCTCGCCGATCTCGTCGAGGAAGAGCGTGCCGGTGTCGGCCAGCTCGAAGCGGCCTTCCTTGCGCCCGACGGCGCCGGTGAACGACCCGCGCTCGTGGCCAAACAGCTCGCTCTCCAGCAAGGTCTCGGAGAGCGCCGCGCAGGCGACCTTGACGAAGGGCTTGTCCTTGCGCTGCGAAAGCTCGTGCAGCGCCTGCGCGATCAGCTCCTTGCCGGTGCCCGATTCGCCCAGCACCAGCACGGTGGCCTTGGTGGGCGCGGCCTGCTTGACGACTTCGTAGACCGCCTGCAGCTCGGGCGCCTCGCCGACGATGCCCTCCAGCTTGTAGCGCTCCCGGACCCGCTCGCGCAGTCCCGCCGCCTCGCGCACCAGCCGCCGCTTCTCGAGCGCCTTCTCGAGGAAGACCAGCGCCGCGCTCACGTCGAGCGGCTTGACCAGGTAGTTCTCGGCGCCCAGCCGCATCGCCTCGACCGCCGCCTCCACGCTGGCGAAGGCGGTCATCATGACGAAGCTGGCGTCGCTCCCTTGCGCCTTGGCCTTGCGCAAGAGGGTGAGGCCGTCCATCTTCGGCATGCGCACGTCGGCGAGCACCACCTCGGGCGCGAGCTCGTCCAGCTTGGCGAGGCCCTCCTCGCCGTCGGAAGCCTCGACGACGTCGTAGCCCTCCTCGGACAGAATCGTCCGCAGCGCCGAGCGTGCGTTCAGCTCGTCGTCGACCACCAGGATGCGCGCCTTGGACATGGCCCTCCTTGTAGCAAGCCGGGTGCCGACTGCGCCGGACAGGCGCCGTCCTTGGGGGGCGCAAGGCGTGCGCGAGGCCGGATTCCAGCGCAGGAATTGCGTGTACGCCCACGGCGCGGCCTTTGCAAAAGCCTTCCTCGAGTCCCGCGGCCCAGATCTCCTCGCCACGGACGAAAGGAATCGCCATGAAGCGCATCCTCGTCGGTGTCGACGGTTCCAGCGAATCGAGGGCGGCGGCCGGATATGCCGCGCAGCTGGCGCAGGCGACGCACAGCGCGCTCGAGCTGGCCTATGTGCTGCCGGCGATCGTGGACATGGGCATCGGCGGCACGGCGACGATGCCGGGCTGGCAGACGGAGGAGACCAACCATGCGCGCATCCTCCTCCAGGAGCTCGCGCAGAGCGTGCCGCGCCCGAACACGCAGGTGGAGACCTCGCTGCTCGAAGGAGGCGCCGCGCACCGGCTGGCCGAGGAGGCCCGGCGCCCCGACGTCTGGCTGGTGGTGGTCGGGCACCGCGGCAGGGGCGCGGTCCAGCGGATGCTGCTCGGCAGCGTCGCCAACCAGCTGACGCAGATCTCTCCCAAGCCGGTGCTGATTTTCCGCTGACCGCGCATCCCTTGCACACGGTCCTGCGTCCGGCCGCGCCACCCGCTGCGGCACGGATCGTGAAGTGAAGGCGGGCGGAGGTCTCCTTGCAAGAATTTCCCAGAGTCGACGATGCGCTGCTGCGGCGGCTCGACGTCCCCATCCCGCGCTACACCAGCTACCCCACGGCGCCGGTGTGGAGCGAGAAGGTCGGCCGCCGCGCCTACGCCGCCGCGCTCACCGCGGCCGGCAAGAAGAAGGAAGCGCCGCTTTCGCTCTACCTCCACATCCCCTTCTGCCGCGAGCGCTGCTCGTTCTGCGGCTGCAACGTGGTCATCTCCCGCAGCACCGCCTCCGCCGACGCCTACCTCGGCGCGCTGGTGCGTGAGATGGACGCCGCCGCCGAGCTGCTCGGCGAGCGCCGCGACGTCGCGCAGATCCACTGGGGGGGCGGAACCCCGACCTTCCTCGAGGAGCGGCAGATCGAGTCGCTCTGGACCGCCATCACCCGGCGCTTCCGCGTGCTGCCCGACGCCGAAGTGGCCATCGAGATCGATCCCAAGGTGACCCGGCGCTCGCAGCTCGAGCTCTTGCGCAGGCTCGGCTTCAACCGCATGTCGATGGGCGTGCAGGATCTCGACCCCGGCGTGCAGGAGGCCATCTCGCGCATCCAGACCTTGGAGCAGACGCGCGAGATGCTCGAAGGCGCCCGCGCTCTCGGCTTTCGCGGCATCAACTTCGACCTCATCTACGGCTTGCCGCGGCAGACTCCGGCCAGCTGGTCGCGCACGCTGGCGCAGGTGATCGCGCTCTCCCCCGACCGGCTGGCGGTCTACGCCTTCGCCCACGTGCCCGACGTCCGCCCCAACCAGAAGCGGCTGCCCCTCGCCGAGCTGCCGCGGGGCGCCGACAAGCTGGAGCTGTTCCGCCTCGCCTGGGAGGCCTTCACCTCCGCGGGCTACCGGCCCATCGGCATGGACCACTTCGCCCGGCCCGACGACGAGCTGGCCGAGGCGCAGGGGCGGCGCGCGCTCACCCGCAACTTCCAGGGCTACTCGGTGAGGGCGGCCGCGGACGTGATCGCCTTCGGCGTCTCGGCGATCAGCGACGTGGGCGGCGTCTACGCGCAGAACTCGCACTCGATCGCGCGCTACAAGGATTCCATCGGCGACGGCGAGCTGGCCACCGAGCGCGGCTTCACCTGCTCCGCGGACGACGTGCGGCGCCGCGGGATCATCACGCAGCTGATGTGCAACTTCCACGTCGACCTGGGCCCCGAGGGCGCGCAGGAGTTTGCCGGGGAGCTCGGGCGGCTCGCCGAGCTGGAAGCCGAGGGCCTGGTGACGGTCAAGGGCGCGGAGATCGAGGTCACCCCGCTCGGCCGCATCTTCGTGCGCAACGTCGCCTCCATCTTCGACGCGCACCTCGCCAGCGGCCAGCGGCTCTTCTCCCGCGCGGTCTAGCCACTTCTGCTGGCACGGGGCGTGCTCTCCCAGCATAAAACCATCCGGAGTGAATCCATGCCGCACAAGCGCACCTGCCTCCTCGCCGCTGCCTCGCTCGCCCTCGCCTGCAAGCGGGAGCCTGCTCCTCCGCCGCCAGCGACCCACGCCGCCGCTCCCGTGGCGGCCGCAGCTCTCGCTGAGCCCGCCGCCGCGGAGGTGATTCGCGGCAAGGTGACGGAGAAGATCGACGTCGCCCCCTACAGCTACCTCAAGCTCCACTCGGCGGAGGGCGAGGTCTGGGCGGCGGTGCCGAAGACCGCCAAGGGCGTGGGCGACGAGGTCCTGGTCGCCGGCCCGATGTGGATGGACAACTTCAAGAGCGCCACCCTCGACCGCACCTGGCCGAGGATCGCCTTCGGCACCCTGCAGGGCGAGGCGACGCCAGCGCCCGAGAAGGCCGCGACGCCGCGACCCGGCGCCGGACCCGCAAGCATCTCGAAGGCCCCGGGCCCGCAAGGCCGCACCATCGCCGACGTCTACGCCCAGCGCGCAAAGCTCAAGGACCGGCAGGTCTCGGTGCACGGCAAGGTGGTCAAGGCCACCAACGGCGTGATGGGCAAGAACTGGCTGCACCTCCAGGACGGCACCGGAAAGGGCGCCACCGCCGATCTCGCGGTGGCCAGCGACCAGACCGCCGGCGTGGGCGACACCGTCTTCGTCTCCGGCACCGTCCACCTCGACCGCGACCTCGGCTCCGGCTACCACTACGACGTCCTCGTCGAGGACGCGCTCATCAAGAGCGAGTGAAGAGCGTGCGGCGTCGCTTCAAGGCGCCTGCGATCCCTTCGGTTGGAACCCGCGCAGGTACTTGACGAGCGCCGCCGTCTCCTCGGCGGAGAACTTGCCCCGGTAGGCCGGCATCGCCTTGTCCGCCGTGCCTTCGTCGATCACCTTGGCGATGGCGGCGTCGGTGCGCGCCTTCCAGGCGGCGCCCTCGGTGAGGTCCCTGGTCTTGAGCTTGACGCCGATGGGCGTCTTCGCCTTGCCGTCGCGGCCGTGGCAGGTGGCGCACCGGGCGTTGTAGAGGTCCTGGCCGAGGTCGTCCGGCACCGGAGTGGCAGTCGGCGCCGGTTCGGCGGCGAAGGCCAGCGGTGCGACGGCGAAGGCCAGCGTGGCGGCGACCGCGAAGATGAACCTTTTCATTGCTGGCCTCTGATTGTCCGGCGATCGCCTCTGGCAGCGAAGCCGCTTACGTTGTCATGGCTCATGGCGCTGGCCAGCCGGGAAACATGGACTCCGGCGTGGGCGCGCCCTGGAGCTGCGGAGTCGGCGCCCGTTGCAGCGGCGTCGGTTGGGAGGGGCAGGGCAGACCCGGGCCGCAATAGGCTTTCGGATCGTGGTCGGCGCCGTGGCAGCTGAGGAAGCACTGCCCACCGCTGCCCTGCGGGATGAAGGCGAGCTGGCCGCGCTTGTTCGCATGCACCAGCGCGGGATCGAACTGCACCAGGTGTGGCTGGTCGGAGCCATGGCTGTTGTGGCAGGAGGCGCACGGCGCGCGCAGATCCACCACGTGCTTGCGATGCTGCGGGAACGACTGGTCGGCGAGAATGCTCGATCGATTGTGGCAGCGGTAGCAGAGGTCGTAGCGCGCCGGGCTCTCGGGCTGGTTGTCGTCGGTCGCGTACTGGCGCACCAGCAGCGGCGCGTAGATCGAGCCGTGCGGGCCCTGCGCGGCCGCGGGCTCGTCGTTCCCATGGCAGTCGGTGCAGCTCATCACGCTGGCGCCGTTGAGCGGCGGAAGGAGCGAAGGCAGCGAGGTGCCCCGCCCCGGGCCGAGCACCGGGTGGAACGAGGTGGCGGTGAACTGCCTCTGGACATCCGGCTGCCGCGCCGGGCGGTTCGCCGCCGGCCCATGGCAGAGCAGGCACATCTGCGCCTCGCCGGGAAACCGCCGCGTCGTCGAGGAGCGGGTGCGGGTGCCGGCCAGCTCGCGCGGCTCCCGGGGCGGGGGGCCGTGCGCGTCGTGGCAGTCGAGGCACTTGACGTGGCGGCGCACGTTGGCGTCCGTCTCGGGGGCCCGCTCCAGGGAGCTGTGCTCGCCCGGCCACTCGACCGGATGGTGCGACGGCTTGAGAAACTGCGCCTGCACGTCGGACGGAGACACGCGCTCGGAGAGCCGGCCCGCGCGCACTTCCTCGCCGCGCCCCGAGCCATGGCAGCGGTAGCACGAATCCTCCTCGCGCCCGAAGAGCAGGCCGCGCTTTCCCTCTTGCGGCGCGTGGCCCGCGTGGCAGCTCATGCACGACTGGGGGAGCGTCTCCGTGTTCAGGTGGGCGGCGCCCCGGGGCGCGCCGGTCGAAGCGTCGCCGGCGGAGAGCGTCAGGGCCGAGGCGCGTGGCGCGACGCCGGGGGCGGCGGCGACCAGGTGCGGCCCCGGATCGGCAGGCGCCTGCGCGTGGCAGACCACGCAGGTCGCGGCGCGCAGGGGCTTGTTGTAGAAGCGCACGCCGCTGGAGACGAAGTTGTCGTCGCTGTGCGCGTCGTGGCAGGCGGTGCACTGCACGCGGTCGGCGCCGTCGAGGTGCACCGACGGATCGGCCTTCATCGCCGCCAGCGTGTTGAGGGGCGCGTTCCTGGCGTTGTTGGCGGCGATGAGCTGGTCGGTCACCGCGAACGAGATCGGGTGCGTGCGGCTCAGGTCGGTGCCGATGAAGCCGGTGTCTCCCCGGACCATCGTCGTCTTGCCCCCCGCCAGCGGGATCAGCCCCTTGGCGACGGCGCCCAGCGCGACCGTGCCGTCGTGGCAGGAGAGGCACAGCTTGGAGGCGCCGTTCGGGTCAGGAGCGGTTGCCTGGCTGGTGTACGCGATCATCGTCGGCGAGAGGTACTTGAGGTAGGTCACGCCGCTCGAGAGCTGGTGGTTCCAGAGCGGCCCCGCCGGGTTCGAGTTGTGCGGCGTGTGGCAGAAGATGCAGACCTGCGTCTCGGTGCTGGCGCGGACCGGCCCCGGTCCCGAGGTGGAGAGGTTGTGCGAGGTGGTGACGACGCTGCCGGCGAGGAGGGGCCGGGGCAGCGCGAGGGCGAGGGCCACGGCAAGGAGGGTTGCTCGCTTCATGGCGCTTCTCCGGGTAGTCCGTCGGGAACGACTTCGAAGAGCAGCACGCGCGCGTTGCCGGTATCCACCACGGCCACGTCTCCACCGTGCACCGCGAGTCCTGCCGGCATCCAGAACTGGCCCGGGCCGCGGCCGTGCTCGCCGACGAAGAGGAGCAGCCGCCCGCTCTCGTCGAAGATCTGGAAGTTGTCGAACATGGTGTCGGCCACGTAGATGCGCCCGGCGGCGTCGGCGGCGACGCCCTTGGGCCGGTCGAGATCGCCGGAGCCGTTGCCGGCGTGGCCGAAGGCGCCCAGGTACGATCCGTCGGCGCCGAAGATCTCGATGCGGAAGTTCATCGTGTCGTTGACGAGCGCGCGCCCCGCGGCGTCGACGGCGACGAAGGTCGGGAAGTTCATCTCGCCGGGACCGCTGCCGTGCCCGCTGCCGAGCACGCGCACCGGCGTGCCGTCGAGCTTGAGCACGCGGACCAGGTGCGCCGGCGTGTCGACGACGTAGAGGAGCTTGCGGAGGCGATCGACCGCGACGCTGGTCGGCCGCTGCAGCGCGCCCGCTGCGTCGAGGCGCGCGAGCGGCTGGCCCTCCGGCGAGAGCACCTGCACGACGTTGCGGCCACCGTCGGCGACGTAGATGCGCCCGTCGGCGGCGGCGGCGACGCCCATCGGCATGAGGAGCGCATGCTCGCCCTCCGGCGTGAGGACGCGATACTCGCCGCGATCGCGATCGATGACGATGACCGCGCCGCGCCCCCGGTCGGTCAGGAGCAGCCGGCCCGCGGCATCGAAGGCGGCGGCGAAGGGGGACTGCAGCAGGTCGGGCTCGCGCTCACCGACGAAGAGCGAGGTGAACCGCTGCCAGGCCGAGGGGTCCGCCACGTCGCGCTCGCCGCGGATCTCGCCGCGGTACATGACGCGCGCGCGCTGGGGAGGTTCGGGCCAGGAGAGCGCGGGCGGGCGCGGCCTCGCGGTGGCGCAGGCGCTGGCGCAGGCCAGCAGGACGAAGGTGGCCTTGGTCATTCAATGCTCCCGAAGGAAGGAAAAGCCGATGGACCGGGTGAAGAGCACGCTGACGGAGTGGCTGCCGCCGTCCGAGGGGAAGGAGCGGCTGTAGATGTAGTTGAGCGACAGGTTCGACTGGCGGAAGGTCCAGACGCCCGAGGCGAGCAGCGACGCCGAGGTGCCGCCGCCGATCTGGTGGGTGACGTCGGCGGCCAGGTTGCCGAAGGTCCCCGGCCCGAGCGAGAAGGCGTTGCCGAGGTGGGCGAAGAGGGAGCCGTTGGCCCTGGTGCCGGGCTGGTTCGACCAGCCTTCCGACCACCCCGCGGCGAAGGTCACCAGCGTGCGCGAGATCGGCATGGCGCCGCTGAGGAGCAGGCTGGTGGCGCTGGTCTCCAGCCACCCGGCGATCACGGGAGAGGTCTGGGCGACGCGGGTATAGGTGAAGGCCGGCAGGAGCAGCAGGCGGCCGCGGACGAAGGTGGTGGCGAGGTTGGCGTTGAGCACCCGGCTGCTCAGCGCTGCGGAAGACTGGTCCTGGCGCAGCGCGTACGAGACGGCGCCGCGCAGGGGAAGGCCGAGCAGGGGGCCCTGGGCGTTGCCGGTGGCGCCGAAGCCCAGGAGCGCTCCCGGGCGTCCGTCCGAGACCTGGCTGTACCCCGCCTGCCCGTTGAGGCCGAGCCCGAACTGCAGCGGCCCCGCCCGCCCGAAGGTAGCGATGCCCTGCGCCGCCGAGACGGTCGCGAGCGTCCTCTTCAGGCCGGGCGCCGCGATGGTGGAGTAGGTGGCGGCGGCCCCTTCGCCGAGCAGCAGCGGAAGCGGGCGCAGGTCGATGGTCGCTCC
>JAYWAJ010000387.1:0-3907 GCA_043782525.1 Deltaproteobacteria bacterium | reverse complement strand
CGCGCTCGCCTTCCAGCTTGTCGGAGGTGACGTCGAAATGGACCTTGCCGCGCAGCTCGCCCTTGGGGATCTTGTAGTCGGGCACGTTGGGCTTGCCGAGAATGCCGATGGCGATGACCACCACCTTGGCGGTGAAGCTGCCCTTCGCCGTGGTGATTTCGAACAGTTCGTCCTGCTTCTTGATGTAGTCGACGCCCTCGCCGTAGTGGACGTTGAGCTCGAACTTCTTGATGGTCTCGTCGAGGAAGTCGAGGGTCTGCTGCTTGCTGCCGTCGGCGAGGGTGATCTTGCCTTCCGAGACAGCGGGGATGCCCTTGTAAACGGCGTCGACGCGCTTGTCGTCCGGGTAATATTTGCGGATGGCGTAAGAGTGAAGCGGGCCTTTTTCCAGGACGAGGATGCGGTCGGCCGCGATTCCCGCCTCGCGCGCCTCGACGGCGGTCGAGATTCCTGCCGGCCCGGCCCCGACGATGAGGAGATCGCAATCCATCCCGGTCGGATGGTGACTCGACTCCGAAGATTCGGCAAGGGTCGCCGGCACGCAAGCTGCCGCCCCTCTGGCGGGCGTGTGGGCGTCGCCCGGGCTGGGAAATGCGATTCTTGGTCCGATTGTGAAGAATTCGAGAGGCCGGATTCTGGCGCGTCGGACCCATGCTCTATACCTTTGCTCAAGCGACCATCGAGAGAAGGTTGCCCCGCCGGCAGGGCCGCGCGTAGACTTGGGTGCTGGAGGAGAACGAATGAGCCGGAAGGACAGCCATCACCACGGAAACCTCTCTTGCTCCTTTTGCGGAAAGGGGCAGCGGGAGGTCCGCAAGCTGATCGCGGGTCCCACCGTCTACATCTGCGACGAGTGCATCAAGCTCTGCAACGACATCATCGCCGAGGAGAGCGAGCGCGAGGAGAACCGCCCCGCGGTGGCGCTGCCGGCGCCGGTGGAGATCAAGACCTTCCTCGACGACTACGTGGTCGGGCAGGAGCGCGCCAAGAAGATCCTGGCGGTCGCCGTCTACAACCACTACAAGCGCATCTACTCGAAGAAGCCCGCCCGCCAGCGCCCCGGCATGCAGGCGGCGCGGCAGCAGGGCGACGGCGACGTCGAGCTGCAGAAGTCGAACATCCTCCTCATCGGGCCCACCGGCTCGGGCAAGACGCTGCTCGCCCAGTCGCTGGCGCGCTTCCTCAACGTGCCCTTCACCATCGCCGACGCCACCTCGCTGACCGAGGCCGGGTACGTCGGAGAAGATGTTGAAAATATTATTCAGAATCTACTCCATGCCGCCGACTACGACGTGGAGAAGGCGGCGCGCGGCATCGTCTACATCGACGAGATCGACAAGATCGCGCGCAAGGGAGACACGCCGTCGCCCACCCGCGACGTCGGGGGCGAAGGCGTGCAGCAGGCCCTGCTGAAAATCATCGAGGGCACCCGCGCCAACGTCACGCCCCGCGGGGGCAAGAAGTACAACCAGCAGGAGTACATCCAGGTCGACACCTCGAACATCCTCTTCATCTGCGGAGGAGCGTTCTACGGCATCGAGAACCTCATCAAGCGGCGGGCCGGCGACAAGGGCCTCGGCTTCGGGGCCAACGTGCTGCCCAAGGACACCCGCGGCGTCGGCGAGATGCTGACCATGATCGAGCCGCAGGACCTGATCAAGTTCGGCATGATTCCCGAGTTCGTCGGCCGCCTGCCCATGCTGGCGACCCTCGACGACCTCAGCGAAGACGACCTGGTGACCATCCTCACCCAGCCCAAGAACGCGCTGGTGAAGCAGTACCAGAAGCTCTTCGAGATGGAGCGGGTCAAGCTGACCTTCACCAAGGAAGCGCTGCGCGCCATCGCCCACGAGGCGATGCGGCGCAAGGCGGGCGCCCGCGGCCTGCGCGCCATCATGGAAAACGCCATGCTGGACATCCAGTACGACGTGCCGTACCGGGACAGCATCAAGGAGTGCAAGATCACCGAGGGCGTCATCACCCGCGCCGAGGAACCGACGCTGCTCTTCGAGAAGGATCGGAAGACGGCATAGCGCGTTGAAGAGGGCGGCCCGGCTCGCGTCCAACCGTGTGGAGGCCGCCCATGAAGACCATCCTGCTCGCAGTCCTGCTCCTGGCCGCACCCGCCTTCGCCCGTCATGACCGGGACGACGACGATGACGACTACGAGCAGGAAGACCAGCAGCCCCGGTACGCGCCGCAATACGGGCAGCAGCAATACGCGCCGCCCGACCAGGGCCCGACCTACGACGACTTCCGCAACGACAGCGAGCTGTCGTGGAACGGCGAGTGGATCGACACGCCGGAGTACGGCACCGTCTGGCGCCCCACCCGCGTCTCGGACAGCTGGCAGCCGTACGCGTATGGCCGCTGGGCCTGGACCAACGCCGGCTGGGCGTGGGTCAGCGAGGAGCCGTTCGGCTGGGCTGTCTACCACTACGGGCGCTGGGCGTACTCGCCGGCGGGCTGGCTGTGGATCCCCGGGCGCATCTGGGCGCCGGCGTGGGTCTCCTGGCGTTGGGGAGACGGCTACGCGGGCTGGTGTCCGCTCGGGCCGCGCCGGTACGTCTACGAGCAGCCGGCGCAGTGGGTCTTCGTCCGCAAGCAGCACTTTCTCGAGCCGGTCCGCAGCAACATCGCGCCGCGCGCGTTCGGGCAATCGATGCCTGCGCCGGGCGGACGGGGTCCCTCCGCCGGGCCGCCCATCCATGCCGTCGAGCAGGCGACCGGACGCACGGTCCATCCGCTCGCTGTGACCGACGCGCCGGCCCCGCACGCAGCGCAAGCGACCTCGGGCAGCGTCGGGTTCTACCGTCCACGGACGGCGCCCCTGGCCATTCCTGCGCCGCAGGGCCAGGGGCAGCCGCAGCGGTTTGGCGGGCAGCCACGAGCGCAGCAGTCGGAGCCACGCGGGCAGCAGACGGAGCCGCGGGCGCAGCAGGCGGGGCCGCATGCGCAGCAGGCCGAGCCGCGCCCGCAGCCGCAGGAGCAAGGTGGACGGCCGACGCACCCCGGCTACTTCGGCGGCGTGCCCGCACCGCGACAGGGTGGACAACAGCGGCCGGCGCCTGCCCCCAGGGCGGGCGCGGCTCCCCACGCGGCGCCGTCCACTTCCGGCCAGGCCGAGCCCCACGCGAAGGAACGGTAGCTAGATTTCGCGCATGCCTTCGCGCCAGCGCCTCTTCTTCGCCCTCCGCATCGTCGCCTGGCTCGCGATCGGCGCCTGCCTGATCGTCTTCGCCCGCCGGCTCGACTGGGAGCAGGTCTTCCGCTCCTTCGCCGGCGCGGACCTGCGCCTCGCCCTCATCGCCACCGCGGTGGGCCTCCCCTGCACGGCGCTGCAGGGGCTGCGCTGGTCGTCGCTGGTGTCGGCGGTGCAGAAGGTCCCGCGCCGGACGGCCATCGCCGCCATGTACGTCGGCCAGGCGGCCAGCGCGCTCCTGCCCATGCGCGCGGGCGAAGCGGTGCGCATGGAGTTGATGGCCCGCGCCACCGGCATGGGGCGGGCGGCCTCGACCGGCACCGTCGCGCTGGATCACACCATCAACGGCCTGGTCATGTTCACCTTCGCGGCCGTGCTGCCCCTGCTGCTCCCGGTGCCGCGCTGGATGAAGGTCGTGCTCTGGACGGGCATGGCGGTGATGATCGGGCTGGTCGGCCTCCTCGTCTGGCTGGCCCGGCATCCGGAGACGCACCCGCCGGGGCGGATCGCCGGCCTGGTCTCGCGGATGCGGACCGGCCTCGTGGCTGCGCGCAATCCGGGCGCGGTGGCGCAGGCCGCGGGCTTCTCCGCGCTGGCCTGGGCGGTGGAGATCGCCGTCGCCATGCTGGCGCTCGCCGCCTTCCAGCTGCCCCACGACGTCGCCCATGCGATGGGCGTCCTCTTCGGCGTCAACCTGGCGCTGGC